>DJOI01000002.1:29453-47775 GCA_002439605.1 Candidatus Segatella mututuai | reverse complement strand
TGATGCTTGTGAATGGCACCGAACCACGCTGTGGCATAATGAATCACTACGGATGGTACGAGGATGCCGGCTATAAAGATATGAAAAACCTTACTGGAAAATGGCAGCACATCTACATCTGCTTCGATGGCAGGATAGAGAGCGTTTACATCAACGATAAGCTCATCAGTCAAAAGGATATTCAGTTATTAGTAAAGCCATCACAATTCATGTTGATAGGCAAGAACGCAGAGAATGCATGGCCTTTCACTGGCTATCTCCACTCCTTGAAACTTTGGGATGAATACATTCCTGCCAAGTGAAAAATGAAGAAAAAATGAAAAGGAAACAATAATATAACTATATTCATGAAGAAGATTTTAATGACATCAGCCTTGGCGGCATTGGTGTTGATGCCTGCCTCGGCTCAAAGGGTGAACAAGAGCTCAGGGGGCTATCCTATAACCCCTGTGCCTTTCACTGCAGTAAAAGTGTGGAACAACTCATTCTGGGGACAGCGTATTGAAACCTCTCGCAAGGTAACCATTCCGCTCGCTTTCTGCAAATGTGAATCAGAAGGACGCTACAAGAACTTTGAGCGTGCAGCCCACCCTAGCGACAAGTACGACGTGAGCAAACTCATGCCTCTTAGTTTCGATGACACCGACCCTTACAAAACTATCGAGGGTGCCAGCTACGTGCTCCAGACTTACCCCGACAAGAAACTAAAAGCATACATCGACAGTGTGCTTAACATCATCGGGGCAGCTCAAGAACCTGACGGTTATCTCTACACCGCTCGCACACAGAATCCAAAGCACCCACACTACTGGGCAGGCGACAAGCGATGGAGCAAAGAGGAGGATTTGAGCCATGAGCTTTACAACCTCGGTCACATGGTAGAGGGAGCTGTTGCTCACTGGCAGGCTACTGGTAGCCGCAAGTTTCTCGACATCGCCATCCGCTATGCCGACTGCGTGGTAAAGGAGGTTGGCCCTAAGGCTGGTCAAGCTTGCGTGGTACCTGGACACCAAATAGCCGAGATGGCGCTCTGCAAGCTTTATCTCGTAACAGGCAACAAAAAATATCTCGATGAGGCTAAGTTCTTCCTCGACTATCGTGGAAAGACAAAAATTAAGACTGAGTACTCACAGAGTCACAAGCCTGTGTTGGAACAAGACGAGGCTGTAGGTCATGCTGTGCGCGCCACCTATATGTACGCCGGTATGGCTGATGTCGCTGCTCTCACTGGCGACACAGCATACATCCATGCCATCGATCGCATTTGGGACAACATCGTAAGCAAGAAGCTCTACATCACTGGCGGTATCGGTGCCACCAACAACGGAGAAGCATTTGGACCTAATTATTACTTGCCCAACATGAGTGCTTATTGCGAAACCTGTGCGGCTATCGGCAATGTATATGTCAACTATCGTCTCTTTCTCCTGCACGGAGAAAGCAAATATTATGATGTACTGGAGCGTACCCTTTACAATGGCCTCATCAGTGGCGTGAGCATGGATGGCGGTGGCTTCTTCTACCCCAACCCACTGGAGAGCATGGGGCAGCACCAACGCCAGGCATGGTTTGGCTGCGCTTGCTGCCCAAGCAACATCTGCCGGTTCTTACCTTCCCTACCAGGTTATGTATATGCTGTAAAGGACAAGAATGTATATGTCAACCTCTTCCTCAGCAACTCCACAACGCTGAAAGTAGCTGGAAAGAAGGTTTCATTGAGCCAAAACACGCAGTATCCATGGAATGGAGACATCGCCATCAAGGTGGATGGTAACAAAGCAGGACTGTTCGGTATGAAAATTCGTATCCCAGGGTGGGTAAAGGGACAACCTGTACCGAGCGACCTCTACTATTATAGCGATGGCAAACGCCTCGGCTATTCCATCACTGTAAACGGCAAGAAAGTAGCAGCCCTAGTAACAGCAGACGGTTACTACACCATCAATCGCAGGTGGAAAAAGGGAGATATGGTACGCATCCATTTCGATATGGAGGCGCGTACCGTTAGAGCCAACAATAAGGTAGAAGCCGACCGTGGTTGCATCAGCATAGAGCGTGGGCCTCTCGTTTACTGCGCCGAGTGGCCGGACAACAAATTCGACATCATGAGCATCTTGGAAAACCAAGAGCCAACCTTTACCGATGGTAAACTCTCATACGATGGTTTTATAGCCAAGGAGTATAAGAAAAAACTCAGTCTCTACAAAGGACAGACCTTGGAAACATTAACCTCGCCAGTACAGACGCTTGCCTTCGACAAGAGTGGCAGACTCACCACCAAGGACGAAACCTTGAGGCTTATTCCCTATTTTGCATGGGCTCACCGTGGCAATGGTAACATGAAGGTTTGGTTGCCACAAGACGTGAAGGCAGCCCGTCCATCAACACCAGCCACATTGGCATCTGAGGCAAAGGTAGAATTCTCTTCTCCAGTCCCTGCCAAAGGCAGTATCACCGATGGTTTGATACCAGCAGACGAGAACGATCGCAGTATTCCTTATTGTCACTGGTGGCCTAAGAAGAACACCATAGAGTGGGTAACATACACCTTCCCAGAGAAAAAGGACATCAAGACGAGTACCGTCTACTGGTACGACGACCAGCCATGGGGCGGTTGCAAAGTGCCAGACTATTGGAAAATCTATTACCAGGACGAGACAGGCAACTGGAAAGAAGTGAATGGTGCCGACGGTTACCCTACCAAAAAAGGCATGGCTTGTACCGTGAATTTCGATCCAGTGAAGACAAAGGCTGTGAAACTCGAAATAAAGCTACCCGAAAAACAGTCTTGTGGACTATTCGAATGGAGCGTGAAATGAATGAAGAATATCTGCAACCATTCAAATGGCAAAATCCACATGATGTCAAAGAGAACTTCTTGCAACACAATCCCGATAAATCCAGCTATAAGTACAACTGACTTGGATGAATGGGATATTGCTTTCTTTTATATGGCATGTGAATATTCGTTCATGCCACGTTCATAATTGTTCATAATTGTTCACTGTACATTCAGTTTTTGAATAAAAAGCAACAAGAAAAAGAGCCCTCGAAGTTTTCCTAAAGTCATGTCGTACGACTATGCATCCCCATGTCGTACGACTATACGACCTCATGTCGTACGTTCATAGCAACCATAGTCGTACGACATGACAACCTCATAAAAACAACCCTCAGAAAGGCATATATTTTGCTGTTTGGACGATTGCGGATATTCAAAAAAATAAAGCTGAAAAACTAACTATTCGTTAAATGAATGTCCGCATGTTACCAAATTAGCAAAGTTTAAACTGCCAAGTTGCCCCATAGCCACGTTTTGGAACACTGTGTGCAGGGTATGAGGCGTAAGACAATAAACATATGGATTATGAACCTACTTGATTTTTACCATCAATACCCTGACGAAGCATCCTGTGAGGAAGCCTTTCGCCGTTTCCGTGAGCATCACGGTCTGTTCTGTAGTCAATGTGGCGGTTTGCGCCTGAGTTGGAATCCGAGCCACAAGTCCTGGACATGCCTGGATTGCAAGCACGAGATGCAACTTCGTTCCGGTACGGTGATGCAAGGCAGCCATCTGCCGGTGCGTGACTGGTTTGCGGCCATGTTTCTCCTGACGGCGACAAAGCGTGCCATATCCACCAAGGAGATACAACGCCAGATTGGTCGCAAGCGTTATCAGCCCGTATGGGAGATGGTGCATAAGCTGCGTGATGTGATGGGCAAGCGTGACGAATGCTACCCGCTTCATGGAAACATGGAGATTGACGAGGGTTTCTTCTCCACGGAAACGCCCGAAGGACAGAAGGATTGCCCGTTGAAACGCGGACGTGGCAGCCAGCGCAAGACCTCCGTGCTTGTCATGGCCGAGAGCCGTCTGCCGCAAACCCCGCCGAATAAGAAGTATAGTACATCCAAAAGGCTGTCGGACATATAAAGATGCAGGTCATCGGCGACCTAAAGTCCTCTACCTTGACTGACAAAGTAAAACAAGGTACGGATGGGAGCGCCGATGTGACTACCGATGGATACAACGGTTACTCTTCCATTGAAAAGGACGGCAATGTGGCCGCCCACCATGTCGTGGTCATGGACGACAAGGAAAAAGTGGGCAAGGTCTTGTCGTGGGTGCATATTGCCATCAGCAATGCTAAAAGGAGCATACTGGACACTTACCATGACATAAAAGCGGAATTCCTCCAGCTGTACCTCAACGAGTTCTGTTACAAGTTCAACCGGAGGTATTTCGGCTTCAGGCTCTTTGACAGGCTTGAACTTTGTGCGTGCACCTATAGGGCGGACTTCAAACATAGAATCTACTAATTGGCAACTTGCGGACATTCATTTTCTTATTTATTCCTCCACAGCCGCCTGCGCCGCAGCCAAACGTGCGATTGGCACACGGAATGGAGAACAAGAAACATAGTTCAAACCCACCCTATGACAGAATTTCACAGAAGAAGGTTCACCACCATGCTCACCACAGATACCACACTTGAGATCAGGACGAGTACCACGCCCTTTCTTGACTGCCATCTCTACCAGCTGACCAACACCAGTCTGGTCGAGAACCTGAAATGGATCGACATTCAATATCTTCTTCTCCAAGTAAACAGGCAAGAAGCTTGCGATGTCGTCACGACTGTAGCCAAAGGTCATCTGAGTCAAGTCGTTGGTACCAAAGCTGAAGTACTCAGCCTTCTTGGCAATATAGTCGGCAGTAAGAGCTGCACGAGGAATCTCAATCATGGTACCCACCTTGAATGGAATCTCAATGCCTTCCTGGTCGAAGAGTTCCTTGGCTGTGCTGCGGATTACCTGCTCCTGCATATCAAACTCGTTGACAATGCCGATGAGAGGAACCATAATCTCTGGCTGAGGATCAAAACCTTCCTTTTTCAATTGGATGGCTGCGCCCAGAATAGCTTTTGTCTGCATAGCGGTAATCTCTGGATAAGTGTTACCAAGGCGACAACCACGATGCCCCAACATAGGGTTGGCCTCGCTCAGAGAGTTGACACGCTTTTGAATCTCCTCAACGGAAACACCCATCTCTTCAGCCATCGTCTTCTGCCCAGCCAAATCATGAGGAACAAACTCATGCAGAGGAGGATCGAGCAAACGAACGTTTACAGGATGACCATCCATTGCCTTCAAAATACCATAGAAATCCTGCTTCTGATAAGGAAGAAGCTTGGCAAGAGCTTTCTCTCGACCTTCCTTTGTACCAGAAAGAATCATCTCGCGCATGGCCTTAATCTTCTCGTTCTCAAAGAACATGTGTTCAGTACGGCACAAGCCTATACCTACTGCGCCAAAACTGCGTGCCACCTTTGCATCATGAGGCGTATCTGCGTTGGTACGAACCACCAACTTTGTATATTTGTCGCAAAGATTCATCAACTCTGCAAAGTCGCCGGTCACCTCTGCAGGTTTGGTCTTGACCTCACCATTATAAACCTCACCAGTGGAACCATTCAGGGAGATGTAATCACCCTCGCGAAGAACCACTCCGTCGATTTCCACAGTACGGGCCTTATAGTCTACATTGATAGCTCCAGCACCTGATACACAGCACTTCCCCATACCACGAGCTACCACAGCCGCATGAGATGTCATACCACCACGGGCTGTCAAGATTCCTTCGGCAGCATTCATTCCAGCCAAGTCCTCAGGGCTGGTCTCGATACGAACCATTATCACCCGATGGCCACCCTCATGCCACTTTTCCGCATCATCAGCAAAGAATACAATCTGACCGCTTGCCGCGCCTGGGGAAGCAGGTAAGCCACGAGTCAACACCTTGGCCTGCATCAGAGCTGTCTTATCGAATACAGGGTGAAGAAGCTCATCAAGTTTGTTGGGCTCGCAACGCTCGAGGGCTGTCTTCTCGTCGATTTCGCCCTCATGGAGCAAGTCCATGGCAATCTTAACCATAGCAGTACCCGTACGCTTGCCGTTACGAGTCTGAAGAAACCAGAGATGCCCCTCCTGTACGGTAAACTCCATGTCCTGCATATCATGATAGTGCTTCTCCAACTTGTTCTGTATGTCGTTGAGCTGAATAAAAATCTCAGGCATTGTCTCTTCCATAGAAGGATATTTTGTGACACGAGTTTCCTCGTCGATTCCCTGAAGTTTTGCCCAGCGTATAGAACCTTCCTTGGTTATCTGCTGTGGTGTACGGATACCGGCAACCACATCCTCGCCCTGTGCATTGACAAGATACTCGCCATTAAAGAGATTCTCACCTGTCGCTGCATCACGACTGAAGCAAACACCTGTTGCAGAAGTGTCACCCATGTTGCCAAATACCATGGCCATAACCGACACGGCCGTCCCCCACTCTGCAGGAATACCTTCCATCTTGCGATAAAGGATGGCACGCTCGTTCATCCAACTGTCGAAGACCGCACAGATAGCTCCCCAAAGCTGTTCCATAGGATTATCAGGAAAATTCTTGCCTGTCTGCTGCTTGATAGCAGCCTTGAACGCCTTTACGAGTTGCTTCAGTTCTTCGACAGTCATTTCGTTGTCGAGAGTGATTCTGCGCTGCTTCTTCACGTCCATGATAATAGCCTCGAATGGGTCGATGTCTTCCTTGTTCACAGGCTTCATGCCAAGTACCACATCGCCGTACATCTGTACAAAACGGCGATAGCTGTCGTAAGCAAAGCGCTCATTGCCAGTCTTGCGAACCAACCCCTCTACTACCTCATCATTCAACCCCAGGTTGAGAATGGTATCCATCATACCTGGCATAGAAGCACGGGCTCCAGAACGTACACTGACAAGAAGTGGATTCTCCGCATCACCGAACTTCGAATTCATCAAAGTTTCTATATGTCGAACCGCTTTCTCCACTTCCTCTTTAAGAAGGGCAACAACAGCTTCCTTGCCTTTTTCAAAATATTCATTACAAACATCTGTTGTAATGGTAAAACCAGGAGGAACAGGTACACCAATAAGATTCATCTCTGCCAAATTGGCACCCTTACCACCGAGCAAGTTTCTCATGTCGGCCTTGCCTTCTGCCTTACCATTACCAAAGGTATAAACTCTTTTTTCACTCATAGTTGAATAGGTTTGTATTTTTAGTTATTGTTGTTTTTGTGATGCAAATATATAACATTTCTTTCGTTCCGCCAAACATAAAACCAACTTTTTGCTATCTCTACATTACATTTTTGGTTGTTTACGCACACAAAAAACATCCCGAATTTACTTTTGTATTACTTTCGTGAAGTGACACATAGACAAAAAGTTTCATTTGACATAAAAGTCCTCCGTTATTCGAGCATACCATTCCGAGCGTGCACCATCTTGCGACTGCAACACTTCAGTAGACTCCTCAAGGTTGCCATCACGACAGCGGGAAAAGGTAAGAAGGATACGCTTTGGAGCCTTGCGCTCAACCGTCTTCACCATACATTTACGCACAAGCATAAATCCCTTATAACAAGCCTCCTCTTCTATTCTACCAAACACATCCGTAGGCACAACTATCGAAAGAGAACCATGTTCCGTAAGCAGACGTTTGGCTCCTGCAAACAGGTCGGCAAAAGACAATGTGTCTGTATGTCGAGCAAGCGAGCGTTTGGAATCTGGATTCTTCAGACTGTCGACAAAGAAAGGCGGATTGCTGACAATAGCATCATAAGGTTGTGAAGAATGAAAATCCTGCAGCGAGCTATGACGCACATATATTCTCCCAGCAAAAGGACTGGCCGCCACATTCTCCATAGCCTGCCAGCAAGCCTCCTCGTCTATATCAATAGCATCGACTACAGATTGCGGAAAGCGCTGAGCCATCATAAGAGCCACAAGTCCTGTGCCCGTACCTATATCCAACATCTTTCCACCCCCCAAAGCCCAAGCTCCTAAGAGAACGCCATCCGTGCCTACTTTCATGCCACACTTATCCTGCATAATTCCAAAATACTTGAATTGAAAATCTACCACAAATCCTTGTTTAAATCTTGATTTATATTCTATACATAAATTTTGCATGTTTCTCGAAAAAAACGCAAATATGCCTATTTTATTTTATCATTTTCACAAAAAAATGTCACGAATATATTAAAATATCTGTACCAATCCCTCAGAATTCAATAAAAATGACTACCTTTGCACTCTAAAAAGAATTCTAAAAACGAATATGGACAGAAAACAAAATACACAATTTCAAATGATTGCCGATTTTGATGGTGATGCTTCTGTATTGGTGACAGAAAGAGATTCTGGAGAATATCCGATTCTCTGCACACGCAATCTCGTCATTTTCCCTACTGTTCTGGCACCTATCATCGTGGGAAGGTCTCAAAGCGTTCAGCTCGCCAAAAGGCTTATCGAAAATCCAGACAAAATTTTCTGCATTTTCTGTCAGAAAGACGAGGCAACAGAAAAGCCCACATCCGACAGCCTCTATACGACAGGCGTTTTTGCCAAGCTCATAAAAACAATAGAACTACCAGGAATAGAATCTGGGAACATGGCCATTGTCGTGCAGGCTCTTGGCAGATGCAAGCTCGACCAGATAACATCAACAAATCCTTACTATAAAGGACTTGTAACCAGTCTGCCAGAAAAGTGGCCAAATTTGGAAGACGTGCATTTTCGAACGCTGTTGGACACCCTACACCAGGAAACAACCAAATTCATCCATGCCTGTGAGGAGATGCCAAATGAAGCAGAATATGCCCTCAACAACATATCCAACCCTATGATTGAGGCCAACTTCATCTGCAGCAACATGCCTTTCAGCATAGAGGACAAGATAGAAATGCTTGAGGAAGACGACCTCTGCGACCGACTCTACCTTGCCTTGAGAACTGAACACAAAGAACTGCAGCTGCTGAGCATACAGTCGGACATCAAACAGAAGACACGATTCGACCTCGACGAACAGCAAAGAGAATACTTTCTGCAACAGCAACTAAAAAACATACGAGAGGAACTCGGCGGCGACAAGAAAACACCCGAGCGCAAGGAACTGGCCGAAAAGGCCAAGAACAAAAAATGGGATGAGGCTACAGCCAAAACATTCAACAAAGAATTGAGCAAGCTCGAAACCATCGCCCCACAAAGTCCAGACTACCCCATCCTCGTCAACTACCTGCAAACATTGGTAGACTTGCCATGGAACGAGTACACCAAAGACAACCTGAGCCTCAAACATGCCAAGAAAGTACTCGACAAGGCACACTACGGCATGGAGAAAGTGAAGGAACGCATCTTGGAATACCTGGCTGTAAGATCATTGCGAGGCGATTTGAAGAGTCCTATTCTCTGCCTTTATGGGCCTCCTGGAGTAGGAAAGACAAGTCTTGGAAAGAGCATCGCCGAAGCTATGGGAAGGAAATATGTACGCATGTCCTTGGGCGGTCTGCACGATGAGTCGGAAATACGCGGACATCGCCGCACCTATATAGGAGCCATGCCTGGACAAATCATCAAGAACATACAGAAGGCCGGCAGCAGCAATCCCGTCTTTATACTCGACGAAATAGACAAGGTGACGCAAAACGCCATCAACGGAAACCCGTCATCGGCTCTGCTCGAAGTGCTCGATCCTGAACAGAACAGCGCTTTCCACGACAACTACCTTGATGTAGACTATGATTTGTCGAAGGTGCTCTTTATAGCTACAGCCAACGATATCAGCAGCATTCCACGTCCGCTACTCGACCGTATGGAACTTATCGAAGTAGGAGGATACATCATTGAGGAAAAGGTAGAGATAGCCAAAAGGCATCTGGTGCCACGCGAGTTGAAGAATACTGGTCTCGATAAGTATGAGCCAAAAATAAAGTTTACAAAGGCTGCCATTGAAGACTTGATAGACCACTATACACGTGAGAGTGGAGTACGCCAGCTCGAGAAGGCTATCAACAAGGCTTTGCGCAAGATGGCATACAAGCTGGCATATACCGACGAGTTGGAGAAGACCACTATTACTCCAGCAGAAGTAGAGGAACTATTGGGCAAGCCCATCTTTACCCGTGACATCTACCAAGGCAATCAGTATGCAGGTGTAGTAACAGGACTGGCATGGACTTCGGTAGGAGGAGAAATCCTCTTCATTGAGACCTCACTCAGCAAGAGTAAAGCCGCCAAGCTCACACTGACTGGAAACTTAGGCGATGTGATGAAGGAGTCGGCAGTCATAGCCTTGGAATATGTCAAGGCACACGCTGACCTTTTGGGCATAGACTATCGCATCTTCGAAAATTGGAATATCCACATCCACGTTCCTGAAGGAGCGACTCCTAAAGACGGACCATCGGCAGGCATCACCATAGCCACCAGTATCGCCTCGGCCCTAACACAGCGTAAGGTGAGAAAGAACACTGCCATGACGGGCGAGATAACCCTTCGTGGAAAAGTACTACCTGTAGGCGGCATCAAGGAGAAGATACTGGCTGCCAAGCGAGCTGGTATTACCGATATCGTAATCTGTCAGGACAACAGAAAAGACATAGAGGATATTCCTGAAATCTATCGCAAGGGGGTGGAATTTCACTATGTGGAGAATGTTGCCGACGTATGGGACTTCGCACTCACCAGCGAGAAGGTAGACCACCCTATCGACCTCACCATCCCAGAGGAAGTGAAGAAAGGAGAGTGAACTGCCGAGGCGAAGAGCGAGAAAGAACTTCGCCCCAAAAGGGCTGTCAACACAGCAAAAGACATTTCCACTCACAAACTTGGAAAGCAAACAAGAAGAATGAAATTCGAACTACAAGTAACCGATAAAGCCAGCGATGCCCGCACAGGCATCATCATCACCGACCACGGACAAATAAAGACACCTATATTTATGCCTGTGGGAACTGCTGGTTCCGTAAAAGGTGTACACTTCGAGGAACTGCGCCAGCAGGTAAAGGCACAGATTATCTTAGGCAACACCTACCACCTTTACCTCCGACCAGGACTCGAGGTCATCAAGGCCGCAGGTGGGCTGCATGGCTTCAATGGCTGGGATCGCCCCATTCTAACAGACAGCGGTGGTTTTCAAGTGTTCTCGCTCACAGGTATCCGCAAGTTGCGTGAAGAAGGTTGCGAGTTCCGCTCTCACATCGACGGAAGCAAGCACATCTTTACGCCCGAGAATGTAATGGACACCGAGCGAATTATTGGTGCCGATATCATGATGGCTTTCGACGAGTGTCCTCCTGGACAGAGCGATTTCCAATACGCCAAGAAGAGCCTCGAGATGACGCAGCGATGGCTCGACCGTTGCCTTAAACGCTTCAACGAGACCGAACCGCTATACGGCTATCAGCAAAGCCTCTTCCCCATCGTACAAGGTTGCACCTTTCCCGATCTGAGACGAGAAGCAGCCAAATATGTGGCAGACAAGGGAGCCGACGGAAACGCTATCGGAGGGCTTGCCGTAGGCGAGCCCACGGAGGTGATGTACGAGATGATAGAGGTGGTAAACGAAATCCTTCCCAAGGACAAGCCACGCTACCTCATGGGCGTAGGAACGCCACAAAACATACTCGAGGCTATAGAACGAGGAGTAGATATGTTCGACTGTGTGATGCCTACCCGCAACGGACGCAACGCCATGCTCTTTACCTACAACGGAACTATGAACATGCGCAACAAGAAATGGGAGATGGACTTCAGCCCTGTGGATCCAGACGGATGCGACATCGACCGCATTACAACGAAGGCTTACCTGCACCATCTCTTCAAGGCACAGGAGCTTTTGGCCATGCAGATAGCCAGCATACACAACCTGTCTTTCTATCTGCGACTCGTCACCGATGCCAGACAGCACATCGAGCAGGGAGACTTCGGGCAATGGAAAAAGTCAATCATCGAACACTTGGGGCAAAGAATATAAAGATCACCGGCTGGTATAGCAAACACTAAGACCTCCAAAAGGTCACGAACATAAAATGAAGACATTTCACCAATTAAGAAAACATCGCAGGTTCTATAAAGCCAAGAGATGGTTTGGACAACACTTTGCATGGTTCATCCGCGCAACGCAATGGCTCGCAAAGAAGTTGGCTTTTCTGCGCATCCTACGCTTTCTGAACCCCTTTAGGTACATCAAGCGCATGGACTGGTACATCATCAAGAAGTTTGTTGGCACATACTTCTTCTCCATCCTGCTGATTATCTCGGTGGCCATCGTGTTCGACGTAAATGACAACCTGCCAAAATTCACTGAGAATCATGCACCTCTGAGGGCTATCGTCTTTGACTATTACCTCAATTTCGTACCCTACTTTGCCAACCTCTTTAGTGCCCTGTTTGTCTTCATTGCCGTCATTTTCTTCACATCAAAGATGGCTGGCAACTCCGAGATTATTGCAATCTTGGCATCTGGAGTATCCTTCAAGCGATTGCTGCGACCCTATATGATTACTTGCATCATGCTCTCTGCCATGTCGTATGCACTCTCCGCCTATGTCATTCCTTATGGAACGGTGATAAGACAGAACTTTGAAATCAAGTACAAGAAAAAAAGTAAAAACACATCGGCAGAAAACGTACAGCTACAGGTGGACAAGGGTGTCATCGCTTATCTACAGCACTATGACAACCAAAGCAAGAAGGGATACGGGTTTTGCCTCGACAAATTCAAGGATAAGAAATTAGTAAGCCACCTAACCGCCATGGAGGTACAATACGACACCATCTCCGACACCAAATACCACTGGAAGATAAGAAATTGGAAAGTACGACAGTTGCAAGGACTCAAGGAGCACATCACAAGCGGATCCGAAAAAGACACCATCATCATGATGGAACCCACCGACTTGGTGTACTCCAAAGGACAACAGGAAACATTTACCAGTCCTGCCCTAAAAGATTATATATCCAAACAGATAAACCGTGGTTCGAGCAATGTTGTGCAATATCAAGTGGAATACCACAAGCGCATAGCCTCCTCCTTCGCCTCATTCATCCTTACCATTATAGGTGTGTCGCTCTCATCGCGCAAACGCAAGGGCGGAATGGGAACATCGCTCGGTATCGGACTGGCACTGAGTTTCAGCTACATCATGCTGCAAACCATCTCTGCCACATTCGCCATCCAGGACAATTTTCCGCCCATATTAGCAGCCTGGATGCCCAACTTCCTCTTCGCATTCGTAGCATACTTCTGCTACCGAAAAGCACCGAGGTAAGCATTAATAACTAATGATAAAAAGAAAAAAACATGTATTTCGACGAATTAGACTTAAACGACAACGTGCTTGATGCGCTCTACGATATGCGCTTCGACACCTGCACCCCAGTACAAGAAAAATGTATACCTGAAATATTGAAAGGCAACGACGTTATGGGTGTTGCACAAACAGGAACAGGAAAAACCGCAGCCTATCTTCTGCCAGTGCTCAGCAAACTGGACGATGGAGGCTATCCTTCAGATGCCATCAACTGCGTCATCATGTCGCCGACACGCGAGCTGGCACAACAGATTGATCAAGCCATGCAAGGTTTCGGATACTACCTGCATGGCGTAAGCAGCGTGGCTGTATACGGAGGCAACGATGGTAATCGCTACGATCAGGAAGTGAAAAGTCTGCGCATGGGTGCCGACGTGGTGATAGCTACGCCTGGCCGCCTCATCTCTCATATCAGTTTGGGCAATGTAGACCTCAGCAAGGTAAGTTTCTTCATCCTCGACGAGGCGGACCGCATGCTCGACATGGGCTTCTCGGAGGATATCAAGACCATCGCAGCTAAGTTGCCAAAAACTTGCCAAACCATCATGTTCTCTGCCACCATGCCCGAGAAGATAGAGGAACTGGCAAAGACCTTGCTAAAGAATCCTGTTGAAATAAAACTGGCAGTAAGCAAACCTGCCGAGAAGATACAGCAGAAAGCGTATGTATGCTACGAAACGCAGAAGATGGATATCATAAAGGACATTTTCAAGGCTGGCGACCTAAAGCGAGTCATCATCTTCTGTGGAAGCAAGATGAAGGTGAAACAAGTGGCAGGATCTCTGCAGCGCAAGCATATCAACTGCGGCGAGATGCACTCCGATTTGGACCAGGCTGAGCGAGACGACATGATGTTCAAGTTCAAGAGCGGACAAATCGATGTGCTCGTGGCAACAGATATCGTGGCACGAGGCATAGACATCGACGATATTGCCTTGGTAATCAACTATGATGTACCTCACGACACAGAAGATTATGTGCATCGTATCGGACGTACTGCACGTGCCGACCGTGACGGAGTGGCTATCACCCTCGTAAGCGAGGAAGATATCTTCTATTTCCAGCAGATAGAAAAGTTCTTGGAGAAAGAAGTGGAAAAAGTTCCTCTGCCGGAAGGATGCGGTGATGGTCCTGCATACACCAAGCAAAGCAAACCACGAAAAGCAAGAAACAACAGCGCAAAGAGTAGACGACGCAAAGACCGCGAACAAACTGCACACAAGCGCAAGCCTGCCAATAAAGCTGGCAACCGCCCAGAGAGCAACAACAACCCACGAAACAAAGGCAACCAAAAACAGGATAACAGCCAACAGCCGAACAATAGCGGTAAGCCAGAAGCAGAAAATAAACAAAATCGCAACAATCGACATAAAGGCAACAATCGCCCCGCCAACGAGCAGAGCGAAAACAAGTCACGCGACAGACAGCAACAGGCAGGCAGCAAGTCAAACAGCCAGGGCAACAACAAGCGCCGCAATGTACGCCCCGGCAGTAATGGAAGAGGAAGAGGCGTCAACCAAAAGAAAGGTTCGGAAAAGCCAAACACTCGCAAGGTTACTCCTATCGTGAATCCTCAGAAAAAAGAAAATGTAGTCAAGAAATTCATCAAGCGCATTTTTGGCTTTAAGAAATAGCAACGACTACATTTTTCTCACCATTATTGGTGAGAGACAAGTTTCCACCTTCTTGCCGTTGGACCAGGGCGGACGCATCAAAATGCGTCCGCCCTGGCTATATTGCCTGAAGACCAGACTTCGTTTCGCTGACAACTTAAGCTATCTTCCAGAGAAGTCAGGTAACTCTCCTCAATAATACGATTCAATACGATGAGCAAACATGCCCATCGTATTGCGCAAGTTTTCATTGTGGTCCGTTTACAAATGTTATGACTTATCTCTTTGTAATGGCAAAAAATAACCTGGTACAAAAATGCTAAGCAGAAATGCTACCGCTGAATAGGTACAGCGAAAAGTAGCTATTCAGCACTCTCTATTGAAAATGATGCGCTGGATTTGTTGAGTAACTGGGAGTAACTTACCGGAGCGAATACGGAAAACATGGGAGCAAGACGGAAATTACTCGGACCGAGTGCGAAAAACTTGGGAGCGAAAGATAGAAATCTCAGACCGAACAGTTTTTCTCTACCACCGCTACCGTTTGATTGGAGACTTTTTTCTGCATTGTCTCCATTTCCCATGTCTCACCCTCATTATCAACACTTCTTTGTTTTTTATGCTTCTTTGCGTAAGTTATTGCTCAAAAGTGCCAGTAACTACTTGTTGCCTATAGAGGGGGCAGAGTTGTTGCAGCAAATTGCCGACTGCAAGACGGCATTGACATGTGCCAAGCTTTCGGCCGTAGGAGCCTGCACATTCTTAAGAGGATAGTCTATTCCCAACTTCTCGTACTTATAAATACCCATTGTATGGTAAGGGAGCACATCAATGCGAGCGATATTATTGAGCGAAGACAAGAAATCGCGCAAAGCCATCAGATATTCATCTTTATCGGTAATGCCCGGAACAAGCACATGCCTTATCCAGACAGGCTTTCCTATGTCGCTCAGATAACGGGCGCAATCCAAAATATTGGCATTACCATGACGGGTAAGCTTACGATGCTCGCCATCGTCTATGTGCTTGATATCCAGTAGCACCGTATCGGTAAGTTTCATCAGACGCTCGAACTTTTCGAAGAAAGCCCCCCTGCGGGTAAAGAGCTGCGCCGATGTGTCCAGGCAGGTTCCTATGCCACGCTGCTTGGCTTTTGCGAAAAGCTCCAGTAAGAAGTCTATCTGCATCAGAGCCTCACCTCCACTTACGGTAATACCCCCGTTATCGCCCCAATATGCACGAAAACGCTCTGCCTGGTCGAGCAATTCGTCTGCCGTACGTTCCTCGCCTACTCCCGTCTTCCAGGAATCGGGATTATGACAGTACTGACAGCGCATAGGACACCCCTGCAGGAATATCAAAAATCTAATGCCAGGCCCGTCTACCGAACCAAAGCTTTCTGTGCTATGTATAAGACCTTTCACCATATTCGTTTGTGTGTATGCAAAGTCAAAATATTTTTTTTCCAGTTAGGAAAAAAGTTTTTCCCAGTTGGGCGGATATTTTTTCCCAACTGGGAAATGCTTTTTAGTAAGTAATGTTGAATCTAACAAACTTCCCTTACAGCCTCTCGTGTGCCTGACGAGCTATCACGTCGAGCTGCTGCTCGCGGGTCAAGTCGATGAACTTCACGGCATAGCCACTCACACGGATGGTGAAGTTCTGGTACTCTTCCTTCTCTGGGTGCTCCATCGCATCCTTGAGTTTCTCCACGCCAAATACGTTCACATTCAGGTGGTGTGCGCCCTGGTTGAAGTAGCCGTCCATCACGCCTACCAAGGTCTGCGCACGCTCCTCGTCTGTGTGGCCGAGGGCTCCAGGACTGATGGTCTGGGTGTTGGAGATGCCGTCGAGCGCATATTCGTAAGGCAACTTAGCCACTGAGTTCAATGAAGCGAGCAAGCCGTTCTTCTCGGCACCGTAAGATGGGTTGGCACCTGGAGCCAAAGGAGCACCGGCTGGACGACCATCAGGCATGTTGCTGGTGTACTTACCGTAAACCACGTTGCTTGTGATGGTAAGGATAGAAGTTGTTGGCTCAGAGTTGCGATAAGTATGGTGCTTCTTGATCATGGTCATGAAAGTCTTCAAAAGCCATACGGCAATCTCATCGGCACGCTCGTCGTCGTTGCCATAACGTGGGAAATCGCCCTCGGTCTTGAAGTTCAATGGGAAGCCTGTCTCGTCGCGGATGATGTTCACCTTGGCGTATTTGATGGCTGAGATGGAGTCAACCACGTGGCTGAAACCTGCGATACCAGTAGCGAAGGTACGGCGCACGTCGGTGTCGATGAGTGCCATCTCCTCTGCCTCGTAGAAGTACTTGTCGTGCATGTAGTGGATGAGGTTGAGGGTCTTCACATAGACACCAGCCAACCAGTCCATCATATCCATGAAGCGTGGCATGAACTCCTCGTAGGTCAACACATCGCCCTCTACGGCACGATACTTAGGACCGCACTGCTCACGGGTCTTCGAGTCGACGCCGCCAGAGATAGCATAGGTCAAGCACTTCGCCAAGTTGGCACGAGCGCCGAAGAACTGCATCTCCTTACCAGTCTGTGTAGCCGATACACAGCAGCAGATGCTATAGTCATCACCCCAGACAGGGCGCATCACATCATCGTTCTCATACTGGATGGAGCTTGTCTTCACCGAAATCATCGCCGCATAGTGCTTGAATGCCTTTGGCAAACGAGAGCTATAGAGCACGGTGAGATTTGGTTCTGGCGAAGGCCCCATGTTCTCCAAGGTGTGGAGGAAACGGAAGTCGTTCTTTGTCACCATCGAGCGACCGTCCTGCCCCATACCACCGACCTCAAGCGTAGCCCAAACAGGGTCGCCGGAGAAAAGCTGGTTGTAAGAAGGGATACGAGCGAACTTCACCATGCGGAATTTCATCACCAAGTGGTCGATGAGCTCCTGAGCCTCATCCTCAGTAAGCGTACCCTCGCCCAAGTCGCGCTGGATGTAGATGTCGAGGAAGGTGGAGATACGACCCACCGACATCGCCGCACCGTTCTGAGTCTTCACGGCACCGAGGTAACCGAAGTAGAGCCACTGCACAGCCTCGCGAGCGTTCTTGGCAGGCTGGGAGATGTCGAAACCATAGAGCTGAGCCATCTCCTTCAAGCCCTTCAAAGCCTTGATCTGCATAGCCACCTCCTCGCGAAGGCGAATCACCTCGTCGATCATCTCACGGTCGCCCATGTTGAGGAGGTCGTTCTGCTTCTCCTGGATCAAGAAGTCGATACCATAGAGAGCCACACGGCGGTAGTCGCCCACGATACGACCGCGACCGTAAGTATCTGGCAGACCAGTGAGGATATGGTTGTGGCGCACGTGTTTCATCTCTGGGGTGTAAGCATCGAACACGCCATCGTTGTGGGTCTTGCAATATTGATGGAAAATCTCGTGGAGCTTCTCCGAAGGCTCATAGCCGTAAGTAGTGCAAGCCTGCTCAGCCATCTTGATGCCACCGTATGGCATGAAGGCACGCTTCAATGGCTTGTCGGTCTG
>DJOI01000002.1:7000-29357 GCA_002439605.1 Candidatus Segatella mututuai | reverse complement strand
CCGTAAGCTGTCAATCCCGAAACCACCTCAGTCTCCATGTCGAGCACGCCACCCTTGGCACGCTCCTGCTTTTGGAGTTCCTTCAACATTCCCCAGAGGGTGTTGGTAGCGTGGGTAGGTTCTGCCAAGAACGACTCGTCGCCGTCGTAGCTGGTGTAGTTGTTCTGAATGAAGTCACGCAAGTTGACTTCCGTTTTCCACTTGTTTCCTTTGAAACCTCTCCATTCTTTTCTCATAATCGGTAAATTATTTATTAAATTAACAAATAAACAAAAGCCCGGGCACAAAAGTGTCCGGGTTTATATCCAACAAGTCGCAAAGCCACCTTGCACAAAGCCTTCGACGGTACGCTCATTGAACTTTTGTTTTATCATTCTTTCTTCTTATCAGTTGTTTGTGATTAATACTTCCGTCTCTCCCCAAAAGCCTCCCAAAAACGCCTCTTGGTTGATTTCGGCTGCAAAGTTACATATTTTTTCCGAAATGGCAACAAAATACTGCTAATATTTAAATCGCCATCTGCGCTCTGTCCGCAAAATCATTATCTTTAGGGAGGCAAGGAAGACTACACCTCACTAATTCACGGTAATATGGAAGCATCCCTGGTTCACCTCATACTTCACCAGGCAACGGTTAGCCCGCCGCATATCTCGCAACACCTCGCTGAGCACCCATTTCAAGGAGTCGTTGCGCACCTCACGTCGAGGCTCGCTCGCCGTCTGCACGGTCTTGTAACGATTGTAACAAATATCAAAGGTAGTGCCATAGAGATGGCATGAGTTCTCGGTGGCATTGCTGTTGCGGGCACGCAGTTTCGCCACATCATCCTTGGTGCGGAGAATGCTGGTGACAATAATCTTATGGAGCGGAATGCCCTTTATCTGCAGCGAGTCAAAATAAGCTTTTCCTATATCTTGGAGTAACACCGAGGCTCGGGGCACAAGATAAGGGATGCTGTTGTTCAACTTGTCTACATAGAAATAAGGGTTGCTGCCCACATACACCAACTTGCCCTTGCTGTGCTCAGCCTCATCACGGTTCTGTACCGCGCTCACTCCAAACCTATTGGCAGCAAGGAGCTGCACATCGTTCTGGTCGGGGAAGGTGTTGCCAAAATGGGGCACAGAGAATATGCGATGCTTCACCACCTGCCCCTTGGCATCGAAAAATACAGAAGGCTTCATCTTCTCTACCGCCGTTGTGTCCAAGCTGTCGACGACAGTCGTATCGACTGACGCCACCGACTTGCGGGCCAAAGGACGAGCCACGCTCGGGAAGACAAGGCGCACCACGGCAAGCAACAAAGTCGCAGCCACAAAACCTTTCAAAAACTTCTTCTTGGATAGTTTCATCTTCTATGTGTCGTTGTTCTTTTTTCCATGCAAAGGTAGCAAAAAGAAACGAATTAGAACTATCGCCATTCTGCAAAAAAGACTCCTGCAATACATTTTTTTAATTATTTATCATTTAGTCAACTGTTTTTTAAAAACAAAGAATCGATTTCGGGAATATTAATTTGCTCATGTCGTGGAAAATGCTTACTTTTGCACCATGTTATATATTACATATCTTCCAACTAAAAAATTGAGATAAAAGGTTTTGATAGAAAAGCATATAATACTTGAAGATGTAGACCCTGTGATGTTCTATGGGGTGAACAATGCCCACCTGCAGATGATTAAGTCGCTGTATCCGAAGTTACGTATCGTCGCACGTGACAATGTGTTGCGCGTGCTCGGCGACGAGGAAGAAATGGCAAAAGCCGAAGAAGAGATAGAGCGCATGAGGGTACACCTGCTCAAATACAACACCTTGACCGAGGAAGACATCCTCGACATCGTGAAGGGCAAACAGACCAAAGCCGACACCGTGAAGGGAGTATTGGTATACAGCATCAGCGGAAAGCCCATCAAGAGCCGAAGCGAGAACCAGCAAAAACTTATCGATGCCTACGAGAAGAACGACATGGTGTTTGCCGTAGGACCTGCCGGAACAGGAAAGACCTACCTCAGCATCGCCCTTGCCGTAAAAGCCCTGAAAGATAAAGTGGTGAAGAAAATCATCCTGTCAAGACCTGCAGTCGAGGCTGGCGAGAAACTGGGATTTCTGCCAGGCGACATGAAGGACAAGATAGACCCATACCTGCAACCTCTCTACGATTCGCTCGAAGACATGATACCCGCCGTAAAGCTACAGGACATGATGGAGAAACACATCATACAGATAGCACCATTGGCTTTCATGCGCGGACGAACATTGAGCGACGCCATCGTCATCCTTGACGAGGCACAGAACACCACCTCGCAACAGATACGCATGTTCCTTACCCGCATGGGTACCAATACCAAGATGATCATCACGGGCGACATGACACAGATAGACCTGCCGCGCGACCAAAGAAGCGGTCTGAAAGAAGCTCTCAAAATTCTGGAAGGAGTAGAGGGCATCGGAGTGGTGAACTTAGGCCAAAAAGACATTGTGCGCCACAAATTAGTAACCCGCATCGTCAACGCCTACGACAAATACGACAAAAAGCGGACCGAGGAGAGGGAAGCAAGGACAGCAGAAAAAATACAAAATAATTAGAATTTAAGAATGGACGAAAATGGTAGGGAACTTCCGTATCAGGATGTCCAAATTTTAAAGTTCAAATTTCAACGTAAAATGAAAGCTTTAACAAAGACAGATTTCCATTTTAATGGACAGAAGAGTGTTTATCACGGAAAAGTACGTGATGTGTATGACATTAACGACGATATCCTCGTGATGGTCGCCACCGACCGAATCTCGGCATTCGACGTTGTGTTGCCTAAAGGCATCCCTTTCAAGGGACAGGTGCTTAACCAAATAGCAGCCAAGTTCCTTGACACCACGACAGACATCTGTCCTAACTGGAAACTGGCCACGCCCGACCCTATGGTTACCGTGGGACTGAAGTGCGAGGGTTTCCGTGTGGAGATGATTATCCGCTCCATCCTCACAGGTAGTGCCTGGAGAGAGTACAAGAAGGGCTGTCGCGAGATTTGCGGCGTAAAACTGCCAGAGGGCATGCGTGAGAACGAGCGCTTCCCGGAGCCTATCATCACTCCTACGACCAAAGCCGACGAGGGACACGACATGAACATCTCCAAGGAAGAGATTATCGCACAGGGTATCGTAAGCGCAGAAGACTACGCCGTCATGGAAGACTATACACGTCGCATTTTCCAGCGTGGACAAGAGATTGCAGCCAAGCAGGGCTTGATTCTCGTAGATACAAAATACGAGTTCGGCAAGCGTGATGGCAAGGTATACCTCATCGACGAGATTCACACTCCCGACTCAAGCCGTTACTTCTATGCCGATGGTTACGAGGAGAAATTTGAGAAGGGCGAGCCTCAACGCCAGCTCTCCAAAGAGTTTGTCCGTCAGTGGCTCATCGAGCACAATTTCATGAACGAGCCAGGACAGACCATGCCCGAAATTACCGATGAATACGCTGAGAGCGTAAGCGAACGTTACATCGAGTTGTACGAGCACATCACAGGAGAAAAGTTCGACAAGGCCACCGAGGAGGGCGACATTGCCGAACGAATAGAAAAGAACGTAAGCGAATGGCTCGCTTCACACAAGAAGTAAGCAGAAGACAATAAGAAGAGTTACGGAACGAAAGTCTATGGACTGCCATTCCGTAACTCATGTTATAACAGTAAGAGTCTATATATATAAAGGTACGCGCAAGGCATGTACAAGCAAGAGAAAATAAAGCCCTACAAAAGACAAGGAGAAAAAGGGAAACTGGTAGAGGAGATGTTCGACAATATCGCCCCCACCTATGACACCCTCAACCACAGACTCTCGTGGGACATAGACAAGGGCTGGAGAAAAAAGGCCATCAAGCAGTTGGCTCCCTTCAAGCCTCAGAAAATGCTCGACATAGCTACAGGCACAGGCGACTTCGCCATCCTGTCGGCACAAATGCTGCAACCACAGCAGCTCATCGGCACCGACATCTCGGAAGGTATGATGAAGATAGGAAAAGAAAAGGTAGCAAAAGAGAAGTTGGAACACATCATCTCTTTTCAGAAAGAAGACTGCCTGAACCTCTCGTTCACAGACGACACCTTCGATGCAGTGACTGTAGCTTTCGGCATACGTAATTTTCAAAATCTGGATCAAGGGATCAAAGAAATGCACCGTGTACTAAAGAAAGGCGGACACCTGAGCATAGTGGAACTGACATCACCCGTATGCTTCCCCATGAAACAGCTTTTTCGCGTCTATTCACACACCGTACTGCCCATTTATGGCAAGCTGATTTCCAAAGACCCAAATGCTTACAGCTATCTCACTGCTACCATAGAAGCTTTTCCGCAGGGAGAAATCATGATGGAAGTGCTTAAGAAAGCAGGATTTTCCAAAACCGAATTCAAAAGACTGACTTTCGGAATTTGCACCATGTACTTCGCTACGAAATAAACAGAGCGCAACGATAAAAAATACTAAACAAGGATTTTATGGACAAATATGGACTTATAGGTTATCCGCTGGGACATTCCTTCTCAAAGAACTACTTCAACGAAAAATTTGAGAACGAAGGCATTGATGCCCAATACATCAACTTCGAGATACCACAAATCGAAGACCTGACAGAAATCTTGGATGCCACACCTGAGCTGAAAGGACTCAATGTCACCATCCCTTACAAGGAAAAGGTTATCAGCTATCTCGACTCCATCAGCCCAGAGGCTACTGCCATCGGAGCGGTAAACGTCATCAAGGTAGAACACAAAGGAAATGACATCAAACTGAAAGGCTATAACAGCGATGTCATTGGCTTCACACGCAGTATCGAGCCTTGTCTGGAGCCTTGCCATAAGAAAGCCCTTATCTTAGGTACAGGTGGTGCATCCAAAGCCATCAACTATGGATTGAAATCTCTTGGGCTCGAAACTGTATACGTGAGCAGATTCGAGCGTCCAGGAACTATACAGTATGACAAAATAACACCAGAGATCATCAAGGAATATAATGTTATTGTAAACTGTACTCCTGTAGGAATGTATCCACATACAGACGACTGTCCACAACTCCCCTACGAGGCAATGGATAGCCATACCCTGCTCTACGACCTCATCTACAATCCAGACGAAACTCTCTTCATGAAGAAAGGAAAAGAATATGGGGCTACCGTGAAGAACGGTCTGGAAATGCTACTTCTGCAAGCCTTTGCGTCTTGGGATTTCTGGCATCAGGACTAACCCCCCACTTTGGACATAATAATTCTTATCTTTTCTTTTTATATAAAATTGATTATGAGCAACAACAGATATATGATGCGCGGTGTGAGCGCCGCCAAGGAAGATGTGCACAATGCCATCAAGAACATAGACAAGGGAATCTTTCCACAGGCTTTCTGCAAAATCATTCCCGACATTTTGGGAGGCGACCCCGAGTACTGCAACATCATGCATGCTGATGGTGCAGGAACAAAATCGAGCTTAGCATACATGTATTGGAAGGAAACTGGCGACCTGTCTGTATGGAAAGGTATAGCACAGGATGCTGTAGTAATGAATACAGACGACCTCCTGTGTGTGGGAGCCGTAGACAACATATTGGTTTCCTCAACCATTGGCCGCAACAAAATGCTCGTACCAGGAGAAGTCATCTCCGCCATTATCAATGGAACCGACGAACTTCTGAAAGAGATGCGCGACATGGGCATCGGCATCTATCCTACTGGGGGTGAGACCGCAGACGTAGGCGACTTGGTTCGCACCATCATCGTCGACTCTACGGTAACCTGCCGCATGAAGCGAAGCGATATAATCGACAATGCCAACATACAGCCTGGAGATGTCATCGTGGGTCTCTCGTCTACAGGCCAGGCAACCTACGAGAAAAAATACAATGGCGGTATGGGCAGCAACGGACTAACCTCTGCTCGCCATGATGTCTTCGCCAAATACTTGGCAAAGAACTATCCTGAAAGCTACGACCATGCCGTTCCCGAAGAGCTTGTATATAGCGGCAAATACAAATTGACAGATGAAGTTGAAGGTGCTCCCGTCAACGCTGGCGAATTGGTACTCTCTCCTACCCGCACATACGCCCCGGTCATTAAGAAACTGCTGGATGAACTGCGCCCGGAGATACATGGTATGGTACACTGCACAGGCGGTGCACAGACCAAGGTGCTTCACTTCGTAAGCGAGAACTGCAAGGTAGTGAAGGACAACATGTTCCCTGTACCACCTCTCTTCAAGGCCATCCACGACTGCTCGGGCACAGACTGGAAGGAAATGTACCAGGTATTCAACATGGGGCATCGTATGGAAATCTATGTACGACCTGAGATTGCCGAGAAAATCATCGCCATCAGCAAGAGCTTCAATATCGATGCTCAGATAGTGGGACACATAGAGGAAGGCAAGAGAAGCCTGACTATCAAGAGCGAATTCGGAACTTTCGAATACTAATTAAAAAATGTAAGTGTAAACCCAACATTCAGCACTCAACATTCAACATCATACTTAATGGACAATAATAATAATATATTACAAAAATTAGAAGGTTTAGAGAATAGGTACGAGGAAGTAAGCACCCTCATTACAGACCCCGATGTGATAGCAGACCAAAGCCGATACGTGAAGTTGACCAAGGAATACAAAGACTTGGGCGACATCATGGTGGCACGCAAACGATACATCGACTGTCTCAACTCCATCAAGGAAGCCAAGGACATCCTCGCCAACGAGAGCGATCCAGACATGAAAGAGATGGCACGCGAGGAACTCAACGAGAACGAAGCCCTCCAACCAAAGATAGAGGAGGAGATAAAGATTGCTCTTGTACCAAAGGATCCAGAAGATGCCAAGAACGTACAGATGGAAATTCGTGGTGGAGCAGGTGGAGACGAAGCCGCACTCTTTGCAGGCGACCTCTTCAATATGTACAAGAAATACTGCGAGTCCAAGGGATGGACCGTCAGCGTAACCTCCGTATCTGAAGGTGCTGTAGGCGGATTCAAGGAAATTGATTTTGCAGTAAGCGGAGTCGACGTTTATGGCACTCTGAAATATGAATCGGGTGTACACCGTGTGCAGCGAGTACCCGCCACTGAAACCCAAGGACGCATGCACACCAGCGCCGCCACTGTAGCCGTATTGCCAGAAGCAGATAAGTTCGAGGTAAACATCAATGAGGGTGACATCAAATGGGATACTTTCCGTTCAAGCGGTGCCGGTGGACAAAATGTGAACAAGGTGGAATCGGGTGTGCGCCTTCGCTATCCTTGGAAGAACCCTAACACTGGCGAAGTGGAAGAAATCTTGATAGAATGCACCGAAACGCGCGACCAGCCTAAGAACAAGGAACGCGCCTTGAGCCGATTGTATACATTCATCCACGACCGCGAGCACCAGAAATACATTGACGATATTGCCAGCCGGCGCAAGAGTCTTGTATCCACGGGAGACCGAAGTGCCAAGATCCGTACATACAATTTCCCTCAAGGACGCGTCACCGACCACCGCATTGGTTATACAACACATGATTTGAATGGCTTCCTCGGAGGCGACATACAAGGCATGATAGACGCTCTGACCGTAGCCGAGAATGCTGAGAAACTGAAAGAAACAGAATTGTAGAACTATGAACCGAAAAGAACTTGTAGAACAGATATTCGCCAAGAAAAGTTTCTTGTGCGTAGGCCTCGACACAGATATCAAGAAAGTGCCAGAGCACCTTATCAAACAATATGAAAAGACCGAGGATGTCGTCTTCGCTTTCAACAAGGCAATCATTGATGCCACAGCCCCTTTCTGCGTTTCCTATAAGCCAAATCTGGCTTTCTACGAGAGCATGGGACTGGCAGGCATGATAGCTTTCGATAAGACCATTGCCTATCTGAACGAGCACTATCCTCATCACTTTATCATCGCTGATGCCAAAAGAGGCGACATCGGAAATACATCAAAGATGTATGCACGTACTTTCTTCGAAGAGTACAAACTCGATGCTCTCACAGTAGCTCCCTACATGGGCGAAGACTCTGTAAAACCGTTCTTGGAGTATGAGGGAAAGTGGGTCATCCTCCTGGCACTGACAAGCAACAAGGGCAGTCACGATTTCCAACTCACAGAAGACAAGAACGGACAACGCCTTTTCGAGAGAGTGCTGACGAAAAGTCAAGAATGGGGAAACGACGAGAATATGATGTATGTCGTAGGAGCCACACAAGGCAGCATGTTTACCGACATTCGCAAATGTGCGCCCAACCACTTCCTCCTCGTCCCTGGTGTAGGTGCCCAGGGAGGAAGCCTACAAGAAGTATGCAAGTATGGCATCATCAAGGATTGTGGCTTGCTGGTCAATTCTTCACGCGGCATCATCTATGCCAGCAATGGTGAGGACTTTGCCGAGACAGCAGGAGCCAAGGCCAAGGCATTGCAAGAGCAAATGGCGGAAGAATTAGCCAAACTTTCATAAAAGCCAACATCTTCTTATGGCGCAAAGTTCTCCTGCTCAGAGTACTTTGCGCCTAAAAAGCACACGTTTGCAAGGTAAAATGCAAAATATTACGATATAATTACAAGTTTATGAATCTTTTTTACTATATTTGCAAGCAATAAGAAGCTTACTGGCGAACTGCAATCATAGAAAACAAACGATTATGAAATTTACCGCACAACAGATAGCCCAATTAGTACAAGGGCGCATAGAAGGTGACGAGAATGTAACCGTCAATACCTTTTCAAAGATTGAAGAAGGAAAGAAAGGTGCCATTTCTTTCCTCTCAAATCCTAAATATACTCATTATGTATATGATACTCAATCTTCCATTGTATTGATTGACGAAAGTGTAAAACTGGAGAAGCCTGTTTCCACAACATTAATTCGTGTAAAGAATGCCTACGAATGCGTAGCCAAACTACTGCAGATGTATGAATCCATGAAGCCCAAGAAGACTGGCATAGACCCATTGGCTTTCGTTTCTCCCAAAGCAAAGGTTGCTGATGGTGTATACGTAGGAGCTTTTGCTTACATCTGCGATGGAGCTGAGGTGGGCGAAGGTAGCCAGATTTATCCTCATGCCTACATAGGCGAAGGTGTCAAAGTGGGCAAGAACGCACTTGTCTATCCTAACGTAACCATTTATCATGGATGTAAGTTGGGTAATAACGTTACACTTCATGCAGGCTGCGTGATTGGTGCAGACGGATTTGGATTTGCACCAGGCCCAGACGGCTACGACAAGATTCCTCAGATAGGAATAGTAACCATCGAAGACAATGTGGAGATTGGAGCAAACACTTGTGTTGACCGATCCACAATGGGAAGCACCTATGTCCGTAAGGGCGTGAAACTCGACAACCTCGTCCAGATAGCTCACAATACCGATATCGGTGAAAACACAGTCATGTCTTCTCAGGTAGGAATCGCTGGAAGCACCAAGGTTGGACAGTGGTGTATGTTTGGCGGACAGGTTGGTATCGCAGGACATATCACTATTGGCGACAAGGTTTTCCTTGGTGCGCAGAGTGGAGTTCCTGGAAGTCTGAAGAGCGGACAGCAACTCATCGGTACGCCGCCTATGGAACAGCGTTCTTACTTCAAGTCACAGGCCATCTTCCGTCGCCTTCCTGACATGTACAAGGAATTAAACGACTTGAAGAAAGAGATTGAAGAACTGAAGAAAAAGTAATTTTCAATGTTAAATGTTAAGTGTCGAATGTTAAATGAAGGCATCTGCCCCCACTTATCCAGAACAGTTAACACTTAACATTAAACACTTAACATTAAAATAAAATTATTATGTCAAAACAGAAGACTCTAAAGGGTAGTTTCTCTTTGTGCGGCAAAGGATTGCATACAGGTCTTAGCCTTACCGTAACCTTCAACCCTGCACCAGAGAACACAGGTTATAAGATACAACGCATCGATATAGAAGGCGAACCTATCATACAGGCTGTTGCTGAAAATGTGGTCGAAACACAACGTGGCACCGTGATAGGCAAAGGTGATGTCCGTGTCAGCACTATCGAGCATGGCATGTCAGCTCTTTACGCACTCGGCATCGACAACTGCCTGATTCAGGTAAATGGTCCCGAGTTCCCTATTCTTGATGGTTCTGCAGCCTTGTATGTAGAAAAGATTCAGAGCGTGGGCATACAGGAGCAGAATGCAGAAAAAGATTACTACATCATCCGTCATAAAATAGAGGTAAAAGACGACAGTGGTTCTGTCATCACCATCCTGCCAGACGAAGACTTCAGCATCACAGCCATGTGCTCTTTCGAGAGCAAATTCATCAACAGTCAGTTTGCTACTCTCGACAAAATGGAGACCTATGCGGAAGAGATAGCGTCTGCCCGCACCTTCGTTTTCGTCCGTGATATCATGCCACTGCTGCAAGCCAATCTCATAAAAGGTGGTGACCTCGACAATGCCATTGTGATATACGAACGCCAAGTAGACCAAGCCCAGCTTGACCAACTCGCCGACCACCTGAAGGTTCCACACATGGATGCCAGCAAATTGGGATATATCCAACACAGACCTTTACGGTGGGAGAACGAATGTACTCGACATAAGCTTCTTGACATCATCGGCGACATGGCACTTATCGGCAAGCCTATCAAGGGACGCATCATTGCTACCCGCCCTGGACATACCGTAAACAACAAGTTCGCACGGCTGATGCGTAAGGAAATTCGCAAGCATGAAATTCAGGCTCCAATCTACAACCCCAACGAGGAGCCTATCATGGACAACATTCGCATCCGTCAACTCCTGCCCCATCGTTACCCGATGCAGTTAGTAGACAAGGTGATAGCCATGGGACCAACCAGCATTGTTGGCGTAAAGAGCGTAACAAGCAATGAGCCTTTCTTCCAGGGACATTTCCCTGAAGAGCCTGTCATGCCTGGTGTACTACAGGTAGAAGCCATGGCACAATGTGGAGGCTTGTTGGTTCTCAACCAATTGGAAGAGCCCGAACGTTGGAGCACATACTTCATGAAGATAGATGATGTGAAATTTCGCAAGAAGGTTGTCCCAGGCGACACTCTTCTGTTTCGCGTAGAGTTATTGGCACCCGTACGCCATGGCATCAGCTCGATGAAGGGCTATATGTTTGTTGGCGACCAAGTAGTGGCTGAAGCAACCTTCACGGCGCAAATAGTTAAGAACAAGTAAAGAAACTATACTTTCACATGTAAGGCAGGGGAAAAACGATGACGATTTCCCGACTTCTTTTCATGTAAGACTTGAATCAATAATACTTAATTATAAATTGTAAATAGAAAATGAACCAGATTAGTCCTTTAGCATTTGTTCATCCCGAGGCTAAACTCGGCGACAACAACATCGTCGGTCCTTTCTGCTATATTGACAAAGACACTGTTTTGGGTGACAACAATGTGATGCAGAATTCCGTGACCATCCATGTGGGAGCACGAATCGGCAATAACAACGAGTTCTTTCCTGGTGCCAGCATCTCTACCAAGCCACAGGACTTGAAGTTCCGTGGCGAACAAACAACCTGCGAAATAGGCGACAACAACAGTATTCGCGAGAATGTAACCATATCTCGTGGCACAGCTTCGAAAGGTAAGACTATAGTAGGCAGCAACAACCTCCTCATGGAGTGTGTACACGTGGCACACGATTGCCAATTGGGAAATGGTTTGATCATTGGTAACTCAACAAAATTTGCTGGAGAGGTGGTAGTAGACGATAATGCTATCGTAAGCGCCAACGTCCTCGTCCACCAGTTCTGCCACATTGCTGGATATGTAATGATACAAGGTGGATGCCGATTCTCACAGGACATTCCTCCATATATTATCGCAGGAAAAGAGCCCACTAAATATTGTGGCCTGAACCTCATCGGATTACGCCGTCGTGGCTTCAGCAACGAACTGATTCAGCAGATTCATGAGGCATATCGTCTTCTCTACTCCAAGGGCATTCTGAAAGAAGGTATCGAAGAAATCAGGAAGAACCTGAAAATTACTCCTGAGTTACAGTATATCATCGACTTCGTGGAAAGCTCCAAGCGAGGCATCATTCGATAATATCCAACAAAAACCTCAGACAAAAGAATAAGATAGACAGGCATTCTTGCTTCCTAATTGCAGAAGCAAGAATGCCTTAATAGTAATACAATAAACCTTGCCAATGAAGACTCTATTCGTTGTTCTCGGACCTACAGGAGTAGGAAAGACAGAACTATGCCTATCGCTGGCTGAGCACCTTCATACCCCTATCATCAATGCAGATTCCCGACAGATTTTTGCAGAGATTCCTATAGGAACAGCTGCTCCAACGGCAAAACAACAGCAAAGAGTTCATCATTATTTTGTAGGCAATCATCACATCAAAGACTATTATAGCGCAGCTATGTACGAACAGGATGTGATGAAAATCCTCGCACAACTTTATGTCCAGCAAAATGTGGCCCTTCTCGCTGGTGGGAGTATGATGTACATTGATGCAGTATGTAATGGCATCGATGACATACCCACCGTGCGCGACGACATCAGAGAATGGATGAAAGAACGTCTTGCCAACGAGGGACTCGTTGCTTTGGTTGAAGAGCTAAAAGAGCTGGATCCAGAACACTGGGCCATAGTAGACAAGAAAAATCCACGACGCGTGGTTCATGCCTTGGAGATATGCCACCAGACAGGGAAAACATACACCTCCTTCCGCACCAACGAAAGGAAAATCCGTCCTTTCCGCATCGTCAAGATAGGGCTTAACAGAGAGCGTGCCGAACTGTACGACCGGATCAACCAACGAGTTCTCGCAATGATGGAAGAAGGTTTGGAGACAGAAGCACGCAGTGTATATGCCTATCGCAAGCAAACAGCTCTTCGCACTGTGGGCTACAAGGAAATGTTTGCCTATTTTGATGGTTACATCGACCTACAGGAAGCAACACGGCAAATACAGTCACACAGCCGGGAATATATGCGCAAACAACTTACTTGGTTCAAACGTGACGATACAATACAATGGTTTCACCCCGATAATATTAAAGAAATCATAAAATATGTGGATAGCTGCTTGAAGATGGAATAATTTTTACTACTTTTGCAACAAAGTTTAAAAGAGTATTCAACAGACAACAACAATGAACAAAATCAAGAACTTAGCAACATGGCTATGGCGCAAGCTCCGCGCTTTTTGGCCATGGTATAAGAATCTGTATCGAGGCAGAGCATGGTATACCAAAACTCTCATTGGCATAGCCAGCTGCATAGTGGCTTTCTTTCTGTATTTAGGTGCAGTAGATATAAACTTCCTCTGGTTATTCGGAAAGTCGCCAGGCTTCTTTTCTGGTATCCTGAATCCACAAACCAGCGAGGCTTCCGAGATTTACAGTGCTGACGGAAAGTTGATAGGTAAGTATTTCAACGAGAACCGCACCCCGGTAAAATACGAAGAGGTAACCCCAGCTTTCTTCAAGGCATTGGTCGACACTGAGGACGAGCGCTTCTATAAGCATTTGGGCATCGACCCTATCGGTCTCTTTAGCGCCATGAAGGATGCCATGCTTCATCACGACGCACGTGGTGCGTCCACCATTACCCAGCAGTTGGCTAAAAACATGTTCCGCGTCCGTTCACAGTATTCCACTGGTTTGTTGGGCAAGGTGCCAGGGCTACGTATACTCATTGTCAAGAGCAAGGAATGGATCATCGCCGCTAAGTTGGAAGCAGTTTACAGTAAGAAGGAAATCATCACGATGTATGCCAACACTGTAGATTTCGGTTCCAACTCGTATGGCATCAAGACGGCAGCAAAGACCTACTTCAATGTTAGCCCAAAGGAACTGAGCATCAATCAGGCTGCCGTGCTCGTGGGTATGCTCAAAGCTACCACCTATTATAATCCACGTACCAACCCCGAACATAGTTTGGCACGCCGTAACGTGGTACTCAGCAATATGGTACGACATGGCGACTTGAGCCACGAAGAATACGACACCCTCAGCAAAGAGCCTATCAAGCTCAACTTCAAGGTGGAGGAAAATTACGACGGACAGGCAAAATATTTCCGCGAAGCTGTGGCTGACTATCTTGCGGACTGGTGCAAAGACGAGGGTTACGACCTGTATACCAGCGGACTGAAGATATACACCACAATCGATACCCGCATGCAGAAATATGCAGAAGACGCTGCACGCAAACAGATGCGACAGGTACAGCAGAACTTCAACAACCATTGGGACATCTACCGTAAGCAAGATACCAACTGGCTTCGCCAGGAACCCTGGCAGGACGAAAAGCACCAGGTGATACCCAACTTCATTCAGGGCATTGCCGAGCGTCAGCCATTCTATAAAGCCTTGATGGCTCGCTTCCCCAACAATCCCGACTCGGTGAGCTATTATTATAAGGAGTGGGTACACCCTGTCAAGGTATTCGACTACGACAAGGGCACCATCACCAAGATGATGACATCCGAAGACTCCATCAAGTACATGACCACATTCATGCATTGTGCCTTTGTGGCCATGGAACCACAGACAGGAGCCGTCAAGGCATGGGTAGGCGACATAGACTTCGACCACTGGAAATATGACAAGGTAACAGCCGAGCGCCAGCCTGGTTCAACATTCAAACTCTTCGTTTACACCGAAGCCATGAACCAAGGTCTTACGCCTTGCGACAAGCGCCGCGACGAATACATCTCAATGGATGTATACGACAAGAAGAAGCACGAGATGGTAAAATGGACACCATCAAATGCCAATGGTTCGTTCTCGGGCGACTCCATACCGCTGAAGAGTGCGTTCGCAAAAAGCATCAACTCGGTTGCTGTACGCTTAGGACAGGAAATGGGCATCAAGCGTATCATAGAGACCGCCCATAAGATGGGCATCGAAAGTCCGCTGGAAGATGAGCCATCCTTGGCATTGGGCTCAAGCGATGTCAACCTTTTGGAAATGGCAAACGCTTATTGCGTCATCGCCGACAACGGTAAACACCACAATCCTGTTTTGGTAACTAAGATTGTAGATAAAGACGGCAAAGAAGTTTACACAACTCCAACTACCGAAGAACAAGTGATTCCATACAAAACAGCTTTCTTGATGCAGCAATTGCTACAGGGTGGTATGCGCGAGCCTGGAGGAACATCACAGAGTCTGTGGGGATATATTGGCAACTATCGCGACACCGAATTTGGAGGAAAGACAGGAACTACAAACAATCACTCAGATGCCTGGTTCATGGGCGTAAGCCCTAAGCTTGTAGTAGGCGCATGGGTAGGTGGCGAATACCGTTGCATACACTTTAGGACAGGTGCCCTCGGACAAGGCTCTCGCACGGCATTGCCAATATGTGGTTACTTCCTGCAAGCCCTGTTTGGCGACCCCGCTTTCCAGAAATACCACGGCAAGTTTGACAAGCCTCACGACGAAGACATCACACGCGATATGTATATCTGTGCAAGTTATGTGCCCAAGGCAAAGGTAGACACTGCCCGGGTAGACACCACAGCTTTCAATGAAGAGATCATCCTCGACGAAAACGGCAGTCCTGTCATCAAGGAGATTCCTGCCGAAAAGAACGAGGCCACCGGAACTACCACAGAGAAAAAGTCAAGTGAGGAACAAGACGAAAAGAAAGACAAAAAAGATAAGAAAGACAAGAAGAAACAACGCCCCACTGAGCAGGTCATCAAGTTTGATGAACTATAACGATGACTGACGACTGTCTGGAAACAGAAAAGAATATACGCAAACCAAACAACAATCGGTGATTTTCTGAAAGACGGGAATCGCCGATTGTCATTTTAAAGAAACAGGTATGGCAGAAAAACAAGACCACTCAGCAGGCAAGGCCACTGAAAATAATATCGACCTAAATAATCCTGAACTGCAGAATGCACTTCAGATTATACAATACACCCGGCGCTCGCTCTTCCTCACAGGAAAAGCTGGTACCGGCAAGTCTACCTTCCTGCGCTATATTGCCGCCCACACAAAAAAGAAGCACATCATTCTGGCTCCGACAGGAATAGCTGCCATCAATGCCGGAGGAAGCACTCTACATAGTTTCTTCAAAATACCCTTCCACCCCTTGCTGCCCAACGACAGCATGTTTAGCGTGCGCAACATACGCAATACCTTGAAGTATAACTCCGAAAAGATAAAAATCATACGCGAGGTAGAGCTCATCATTGTTGATGAGATTAGTATGGTGCGCGCCGACATCATTGATTTCATAGACAAAGTACTGCGCATATACAGTCGTAACATGCGCGAGCCATTCGGTGGTAAACAACTGCTCCTTGTTGGCGACATCTATCAGTTGGAGCCAGTAGTGAGAGAAGAAGACCGACGACTCCTCGCACCTTTCTACCGCAGCAATTTCTTCTTCGATGCCAAGGTGTTCGAGCACTTCCAATTAGTGAGCATAGAGCTGAGAAAGGTTTACAGACAAAATGACCCCGCGTTTATCAGCATATTAGACCATATACGTACCAGTCAGGTGCACATAAGCGACCTTCAGAAACTCAACCAGCGCGTGGGAGCCCGTCTTGACGAAAGTGATAGTAAACTCGCCATTACCCTTTCCACACGCCGCGACACAGTAGACTACATCAACGACAGCCAGCTCAAACTGTTGCCTGGCGAGCCTACCCTCTTCCGCGGCAATATCCAAGGAGAATTCCCAGAAAGCAGCCTCCCCACCCCAATAGAACTCTACCTGAAGACAGGCGCACAGGTTATCTTCATCAAAAACGATATAGACCACCAATGGGTTAACGGAACGTTGGGAACCATCATTGGCTTTGACGAAGATGATCATGCAAAAATATACGTGCGAACAGAAAATGGAAAGGATGTCATGGTGGAACCTGCCGCATGGAGCAACATGAGGTATCACTTCAACGAAGTGGAGAAAAAGATAGAAGAGGAAGAGATAGGGCGTTACGAGCAATATCCCTTGCGGCTGGCATGGGCCATTACTGTGCACAAGAGCCAAGGCCTTACTTTCAACCAGGTAAAGATAGATTTCACGGGGGGAGTCTTTGCCGGGGGGCAGACCTATGTGGCTCTGTCACGATGCACCAGTTTAGAAGGCATCAGTCTGCAAGAATCCATCAGACAAAGCGAGGTGTTCGTGCGCAACGAGGTAAAGCAGTTTGCCCGCCATTACAACGACCAGTCGGCCATCGACACGGCTCTTGTCCAAAGCAAAGCTGACAAACTATATCATGACGCAGCCATGGCGTTCGACCAAGGCGACATGCAGGGAGCACTCGACAACTTCTTCCTTGCCATACACAGCAGATACGACATTGAGAAACCAAGTGCCAAACGGCTGATACGGCGAAAGTTGGGAAAGATAAACTCTTTAACAGCCGAGAACAAGCAGCTATACGAAATCATCAAGCAAAAGGATGAAGAGAAAAAGAAACAAGAAAAATTCCTGAAACGCCTGGCTGCAGAATACACGTTGCTTGGCAAGGAATGCGAGAAAGAAGGCATGTCTGCCGCAGCCATCGCCAACTATAAGAAGGCACTCGAACTATGCCCGGAGCATCCCGAAGCTAAAAGAAGACTAAAAAAGTTGAATCCATGATGGATTCAACTTTTTACTTATCATGAAATATATTTATCTTTTTATCAATGTCTACTCAAGTCCTCTTTCCTATCAACTTCTTGTTGACCTTGAAACGGTCGAAGCCCAATCCGTAGACACCGATAACAGCACTCTGGCTGACAAATGCCGAAGGATCAATCTCATCTATCAGGCGGAATATCGTCTGCGACTCACGCTGACGAGCCAGCACAAAGAGCATGTGCACATTCTTGCCACTATAGCAACCATGACCGTCCATCACCGTGCATCCTCTGTCGGCAGTTGTGTTGATGGCGGCACTCAGCTCCAAATACTTGTCAGAGATAATGAAAAACTGCACCGACCTGCGAAGCGTATTTACCACATGATCCACACAAAGTGAACACACGAAGAGACACACATAACCATAGATAACCATCTCCCAGTCTTTAAGCACCAAGTATGAGCTCGTGATGATGCACAGATCGCAAATCATGATAGCATGTCCCAACGAAATGTTGTAATACTTGTTCACCATGGCTGCTACCGTATCAGATCCACCAGTAGAGCCATTGCTCGATAGTCCTAATCCTGCGCTGCACCCCATGAAGAAAGCTCCCACCACGGTAGCCATGAAAGGCTGGTCGCGCAAAAGTGTTATCTCGTTTCCACCATGACTCTCTATCAAACGGGAAACTACGGCAAAGACTGCCACAGCATACACCGTCTTCAGGCAGAAACGCCATCCTAACGCTCTATAGGCCAACAATAAAAGAAAAATATTGAGGCCGAAATAAGAGAACGAAACAGGAATCCCGAATCCCCAATACAGGATAGAGGCTATACCGCCTACACCGCCCATAGTGATGTGGTTGGGAAGCAGGAACACGTTAAGACCAATGCTTCCGATAACCATAGCAAAGGCTATCACTATATAATCACGTATCTCATGAATCTTTGTTTTTCGCGTCATTTGATAATTCCATTATGTTTTCGATTGGTAACTATTTGGCATATTTGTTTCCGAGGCCCTTGGCGAGTCCGCCCTCGCTTGTTTCCTTGTAGAGCGAAGGAAGGTCATGTCCCGTCTGGCGCATCACCTCCACCACCTTGTCAAACGACACGCTGTGATGACCGTCAGAGAAAGAGGCATACAAGTCGGCGTCCAAGGCTCGTGCCGCAGCAAAGGCGTTGCGCTCGATGCAAGGTATCTGAACCAGCCCACACACAGGGTCGCAGGTCATTCCCAAGTGATGTTCCAGTCCCATCTCGGCAGCATACTCCACCTGGGCAGGACTCCCGCCAAACAATTGGCAAGCTGCAGCCGAAGCCATGGCGCAGGCTACGCCCACCTCGCCCTGACAGCCCACATCGGCACCACTTATCGAAGCATTGTGCTTTACGATGTTTCCTACAAGACCAGCGGTAGCCAAGGCTCTCAAGATGCGCTTCTCGCTCATGCCGTGAGCCTCCTGCATGTGATAAAGCACCGCCGGCAACACGCCACAGGCCCCACATGTAGGAGCCGTGACTATGATTCCTCCCGATGCATTCTCCTCGCTCACCGCCAAGGCATAGGCATAAACCAAGCCTCTCGACTGCAAGGAAGCACGATAGCCCTTGGCTTTGGTGTAATAGGTAGCTGCCTTGCGGGGTAACTTAAGCGGACCTGGCAACACTCCCTCATGGTCAAGACCGCGATGGATAGCCTCTTTCATGGTCTGCCATATCGTCTTGAGGTAGTCCCAGATGTCCTTGTCCTCGCATTTCTCCACATATTCCCAGAAAGAGCGGCCATTGTCGTAGCACCAGTTCTGTATGTCGCCCATTGTATTGAGGTCGTATACTTCTGCTGCTCCCAACTCACCATGGTCGCCCGTACCTTCCGAAAGAGCTCCCCCACCTATGCTGTATACAGTCCACTCGTCTATAATATCGCCATTCACATCCTTACCCACGAACTTCATTCCGTTGGGATGAAAGGGCAAGAATATCTGTGGCTTCCAGATAATGCTGACTGTGTGATGCGGGCGAAGCACTTCCTCTATAGCGACATCCGTCATGTGCCCTTTCCCTGTAGCAGCCAAACTGCCATACAGAGTAACCTCGTATAGAGAGGCGTTGCCGCAACGTTCTAAAAAGAGTTGAGCAGCACGCTGCGGCCCCATCGTATGGCTGCTCGATGGTCCTTTACCAATTCTATATAGTTCGCGTAAAGATTTCATATTCTATACTAACTTTCTGCTTGTTTAAAACACTATTTTCTGATCTCGTTCTATCAAGTTGCAAAATTACAAATTTCAGCAGAAATATCGGCAAATTCGCACAGAAAAATGCCGAAGAAATAAAAGACAAAAGAGACGGAAATCGTAATCTATCTACAAACCTAATGATTGCTTTCTACTAATATCATGCTTTTCCGTGTAATTCTTTTTACATTTTTCCTCGCTGAGTTTTTGGCAATTTCAACTATCTCTCCATGGATTACCACACTTCGTCGGGTGTTCCACGACCGTCAGTCGCTTGGCTCACGGTTGTCAGCCAGTTGTCCCACGGTCGTGGGACGGTCAGTCCACGCCCGTGGAACGCCCTTCATATTCGAGTTTGACACCCTTTAAGGATGCGCAATGTTAACCCACAAGGAAGTACAACTTTGCCCCGCAAAGAAGCACATCTTCGTACCTTCACGATGATTACTATCGACAAGAGTTATATGTTTGAATCATGCTCTTCCACAAACTAAATTAGTCATCAGGAAATTCGATGCATTTCCTGCTACAATTTGGACTATTGCGGATATTCGCAAAAAATAAAAAAGGATAGGAGCACACTAATATTTTTACTATTACCATGCAATAAATATGATAGCAATGCGTTTCATTAGGAAGAACAACAAATAACTTAATGATATGAAGAAACTATTATTCCTTATGGGACTGATATTAGTCCTGTTTACTCCATTCTCCATTGTGTCATGCAATGACGACAATGAGGACTCTTTAGAACAACAATGGGTCTCCGCACTGGATAATCATGGAATCGCATACGAGTTCGATGACAATGGAAATTGTTATGGAGCGGGCGGTGGCATCAGCAAAGAGAACTTTGAGAAAATGTTCATTGGTCATGGCTGGAAACACTACGGAACATGGAAAATAGACAAGAATGGCAAAAGGTTGCCTAATGAATATTACAGCAACATAATGGGTCTGTCTCCCACAAACTACTATTTTGACAGTAGCACAAAATTGACGGCCTACTGTCATTCAGACGTTGCTGACAACACTATAAAGAAGGATGAAATAGCATATACCTTTAATAACAACTACAACAATACACAACGGACAGTTCTGCTACTTGGCAACAACAAATACCTTCAGATAACGGGATGGACTCTCGGAACTCAACCAAGTTTCTGCATAGTTCATCCTTTGGCAACAAGATCGAATGGAGAGACCATCTATGGTGTTTCTATCTATGTGCAAATGACCGATAAGGAATTAAAAGCCATGCAGAATAGTGCTGAATAGAAATAATAAACAACCAACATGGAGGCAAATCTAATTGCAAAGATACGAAAAACGATCCATTAATTCAAGAAAAATCCTGTACTAATAGTAAGGAAGAAATGTTTTTTCAACTCTTCCTAATGTTTATGATGCTCGCATACCCATAGAAATATTCCTTGCCTTACGAAATTACATCCACTCCCATTGATTGAAGATTTGACATGTCCCTTAAAATTGTTAAAAACTTACTTTTTTCCACCTTTATTTGATTTTTTATGTCTTTTTGTTCTCCTTTTTATTTTTTTTCTTTATCTTTGCAACCGAAACAAAGAACAAAGAATTTAAACCAACCCAATAAAAGATTAATAGATTATGAAAGCATCAGAAGTGATTGCGAATCTCCAAAGAAGATTCCCAAATGAGCCTGAATACATTCAGGCAGTTAGTCAGGTACTCGGCACTATCGAGGAAGAGTACAACAAGCACCCAGAGTTTGAGAAAGCAAACCTCATCGAGCGCCTTTGCATCCCAGACCGCGTCATCGAGTTCCGTGTTTCATGGGTAGACGACAAGGGTAACGTTCAGACTAACATGGGCTACCGCATCCAGCACAACAACGTGATCGGCCCATACAAGGGAGGTCTTCGTTTCCACAAGTCAGTAAACTTAGGCATCTTGAAATTCTTGGCTTTCGAGCAGACATTCAAGAACTCTCTTACAACTCTCCCTATGGGTGGTGCCAAGGGTGGTTCCGACTTCTCTCCTCGTGGCAAGAGCAATGCTGAGGTAATGCGTTTCTGCCAGGCTTTCATGACTGAGCTCTATCGCCACATCGGTCCCGACGAGGATGTTCCTGCTGGTGACATCGGCGTAGGTGGTCGCGAGGTTGGCTACTTGTTCGGTATGTACAAGAAGTTGACCCACCAGTTCCAGGGCATGTTGACAGGTAAGGGTCAGGAGTTCGGTGGTTCCCTCATCCGCCCAGAGGCAACAGGTTATGGCAACGTTTACTTCCTCCTCAACATGTTGGCAACTAAGAACATCGATATCAAGGGCAAGACTGTCTTGGTATCAGGTTCTGGTAACGTGGCTCAATACACTATGGAGAAGTTGATCGAACTCGGTGCTAAGCCTGTTACATGTTCAGACTCCAACGGTTACATCTACGACCCAGCCGGCATCGACCGTGAGAAGCTCGACTACATCATGGAGTTGAAGAACGTAGAGCGTGGTCGTATCAAGGAGTATGCTGAGAAATATGGCGTGAAGTATGTAGAGGGT
>DJOI01000002.1:0-6885 GCA_002439605.1 Candidatus Segatella mututuai | reverse complement strand
GCCAAGGCTCTCATTGCCAACGGTGTCATCGCAGTGAGCGAGGGTGCCAACATGCCATCTACCCCAGAGGCTATCAAGGTATTCCAGGACGCAAAGATTCTCTATGCTCCAGGCAAGGCTGCCAACGCTGGTGGCGTAGCTGTATCAGGTCTTGAGATGAGCCAGAACTCTGAGCGCTTGAAATGGAGTCGCGAGGAGGTTGACGCCAAGCTCCACGCCATCATGAACGACATCCACGCCAACTGCGTGAAGTATGGTACAGATGCCGATGGCTACGTAAACTACGTGAAGGGTGCCAACGTAGCAGGCTTCTTGAAGGTTGCCAAGGCTATGATGGCACAGGGCATCGTATAATAAAGAAAGCAAACATTCAAACTATAATAGCAAAGAAATCCTAACCTCCCAAAAAGGAGAAGTTAGGATTTCTTTGCTATAAAACAACAGCTAAACTATTGGCGGGGCTGATAGAACAGCACAGCCTTGATGTATGTTTCAAACTTTAGGTCGGCATGCCGGGCGATGCGAAAGCGAATAATAGCTTTCAACACTGCATACAGGCACAATGCCAACATCAGACCGACAGCTATGGCCAAAACCGTAGTTCCCATCTTGCCATAAATATAGGCACTGTCTGGAAACGCCGACAGAACGATAACAGGCAACAAAGTGATGATGCCTCCCACCGTCAGTTTGTTGCGACTGCTTCCTCCCATATCGAGAATGGCTTGTTTGTCAAAGAGGTAATCATCCAGCTCCATACCCTCGATGCCATAATTTTCCATCTTTGGGAAATCGGGACAATTGCCATACAACTTGATTTTATTAGTTACTTTATGCTCAAAATCGTTGAGGATTTGCTTTTCTGGTTCTCTGATGTTCATGACTTTAAATAATTAAGTGGAGATAAAATAAATACATAAAAAAAGAAAGCAGTGCCCCTATAAGCCGAGTTCTGTCCCTGCACCGAGGCGCAGGTGCATGCCATTTATCTAATCCCTGAGTCACCCCAGGGCTTGAGCACTCTACCCTCCGCAGCTGCCATAGAAGACACTCGGGCGAGCAACCCTCGGTCTGCGGTATACATGAGCTTACAGCTCCCAGCCAGCACAGCATGACGATCACCCGCCATCTGGTAGTCTCTTACACCACCTTCTCACCCTTACCCCGCCTACATCAAAAGACTCAACGGGGCGGTTATTTTCTTCTGCCTACACCTACTGTCACCAATAGCTTCTATTTTCGGAAGTGGGATGCTCTATGCTGCCCGGACTTTCCTCTCGTCTTGCCATGAAGACCAGCGGCACGCCGGGGCACTGCTTTTTAATCTTACCGATGTGCAAAGGTACAAAAAACTTTCGAAAAGGAAAGGGCTTTTCCTACTTATTTTCTGTGATTCCTTCCAACAAGCACAACTAAAGCTGCCTTTTCTGCATATAAAAATGACCAAACGAACGATAAACAGTTAATAAAAATTCGCACATTGCAAAAATTTAGTTTCATATTTCAAACTATCTTTTTCTGCCAAAGTATTGAATATTTGTAAATTTAGGCACTTTCTTGTTTAATAGCCGTTAATATGTTAATTTAAGATGTTAAAACGGGATAAAAAACCATGTCTTATTGACAGTTTCTCGTTTTTTGCCCCTATATTTGCAACCGAAAAGAAAAGTTGGCAACACCAACAATATCAAACATTAAAATTAACAACAAAAAAAATTATACATTATGAGAAAAGTAAGCAAATATGTTTTGGCTGTGCTCTGCATCAGCTCACTCGTATTCTCAGCAGGCGCATTCATGAAAGTTAATGCTGCCGCCCCATCAGTGACTTCGGCTGCCCCAGGTCAACCCGTAGACTTGACCTATGCCGCCGAAAAAGCTTTGCCTGCGGTGGTTCATATCAAATATGTACAGAACTCAAAAGTACAGACTGTAGATGTGCAAAGCGACCCTTTTGGAGATTTCTTCGACCCATTCGGTTTCTTTGGCAATCCCGGTAGCGGGCAAGGCGGAACGCGCAAGCAAAAAGTACAGACTCCCAAGAGAGAGGCTACGGGCTCTGGTGTAATCATCAGCAGCGACGGATACATTGTAACCAACAACCATGTAGTGGAGGGAGCCGACGAACTGACCGTTACGCTCAACGACAACCGCGAATTCTCCGCACGAATTATCGGTACAGACAAGACCACAGACCTCGCACTCATAAAAGTCAACGCAAAGAACCTCCCTACTCTTACTATAGCCAACAGCGACAACGTAAAGGTAGGAGAATGGGTAATTGCAGTAGGAAATCCATTCGGACTGAACAACACAGTTACAGCAGGCATCATCTCGGCAAAGGCACGTTCGTTAGGTGCAAATGGCGTGGAGAGTTTCATCCAGACAGATGCTGCCATCAACGCAGGAAACTCTGGAGGTGCATTGGTCAACACCCAAGGTGAATTGGTGGGCATCAATGCCATGCTCTACTCGCAGACAGGTTCATACGCTGGTTATGGCTTCGCGATCCCTACATCTATCATGAATAAGGTGGTAGACGATCTGAAAAAATATGGCAGCGTGCAGCGCGTAATGCTCAGCATTCAGGGAAGCGACGTACTCAACTACATCAACTCACAGAAAGAAAACGGCAAGGAAGTAGACTTAGGCACAAACGAAGGTGTATATGTTGCCAAAGTAGACGAGGACGGTAATGGAGCTGACGCTGGTTTGAAGGAAGGCGACGTAATAACCAAAGTAGACGGCAAGAAAGTTACCAAGATGGCGGAACTTCAGGAAGCCCTCAATGGCAAACGACCTGGCGACAAGCTCTCTATCACCTACTTACGCAACAAAAAGAGTTACACCAAGAGCATCACACTAAAAAATGCACAAGGCAACACCTCTGTCATCAAGAGTGCCGACCTCGATGTATTGGGTGGAACCTTCCGCCCTGTGACCGAAGCACAAAAGAAAGAGCTTGGCATCAACTATGGTTTGGAGATTTTGAAGGTCGGTTCTGGCGTACTCAAAGACGCAGGCGTTTCCCGCGGATTAATTATCCAGCGTGTGAACGACACCAACATCACATCTCTCGACGACTTGCAGAAGGTTGTTAAGAGTGCATCTACAAGCAAGGAGCCTGTACTCTACATTCAGGGTATATGGCCTACAGGCAAGAAGTCATACTTCGCGGTTCCCCTGCAAAAAGACTAAGCAAAAACAAGTCGATAAGTAAAGGACAAGACTCCATGCCTGAAAAATGGCAACAAACAAGGAAAAGCATTCCATAACTAAAAAAATAGCAGATATTTGAGAAAATACCTGCTATTTTTTTGCTCATATCGACAAAAAAGCGTATTTTTGCATCTACGAACAAAATAATGCTAACCATGAGACAACTGAAAATTTCGAAGTCGATAACCAACAGAGAGAGTGCATCGCTTGAAAAATACCTCCAAGAAATTGGGCACCAAGAGCTTCTTACCGCAGAAGAGGAGGTGGAACTGGCGCAACGAATCAAAAATGGAGACCGCAAGGCACTCGAGAAATTGACCAAGGCCAACTTGAGATTTGTTGTTTCCGTTGCCAAGCAATATCAGAACAAAGGTCTGAGCTTGCCCGATCTCATCAACGAAGGAAACCTCGGACTGATAAAAGCCGCCGAGAAATTTGACGAAACAAGGGGCTTCAAGTTTATCTCGTATGCTGTTTGGTGGATTAGGCAAAGCATTCTGCAGGCTATTGCCGAGCAAAGTCGCATCGTACGCCTCCCGCTCAACCAAGTGGGGAGTGTCAATCGTATTGCCCGAGAACAAAATAAGTTTGAGCAAGAAAACGAGCGTAAGCCCAGCGTTGAGGAAATGGCCGACCGCATAGACCTTCCCGAAGAGAAGATAGCCGAAGCTATGAAGATCAATTCTCACCATGTAAGCATGGACGCTCCCTTTGCAGAGGGAGAAGACAACAGCTTGCTGGATGTGTTGCCCAACACAGACTCACCCTCTGCCGACAACGAGCTCGACATGGAATCGTTGCGCACAGAGACAGGAAGGGCTCTCGACATTCTCAACGACAGAGAGAAAAAAGTAATAAAAGCCTTCTTTGGCATTGGCATGCCAGAGATGACTCTCGAGGAAATAGGAGACAAATACGACCTCACCCGCGAACGAGTAAGACAAATCAAGGAGAAGGCTATTCGCAGACTGAGACACAACACGAAAAGTAAAATGCTGAAGACCTATTTAGGACAATAAGCAATATCCATAAAAGAAGAAACAAAAAAAAATGAAATTTACAAAATCCGCATTTGCAGCCATTGCAGTCATGTTACTCTTCGCAGCAAGCACGCAAGCCAAAGACGAGATGAAACGAGTCTATATCTTCGGCTTTGCGATGTCGTTCAACGATTCTACCGTATGCTTCACCGACGTGCAAGCTGTAGACTCAGCATGGCTCAACAGCAAGACTCATTTTCTGGTAAACAGAGAAAACTACTCATACCAATTGCGCGACTATCTGGAGGGAGAAGGCTACAAGCACCCCACCTGCATGGTTAGCTACAGCACAGACCTGAAGAAACTGACAAAGAAATACGACAAGATGCGCAACAGATATACCGCCCAGCCCAAGAAAACCAAAAACAAAAGCGGTATGAATGACGGTTCTGCTCCTAAATACCAAGTGAAGCTTATAGGCATGGATCGTTTTATATTCGCGGGCATCAAACCGGACCATGAGACCAACGAAGAGGTAGCCCAAGAGCCTTCCAAGAGGACAAAGGCTAAGGATGCACTGAGACAACTAAAGAAAAAGAAGCGTAATGCAAAGTGAAAACTTCTTTCGCATAGCCGAACTCGACCTCAAGATTAGTTTCACGAAGTCGCAATCCAACGGCATGCATCTCATCCCTTCATTAGAACCCTTCAGAGAGGAGAATCTGAAGGGTCAACTTTTTTTCCAACTTTTGGTTGACGACACTCTAAAGCCATACCCTAAGGAAAAGCGCAAACGCATCAGAGCTTTTGACACAGGAAATGGAGACACCATCGTAGACAAGCTCGACAATGGCGGATACCAATATATCATCAAGGACATACAAGGTGCCAACTGCTGCCTATTACAGACCAACGAAGACTTCAGTGTCTGCCAATGCGCACTGAACGGGAACTACAACATGCGTAAATTCGGACTCAACAACGCCTTGATGCTCATCTTTGCTTTTGCAGGAAGCAAAATAGAAACCCTGTTGTTACACGCATCACTTGTAAGACAAAATGGATATGGCTATGCCTTCATAGCCAAGAGCGGAACGGGAAAGAGCACACAAGTGAGCATGTGGTTGCGCTACCTACCAGACTGCGACTTGATGAACGACGACAACCCTATTTTACGCATCATAGACGGCACACCTTATATATATGGCAGTCCGTGGAGCGGAAAGACACCTTGCTATCGCAACGTAAAGGCAAGACTCGGTGCCATCACTCGCATAGACCGCGCTCAAAAGAACTATGTGGACAGGCTATCGCCAGCGGAAGCCTTTGCATCCATACTGCCATCTTGTTCTTCTATGAAATGGGACTTGGATATTTTCAACAACATCTGTAACACCATTATCCACCTTGTTGAAATATCGGACATTTACACATTGCACTGCCTCCCCAACCGCGAAGCTGCCATCGTGTGCAACCAAGCTATAAGAAAGGCATAAGAAGACTTATTCCATCCAAGACAACATGAAGAAAGAGACAAAATTACAAGTTTCGGAGATACAGTTTCCCAATGCACAGCTACTGCCCGAGATTGTCAAGTTGCTTGACGAAGGACATACCATTACCTTACAACTCAAGGGCTTTTCCATGCGTCCCTTTCTGGAAGACAAACGCGACAAGGCTTTGCTTGCAAAACGCAAGGAATACCATACAGGCGAACCTGTATTGGCAGAAATCACCCCTTGCCACTATGTGCTACATCGCATCATCAAGATAGAGGGAGAGGATGTAACGCTGAAGGGCGACGGAAACCTCACAACTGAAAGTTGCAAGATGAAAGATATCAAGGCCGTTGCCATAGGATTCTATAGAAAAGGCCATCAAACACTCGACCGAATCGACGGAAGAAAATGGAGAATTTACTCTTCCGTCTGGACTGCCTTGTCGCCTTGCCGAAGGTATTTGCTGGCCTTTTATCGAAAAATTTGGATTCCACTTTTCGGAATCTTATAATTTTCCATAACATTAAGTGCCAAAAATTAAGGAAAGCCCAACTTTTCCTTCCTCAACCTTCAGTCACACACAGCTTTGCCCAAATTCGCGAACGCTTTTTGGGCACATGTTGCCCACTGTTTGTTCACCGATGGACCACTGCTTGTTCACCGATGGACCACTGCTTGTTCACTGGTAGCCCATCGCTTGTTCATGGGATGCTCACCATTTGTTCAAAGAATGAACTACTGCTGGACTGGCTTTTTATGATTTAGTAGTCACTTTCTGTTTTTGCTTCTATTTTTATAGACACAATTGAATAAATCTCCTGTTTTGGTAGAAAATGACACTTCACTGATACTTCTCTGATACTTTTTGGCGATTTTTCAGAGAAGTATCAATGTTTTCAAAGTTCTGTAAACTAAATAGATAGTGGTGTTTTTTGATATAAAAATGATACATTGATACTTTTTTCTTGAAAAATAATCTTACGTGCGTGCACACATACTATGTTATTCCAATGATTACATGTTATAGCTCTGATATTTATTTTCCATTTTAAATTCACAAAACACCTATTTTTATTTGCAGATTTCCCATCTTTTCATTACCTTTGCAGATGTCATTCAGGTTTGATTGCCGGCAAATCGTTGCTGGCGCTAATCAGCTGCTTGGCCTATCATAATAAGAAAGACGT
>DJOI01000085.1:46645-58467 GCA_002439605.1 Candidatus Segatella mututuai | reverse complement strand
GCCATTAGAAGTTATTAAATGGTTTATCAAAATAATAAAAGACACAAAAAGGTTAGGACTCGCCTACTGGGAGAATCCTAACCATATATTAAGAGATGTAAACTCTAAATTACTTGAGCTCTACCTTGGCACCAGCAGCCTCAATAGTCTTCTTCAAGTTCTCGGCCTCGTCCTTAGCAACACCTTCCTTGATTGTAGAAGGAGCACCGTCTACGAGATCCTTAGCTTCCTTCAAGCCAAGACCACAAGCCTCCTTAACGGCCTTAACAACCTGAAGCTTTGTAGCACCAACTTCAGCGAGGACAACGTCGAAAGAAGACTTCTCCTCAGCTGCTGCAGCACCACCAGCAGCAGGACCAGCAGCTACAGCTACAGCTGCAGCAGCAGGCTCAATACCATACTCGTCCTTGAGGACTGTTGCCAACTCATTAACTTCCTTAACAGTAAGATTTACTAACTCTTCTGCAATAGCTTTAATATCTGCCATTTTTATTCTAATTTAATATTGTTTATACTATTTTATTTATAACATTGTAGATTACTCAGGACGCTCGCCCAATGTCTTAAGCACACCATGGATAGTGTTGCCTCCTGATTGAAGAGCAGACACAACGTTCTTCGCTGGAGACTGTAGCAGAGCCACAATTTCTGCGATAACCTCGTCCTTGCTCTTGAGCGCTGCGAGTTCGGCAAGCTTGTCGGCACCCACATAGAAACTTTCTTCTGCATAAGCAGCCTTCAAAGCAGGAATGCCTTCCTTGTCATACTCTTTCAGCATCTTGGCAGGCACATTCGCTGTATGAGCGAACAACACAGCTGTATTACCTTTCAAGCTTCCGTACAACTCAGAGAAATCAATGTCAGAAGCCTCAAATGCCTTGTGAAGCAAGTTGTTCTTGACAACTATCATTTTGATTTCACTATTGAAGCACTTGCGACGAAGATTACTGGTCTTCTCAGCATTCAATCCCGTAACGTCTACAAGATAGAAATGAGGATATTCCTTAATCTTCTGACCAAGTTCGGTAATAATGGTATCTTTAATTTCTTTTTTCATTTTACAAAACTTTTAGAGTTGTTCAACTGATTTAGGATCAATCTTGATACCCTTACTCATAGTGCTTGAAATAAAGATACTCTTGATATATGTACCTTTAGCAGCAGCAGGCTTCAACTTGATGACTGTTGCGATGAACTCCTTGGCATTTCCATAGATTTGCTCAGGTGACATGCTCACCTTGCCAATTGATGTATGGATAATACCAGCCTTATCAACCTTAAAGTCAATCTTGCCTTGCTTAACTTCCTTAACTGCCTTAGCGACATCCATAGTTACAGTGCCACTCTTAGGATTAGGCATCAAGCCACGAGGACCAAGCACGCGGCCCAAGGGACCAATCTTACCCATGCAAGAAGGCATAGTGATAATGACATCAATATCTGTCCATCCACCCTTGATCTTTTCAACGTATTCGTCGAGACCTACATAATCAGCACCTGCTTCCTTGGCAGCAGCTTCCTGATCTGGAGTGCAGAGTGCAAGCACACGAGTAACCTTACCAGTTCCGTTTGGCAATGAAACAACGCCACGAACCATCTGATTAGCCTTACGTGGGTCTACACCCAAGCGTACATCAATATCCAGAGATGCATCAAACTTGGTTGTGGTAATTTCCTTAACCAACTCTGCAGCCTCTTTCAAAGTGTATGCCTTCCCTGCTTCAACCTTATCAGCTACTGATTTTTGATTTTTTGTCAGTTTACTCATTTTTCTAATTGAAGTTTTAAATTATTTACCAGGGAAGTCCCCTTTTACAGTAATACCCATACTTCTTGCCGTACCAGCGATGAGTTTCATAGCCGATTCGACAGTAAAGCAATTCAAGTCCTTCATTTTGTCCTCCGCTATTGTCTTCACCTGTTCCCAAGTGAGACTTGCGACCTTCTGACGGTTTGGCTGAGATGAGCCACTCTTAACTTTAGCAGCTTCCTTCAGCTGAACAGCAGCAGGAGGAGTCTTGATGATGAAATCGAATGACTTGTCAGTGTAGTATGTGATAACAACTGGCAATACCTTACCTGCTTTATCCTGGGTACGGGCGTTGAATTCCTTGCAGAATCCCATGATGTTAATACCTTTAGAACCCAAAGCTGGTCCTACGGGAGGTGAAGGATTTGCAGCGCCACCTTTAATCTGTAATTTGATTAATCCAGCAACTTCTTTAGCCATTTCTTTGTTAATATTTAAAATTGAAACTTTTATAAAAGGCAATGCATTCGTAACAATACATTATTCCTTTTCTACTTGCATAAAACCAAGCTCTAACGGAGTCTTACGTCCGAAGATCTTAACCATAACCTTCAGTTTGTGCTTCTCGGCATTTACCTCCTCGATAACACCACTGAAACCACTGAACGGACCATCTGTAACCTTTACTGTCTCATCCACTGCGTAAGGAGTATCAATATCACCCTCGAACTCAGTTTCTTCGGCATTGCCCAACATACGATTGATGTCAGACTGAGGCACTGGCGTAGGATCATCCAAACCTCCAAGGAAACCCAAAACATTAGGGAAGAAACGCAACGTGTGAGCCACATCCCCCTTCAGTTCAGCCTCCACAAAGACATAACCCGGGAGAGCCACTTTTTCTTTTATGACCCTCTTTCCATTACGTACAGATGCGTGCTTCTCAACAGGTATCAACACCTGAGAAACATTAGCTGCAAGTAAATCATTGTGCTTCATCTCAGCCTCGATGTATTCCTTCACCTTGGCTTCCTTACCACTAACGGCTTTGAGCACATACCATTTATTTCCTGTGTCTGCCATTTCCTCAAAAATTAACCTGGATAAACTACGTCCATGAGCGCCTTAAAGATAGAATCCATTGCGAACACCACCAATGCAATGACAAGGGAAGCAGATAATACAACCATTGCACTATGTGTAAGTTCGGCACGTGTAGGCCAAGTAGTCTTATGCGCAAGTTCATCATAACATGTCTTGCAATAATTTACTATCTTATTCATATTATCTTCTAATTAGCACGGGTTGGAGGGCTCGAACCCCCGACACCTGGTTTTGGAGACCAGTGCTCTACCAACTGAGCTAAACCCGTAGATAGGCTTCCGTCTCCGTAGAAACGGAAGCCATTATATAGTAAATTAGATATTTCTAAATTACTTGATATCGTCAAGAATCTGAGTAATCTGACCAGAACCAACGGTACGACCACCCTCACGGATAGCGAAACGAAGACCCTCGTTCAAGGCAACCTTGTAGATCAACTCAACCTCGATCTCAACGTTATCACCAGGCATTACCATCTCAACTCCCTCTGGAAGCTTGATTTCACCTGTACAGTCCATTGTACGGAGGTAGAACTGTGGACGATACTTGTTACCGAATGGAGTGTGACGACCACCCTCTTCCTTCTTCAACACATAGATAGATGCCTTGAAGTGATCGTGAGGAGTGATGGCACCTGGGTGTACGACCACCATACCACGCTTAACCTCAGCCTTGTCGATACCACGGAGAAGCAAACCTACGTTATCACCAGCCTCACCCTCGGCGAGAACCTTGCGGAACATCTCAACACCTGTGATGACAGACTTCTTATCCTCACCAAGACCGAGCAACTGAACTTCGTCACCGACCTTGCAACGACCTGTTTCGATACGACCTGTTGCAACAGTACCACGACCTGTGATTGAGAATACATCCTCGATAGGCATCAAGAAAGGCTTATCAACCTCACGAACAGGCTCCTGAATCCACTCATCAACAGTGTCCATCAAAGTCTCGACAGACTTCACCCACTTCTCAACGCCGTTCAAAGCGCCAAGAGCAGAGCCACGTACGATTGGAGTATCCTCCTCATAACCATACTGCTCGAGAATTTCACGAACCTCCATCTCAACGAGCTCAAGCATTTCCTCGTCGTCAACCATATCGCACTTGTTCAAGAAAACAACCAAGCGAGGTACGTTTACCTGACGAGCAAGAAGTACGTGCTCACGTGTCTGTGGCATAGGACCGTCAGTTGCAGCAACTACCAAGATAGCACCATCCATCTGAGCAGCACCAGTAACCATGTTCTTCACATAGTCAGCGTGTCCAGGACAGTCAACGTGTGCATAGTGACGCTTTGCTGTCTCATACTCGATGTGAGCAGAGTTGATGGTGATACCACGCTCTTTCTCCTCAGGAGCATTATCAATCTGATCGAAAGACTTAACTGCCTCAGATGTACCGAGCTTCTCGTTCAATACCTTAGAGATAGCAGCGGTCAGAGTAGTCTTACCATGGTCAACATGACCAATTGTACCAATGTTAACATGCGGTTTGGTACGCACGAATTCTTCTTTAGCCATAGCTTTTCTTTTTATTTATATAAATGAATAATCTGTTCCTCTACCATCCTATCTTTGTTTTAGAACGATAGAGCTGTAACTGAGAGTTGAACTCAGGACCTCTTCCTTACCAAGGAAGTGCTCTACCACTGAGCTATTACAGCAAGTTAATAAATTGAGCGGAAAACGGGGCTCAAACCCGCGACCCCCAGCTTGGAAGGCTAGTGCTCTATCAACTGAGCTATTTCCGCAAGTAAGAAAAAGTGGGTGGTGATGGATTCGAACCACCGAAGGCATAGCCAGCAGATTTACAGTCTGCCCCATTTGGCCACTCTGGTAACCACCCTTTTCTTGAGCCTCTTGTCGGATTCGAACCAACGACCCCGAGATTACAAATCACGTGCTCTGGCCAACTGAGCTAAAGAGGCAATCTTTGCAGCCGCAATGCGACTCATTTACCATCTATCGGAAAACGGCTGCAAAGATACGACTATTTTTTCGAACCACCAAAATTTTTCCTTGTTTTTTTAGTGATTGCGCATTTTTTCTTTAAATTTGGTCAACTGAACCTTCATTGCGTCCACCGTCAAATCGACTCCTTCCTCGAAAGTATCGCAAACTTTCTCCACAAAGAGCTTCGACCCTGGCACCGCAACCTCCAACTGCACTTCCTTGTTCATTGCCGTGGCAGGTTTCACGACCTTCAACTGCACCTCTACTTTCTGTATATCCTCAAAAGTTTTCTCTAACTTGGCGACTTTCTTCTCGATGAACGCCTGTAGCTTCTCGGTAGCGTCGAAGTGAATCGACTGAATCTTAATTTCCATAGTGACCTCCGTTTTTAAAAGGTTATGCCCTTGGGTGGGCTTCCGTATAAACTCGCTTCAACTGCTCAAAGGTCGTATGCGTATAAATCTCCGTCGTGGAGAGACGCGAATGACCAAGCAATTGCTTCAAACTCTCAATGTCTGCCCCGTGGTTTAGCATGGCAGTAGCAAACGTATGCCTTAGCACATGCGGGCTTTTCTTCTTCAACGAGGAGAATCTTGCGAGGTTTTCCCTTACGATGCGTTGCACCGAACCGGCGCTTATACGCATTCCTGCTTCAGAGACAAACACCGCCGCCGTCCTACGACCGACACACCGATTCCGCTCTTCCACATATTTCTCTATCGCAGATTTCAGCTCGTCACCAAAGGGAATAACGCGTTGCTTGTTGCCTTTTCCCGTCACCTTGATGAATTTTCCGGGCAAGTTCACCGCCCCATCATCCAAGCCCACGAGTTCCGACAAGCGAACGCCCGTCTCGTAGAACATCATGATCATCAAGCGGTCCCTGACACCTTTGAAGTCCTCCCCCCACGCTTGCTTGTCAAGCAAATCGTTGATTTCGTTCTCTTTCAAGAACTGTGGGAGAGGCCTGCCGCGCTTAGGGCTCTGAATGGCGTGAGCTGGATCCGAGGCGACAGAGCCTCGTGCAAGGGCGAACCTAAAGAAGCCTTTCACCGCACTGAGGCGACGTGCCACCGTGCTGGGGCTATTGCCCTTGTCGACCATGCTTTCCATCCAGTCTCGGATGATGTCGGAATCTATGGTCACCCACGTCAATCCTTCATCTTTCTCCAAGAAGTATGCCTCAAAAGCATACAGGTCTTCGGCATAACTTGACACTGTCCTCGGAGACCTGTTGACCTCCTGCGACAAGTAATCAAGGAACTCTTTGACAGTCATTTTACGTTACTCATTACCTTTGTCGACAACGAAAGTACGAAAATTAATTTGAACTACCAAATTTTTTGAGTTTTTTTTAATATTATTCCTCGTTTGCGCGCAACTTCTGTACGTAGATGGCATGTTCCATCTTGAGACGCTTCAAAACAGAAGGCTTGTCATACTGCTGGCGAGCGCGGAGCTCCTTAACAATGCCTGTCTTTTCGAACTTTCTCTTAAACTTCTTGAGAGCTCTCTCGATGTTCTCACCGTCTTTAACTGGTACAATAATCATTTTGTTTTTGCTTTTAATTTATTATGTTAAACTTATGTTTTTTCTTTGCCAAAGGGCATAGTGCCACAATTTGCGGGTGCAAAATTACGCTTTATTTATCAAACTACCAAGATTTTACACGTTTTTTTGCTTTAAAACATTCATTTTATCGGCTTCGTGGCTTCCTCGAGCCACTTTTTATCATCTTCCCCAAGCCAAGGTGACAATTTTTCGAACACCATGTGATGATAATCATCGAGCCATTTCTTTTCGTCCGCCGTCAGCAGGCCCGCGTCTATGGGGGCTGTGTCTATGGGGCAAAGAGTAAGCGGCTCCATCTGCAAGAATTTGCCGAAATCCGTCTGCACATAGTCTGTGACGAGCAAGGTGTTCTCTATGCGCACGCCGAATTCACCCGCCAGATAGATGCCAGGCTCGTCGGTAATGGTCATCCCAGCCCTCAGCGGGGTAGGTTTCCATTCCATACGAATCTGATGAGGACCTTCATGCACGCTCAGATAAGAGCCCACTCCATGGCCTGTGCCATGCAAGTAGTTGAGTCCCTCGCGCCAAAGGCACCCACGCCCCACCGCATCAAGCTGAGTGCCTGAAGCGCCATCGGGGAACTTAACGAGTTCCAGCTGGATGTGAGCCTTGAGAACAAGCGTATAGATGTGTTTCATCTTCTCGGTCACAGGGCCAAGGGCTATCGTGCGGGTTATGTCCGTGGTTCCGTCCTGATACTGCGCCCCAGAGTCTATGAGAAGCAGCCCTTCCGGACGGAGCCGGGCATCGGTCTGCGGCGTGGCTTCATAATGCACGATGGCGCCATGCTCCTGATAGCCGGCAATGGTGTCGAAGGAAAGATCGCGGAAAAGGGGTTGCTCCGAGCGCAAGGACATCAACTTGCGGGCCACCGACATTTCGGTCTGCCCGCCTTTCTCCACGGCAGGAACCAGCCAGCGCAGGAACTTCACCATCGCCACCCCATCTCGCAGCATGGCCCGGTGGAAGCCCATCACCTCTGCCTCGTTCTTGACTGCCTTCATCGCAGGGATTGGCGAAGCCGAGGAAACGATTTCCGGGCACCTCACGGCCTTCCACAGCCGATAGCTCGTCTCATCGCCATCAAGCAGGATGTTGTATTCCGGATAAGCCTTCAGTTCATCTTCCACCTTATTATATTTATATACGGACACTTCGTTCTCGGCAAGATAAGCCTTCACCCGGGGTGTGAGCTTCCGCTCGTCGACAAAAAGAGACACCTTGTCGGAAGCAATAAGCAGATAGCTCACGAAGACAGGCACACAGTGGACGTCCGTACCACGGAGATTGAGCGTCCAGGCAATGTCGTCGAGAGCCGACACGAGCATGCCGTCAGCATGCCGGGCGCGAAGAGCCTGCCTGATGCGCAAGAGCTTCGACCGATACGTCTCGCCTGCATATTCCAAGGGCTGTATCTCGATGGGATTGTCAGGAACAGGCGGACGATCTGTCCAGATTACATCCAGCGGATCGAAATTGGTACGCACCGTGATGCCCCCAGCCTTGCGAAGCTCCGCGGCAAGAGCCTGCGTCTCATGATAGGAATTGACCATTCCGTCGAGTCCCACCTCAGGAGAATCGACACCAGCCAACTGCCCGCCCAACCACTGAGCGATGGTAGGCGTGCCTTCCACGCGCATCTTCATCAATTGATACCCAGTGCCTTGCAACTGTTGCTCCGCCGCCAGGAAATAACGGGAATCCGTCCACAAGGCTGCCTGCGTAAGAGTCACCACCACCGTTCCCGCCGAGCCGTCGAAGCCCGATATCCACTCACGCCCCTGCCAATGAGGCGCCACATATTCGCTATGATGAGCATCGGTGCTGGGGAAGATGAAAGCAGCCAATTTTTCTCGCCTCATCACTTCCCTCAAGCTGTCTAATCTTTGTTTTATTGCGTCTACCATATCCTTAATTGCTAATTAGAGATTACAAAGATAATAATTTTAAGAATTAACAACAAATTTAAGCGGAAAATAATGCACGTTTTACATTACTTTTTATTAATTTTGCGGTCGGAAAGAGGAGAAAGATACTTTTCGCAATCTGTGGCAATGCAGATTGCCCTTTCCGCAGGAAGGTAGCACATTTTGACACGAAAGAAAAGAATTATAAACTCTTAAACAAATAGTAGTTATGAAATTTTTAACTAATGACAAACTTTTGATCGTCGGTGCCGGCGGCATGATTGGTTCAAACATGGTACAGAGCGCTTTGATGCTCGGTCTTACTCCAAACATTTGTCTTTACGATATCTATGAGCCTGGTGTTCATGGTGTATTCGATGAGATTCAGCAGTGCGCGTTCCCAGGCGTCAACGTAACTTACACCGTTAACCCAGAGGAAGCTTTCACTGGCGCTAAATATATCATCTCTTCTGGTGGTGCTCCTCGCAAGGAGGGCATGACTCGTGAGGACCTCCTCAAGGGTAACTGCAAGATTGCCGCCGAGTTCGGTGACAACATCAAGAAGTACTGCCCAGAGGTTGAGCACGTAGTGGTTATCTTCAACCCAGCCGACGTAACAGCTCTCACAGCTTTGATCCACTCTGGTTTGAAGCCAAACCAGTTGACATCACTCGCAGCCCTCGACTCTACTCGCCTCCAGCAGGCTTTGGCCCTCGAGTTCGGCGTTCAGCAGGACAAGGTAACAGGTGCCCACACTTACGGTGGTCACGGCGAGCAGATGGCAGTATTCGCTTCCCAGGTAAAAATCGATGGCAAGCCATTGTCAGAGATGGGTCTTTCTGCAGACCGCTGGGAAGAAATCAAGCACAACACCGTACAGGGTGGTTCCCACATCATCAAGCTCCGCGGTCGTTCTTCATTCCAGAGCCCGGCTTACAACGCTGTCAAGATGATTGAGGCTGCCATGGGCGGCGAGAAGTTCACATTGCCAGCAGGTTGCTACGTCAACCACGACAAGCTCGGCTTCAAGAACGTGATGATGGCCATGCCTACCACTATCGACAAGACTGGCGTTCACTTCGTAGAGCCCACAGGCACTCCCGAGGAGATTGCCGACTTGAACAAGTCTTACGAGCACCTCTGCAAGATGCGCGACGAGATCGTAGAGCTCGGCATCGTTCCTCCAGTAGCAGAGTGGACCAAGATGAACCCTAACTTGTAAACATCTTCAATCGGTATTTTTATATAATACGAACAAAGGCTGAATGACAAGAGACTTTTCTTTCATTCAGCCTTTTTCCATTAAGCGGATTTTCCAACTGTCAGTGTCAGCGTCAGCATCCCCGTCAGTAATAATGTTACATCTTTCCGTAAAGTAGATAGTGGAACTTTGGCATTATTTTTGTAACTTTGCAAGCGAAAACAGAAATAAATATAAGACAATGGAACTGATAAAGAACAAGACTTATGGTGGTGAGCGTCCGCTCTTCGGCACTCACGACGTTCGGTTGGAAGATATTGCAATCATCGACGGCGAGTCGGGAATCAAATGCTGCAAGAACATAGAGTGCCACAACTCCAAGTTCTACGGCAAATATCCGTGGTGGCACGTTGACGGCTCGCTGATCACAGACTGCTATTTCGCCCCGGAGAGCCGCTCCGCCATCTGGTACAGCGACAACATGGTGATGAAGGACTGCACCATCGACGGTCCCAAGTTCTTCCGTGAGATGAAGAACCTGGAGCTGGAGAACGTCGACATCACCGATGCCGACGAGACGTTCTGGAAGGTGGACGGACTGAAAATCAAGAACGTGAAGCTCCACCAAGGCACCTATCCCTTCATGTTCTCGAAGAACATCTACGTCGACGGTCTGGAGAGCGACTCGAAGTACGTGTTCCAGTACTGCAAGAACGTGGAGGTCCACCATGCCAAGATTACGACCAAGGACAGCTTCTGGGAGTGCGACAACGTGGTGGTTTACGACTCCGAACTGAATGGCGAGTACCTCGCCTGGCACAGCAAGAACATCAAGTTCGTGCGTTGCCACATCAGCGGGGAGCAACCCCTGTGCTACATGGACCATGTTACCTTGGAGGATTGCACCTTCGACAAGGCGTGCGACCGTGCCTTCGAGGACTGCACCAACATCGACGCCCACATCCGCGGTGCCATCACCAACATCAAGAACCCCGTCTCGGGGCGCATCGAGGCCGACGAGGTGGGAAGCATCACCTACACCGAGTTCGCCAAGGCACCTGCCGGGGCTTGCGAAATCATCGACAAGTCGAAAATGTAATAAGCTTAGAAAACATGAAGTACAATTTTGATGAAATCATAGACCGCCGCGGCACCAATTCCTACAAGTGGGACTTGGTGAAGGAAGACGGCGTCATCCCGATGTGGGTGGCCGATATGGACTTCCAGACAGCCCCTTGCATCATCGAAGCCCTACAGAAGCGTGTGGTCCACGGCATCTTCGGCTACACCCTCGTGCCCGACTCTTACTACGAGGCAATCACCAACTGGTTCTCTCGCCGTCACAACTGGAAGATAGAGAAAGACTGGATTCTCTATACGTCGGGCGTTGTTCCTGCCCTCTCATGCGCCTTGAAGGCCATCACCATGCCGGGCGAGAAGGTCTTGGTGCAGACACCTGTCTATAATTGCTTCTTCTCCAGCATCCACAACAATGGTTGCGAGGTGGTGGAAAACGAGCTCAGACGTGTGGACAACTCCACCTACGAGATAGACTTCGAGGATTTCGAGCGCAAGTGTGCCGACGAGAAGGTGACCGCCTTCGTGCTCTGCAACCCCCACAACCCTGCCGGACGTGTATGGAAGAAGGAGGAGCTGGAGCGCATGAACGACATCTGTCTGAAGCACGACGTGAAGGTAATCGCCGACGAAATCCATTGCGAACTCATCATGCCGGGCTATCACTACACCCCGTTTGCCAGCATCAGCGAGGCTTGCCGCGACAACAGCGTGGTATTGAACTCGCCTACCAAGGCTTTCAACATCGCCGGTCTTCAGATTGCCAACATCGTTTGTGCCGACAAGGCTTTGCGCCGTCGCATCGACCGTGCCATCAACATCAACGAGGTGTGCGACGTCAACCCCTTCGGTGTCATCGCCCTGCAAACCGCCTACAACGAGGGAGAGGAATGGCTCGACGAACTGAACCAATATCTCTACGAGAACTACCAGGCCGTAAAGGAGTTCTTCTGCACCGAGTTGCCACAAGTGCGCGTCACCCGACTGGAAGGCACCTACCTCGTATGGCTCGACATCCTGCCGTTCGAGTTGTCCTCCGACGAGGCTTACGAGCAGCTGATGAAGGATGGCAAGGTATTCGTCAACAGCGGCACGATGTATGGCAAGAAGGCTGGACAAGGCTTCCTGCGCCTCAACATCGCTTGCCCTCGCAAGACCTTGATGCAAGGCTTGATTCGCATCGCACGAGTTTTGAGTCAATACATAGAGGACGAGGACACGGGGTGCCCGATGTAATTTTGAGTGAAGA
>DJOI01000085.1:45676-46581 GCA_002439605.1 Candidatus Segatella mututuai | reverse complement strand
GAAGAATCCAAATGCTTTATTCATTAAACACTAAACATTAAACACTAAACATTAAACATTATAATACGCAATGGAAAACGAAGTTTTAAAAGCCATCAAGGAGAGAAGAAGCATTCGTCGATACAAGGCAGACCAGATTACCGACGAGGAGTTGAAAACCGTATTGGAGGCTGGCACATGGGCTGCGACAGGCCACGGCTCACAGGAGCCTTTCATCGTCGCCGTGCAGAACCCAGAGACTTGTGCCAAGCTTCGCAAGATGAACGCCGAGGTGATGGGCGTGGAGAGCGACCCTTACTATGGTGCGCCAACCATCGTCGTCGTTCTCGCTCGCGAGGACGACCCCAACAACGTGAAGGACGGAAGCCTCATCCTCGGCAACATGATGCTTGCCGCCCACTCCATCGGTCTCTCCACCTGCTGGATCAACCGCGAGGACGCCATGTTTGCCTCTGAGGAAGGCAAGAAATTGATGAAGGAATGGAACCTTCCTGAGGGCTTGATGGGCGTGGGAGCCTTGTCTTTGGGCTATGCTTCCGCCCATCCCCACACCGTGAAGCCTCGCAAGGAGGATTATTATCGCATCATCAAGTAGCAAGCTGATTGATTTTTCGGTCTCAAAATAAACTGAAATATCAACATTTCCAACTAAAAAAGTGCAAAATCCAACTTAAAAAGTGCAGAAAGGGTATGAAAAGATACGCTTTCTGCACTTTTCTCTTTTTCTAAATAGGCACAAGGAATTTAGTCTTTGACAACATCTCCACCCTTGACATACGAAAGAACCAAGCAACGAGCCACGGCATGGATGTCCGCATCTGGGAATTTTTGTCGATATTTTTCCGTAAGGTCCTCGCAGAAATACATCTTACTTCCAACCATAGAACCAGGAATATTTTGCTTGA
>DJOI01000085.1:0-45584 GCA_002439605.1 Candidatus Segatella mututuai | reverse complement strand
CTTATACCAATTTCCAGAAATGCCAGCCCCTGTAAGGAATGAGCTATAACTATCTTTTTTCTCCACATCACCAGCATAGTCCAATATATAGCCATCTGCTTTCTTTTCGTCCTCAGGGTTCAGTGCATACAACTCAATCGTAGCTGCAAGACCGACAGTCTGTTTCTTCGTAACAAGTTGATACATTTTGCTTCCACCAAAGGGTGGATTAGCCATCAAGTCTTGCTCTATCTGCTCTTTCATCAGAGGGGCATCCACCGCAATTTTCACTTCACCTGTAAAATTTGCGACAGACATTGATGGGGATGGATTGGGATAGATGCACCCCCCATTGTCATCGCTATCATTCTTGTCGCAAGCACAAAACGCAAGGGCGACAAACAGCAATAAAATTGAAAATTTTGATAACTGTTTCATTCGTTTTACTCCATTGATTTGACTGCACAAATATACGATTTTTTTTTGAATAAAACAAGAAAAGATTTCTGAAATCTGACGGTAACTCTTTTTTTGCCACTTATTGCCAAAAATGCTGACGCTGACAGCTGACAGTCCATTTTCCGAGCCCTTGCAAGAGAGCGAAAGAGTGTTAATTATTTTTATATTTATATATAATATATATTATATATAAATATAAACTTCTAACCTTACCTTTTCACCCAGCGGATTTTGGACTGTCAGCTGTCAGCGTCAGCGTTTCTAACAAAGAACTGACGGTATGGAACGTACCATCAGTTCATAGGTTTATAAGCTGCGACTCGTAATTTTATCCATCGCAAAACTATGAGTTGTCGCAAAATCGCCCCTTATCACACGCCCAAATTTGGCAACAACAGAAAAAAGCAGTATTTTTGCAACCGTAATTACAAAAATGCTGCTTTGTGAAAAGCGTTTCGTTTCTTTGCGAAAAGAATCTATCTAAAAGCTTTGCGAAAAGCGTCGCTCCCCGCAGAAGAGCCTACAACGACACCTTGGAAAGCACCTTGTCGGTTGCGCCCGAAAGACTCGCCACGAACGCCCCGGCTTTTTCGCCCGAAGACTTCCGAAAAGCCTCATCGTTCATCATCGAGTTCATCAAACCCTCGAACTCCTCGAAGTTGTGAATCTCGAATCCACCGCCCGACCGCAACAAGCCCTGGGCCTCCTGGAACTTCTTGTTGTTAGGACCGAAGACGACAGGCATGTTCCATACCGCCGCCTCCAAGGTATTGTGAATGCCCACGCCGAAGCCACCGCCCACGTAAGCGACATCGCCATAGCGATACATGCTGCCCAGCAGACCGAAACAGTCGATAATCAAGACATCAGCCTCGGCGGCCTCCTCGGGAGAGGTCTGGGTGTAGCGCACCACCTTCTTGTCCTTGATCAAAGAGAGAATGAGTTTCAAGTGTTCCTCGGCGATGACATGCGGCGCTATCAGCAAGCGCCAGTCCTTGCGCTCGTTGAAGAACCGGATGAAGATTTCCTCGTCTGGAGGCCATGAGCTCCCTGCCACGAAGACTTTATAGCCTGCCTTTGGCAAAGCCTCGGCAGAAACGTTGGTAGAAGTTTCGGCAGACGCAGAAGAAGCACTTCCCTTGCGGAACGCCTCGCAGATAGGCAACTGCCTGGCCGCCTCCTTGATTTGGAGCACACGGTCGAAGCGGGTATCGCCCACCACGTCGACATCCGTGATTCCGATGCCTGCAAGCAATCGCTTGCTCTCCTCGTTCTGCACGAAGAACCGGGTGAAGCACTTCAGCACGTTGGCGTAGCTCCTGCCATACCACTTGAAGAAGACTTGGTCCTCGCGGAAGATGCTGCTCACGCTATAAGTGGGAACGCCACGATACTTGAGGATGTGCAGGAAGTTGCTCCAGAACTCGTACTTGATGAAGAAAGCCATCACGGGGCGCACCAGGCGGAGGAACCGGATGGCGTTCAGCCGAGTGTCCACGGGCATGTAGCAGATGATGTCGGCTCCCTCGTAGTTCTTGCGCACCTCATACCCCGATGGAGAATAGAAGGTGAGCAATATCTTGTACTGGGGATGCTCCCTGCGGATGCGCTCCATCAAAGGTCTGCCCTGCTCGAACTCGCCCAACGAAGCCGCATGAAACCACACATACTTCTCCGTCGGGTCCACCTTCCGCTTCAGTATCTTGAAGGCCTCTCGCTCGCCTCGCCACATCTTGCGTACCTTCTCATTGAAAAGACTCGCTATGGCTATGCCCCAAAGGACGAAATAAATGACGATATTGTAAATCATCAGTTGATTGGTTAAGTTGCTTATTTATATAGTTTGCACCCACGGAAGGGATGCTTCCGAGGAATACAAATATATCTTAAAAGAAAGGGGATTCCCCCCGAATGCCGTGAAGCAAAGGAGCTTTATCCCAAGACCTCGATAGCCTTGCGCAGACGACGCAAAGTTTCCTCCTTGCCGAGGAAGGCGGAGATGTCGAACATGCCAGGGCCCTTGCCCTCGCCCACGAGCGTCAGGCGGAAGGCGTTCATCACGTCGCCGAGCTTATAGCCCTTGTCCTCCACCCACTTCATCACGATGGGCTCCTGGCCCTCGATGGAGAAGTCGTCGATGCCTTCCAGCACCTCGGCAAGCTCAGTCATCTGCTGGGCAGAATATTCCTTCCAACGTTTCTTCACCGTCTTGGCATCATACTCCGTAGGAGGAATGAAGAAGAACGAGCACAACGGCCACAACTCATACACGAAGTTCACACGGTCCTTCATCATGTGCACCACCTGCTTCACGCGGCTCAAGCTCTCCTCCACGCCGTTGTTGGCAACGATCGGGGCGAAGAGACCGGCTATCTCGTCGTCGCTCTTCCTTAGGATATACTCGTGGTTGAACCAGATGCCCTTCTTATAATCGAACTTGGCGCCAGCCTTCGAGCAACGGGTGATGTCGAATGCCTTTACTAATTCATCGAGCGAGAAGATTTCCTGCTCGGTGCCGGGATTCCAGCCGAGGAGAGCCAGGAAGTTGACCACAGCCTCCGGGAAGTAACCGCTCTCGCGATAACCCGAAGAGACCTCGCCCGTCTTAGGGTCGTGCCACTCCAACGGGAACACAGGGAAACCGAGGCGGTCGCCATCACGCTTACTCAACTTGCCCTTGCCCTCTGGCTTGAGGAGCAATGGAAGGTGGGCGAAGCGAGGCATGGTGTCCTCCCAACCGAAAGCCTTGTAGAGGAGCACGTGAAGCGGTGCGCTCGGCAACCACTCCTCGCCACGGATGACGTGGGAGATTTCCATCAAGTGGTCGTCCACGATGTTGGCCAAGTGGTAGGTAGGAAGCTCGTCTGCGCTCTTGTAGAGCACCTTGTCGTCGAGGATGTCGCTCATCACCTTCACGTCGCCACGAATCATGTCGTTGACGTGGATTTCCTGTCCCGGCTCAATCTTGAATCGCACGGTGTATTGTTTGCCGTCTGCTATGAGCTGGTCGACCTCTTCCTTAGGAAGGGTCAACGAGTTGCGCATCTGCATGCGGGTATGGGCGTCATACTGGAAGTTCTGTATCTCGGCACGCTTGGCCTCCAGCTCCTCCGGTGTATCGAAGGCGATGTAAGCCTTGCCGTTGTCGAGGAGCTGCTGTACATATTTCTTATATATGTCACGACGCTCGCTCTGGCGGTAAGGACCGTGCTCGCCACCGAAGCTCACGCCCTCGTCGAACTTGATGCCTAACCACTTGAAAGACTCCAAGATATACTCCTCGGCTCCTGGCACGAAACGATGGGAGTCGGTATCCTCGATACGAAACACGAGCTCGCCACCATGCTGGCGAGCAAACAAATAATTATAGAGGGCGGTGCGAACGCCACCAATGTGCAACGCGCCCGTGGGACTCGGGGCGAAACGCACTCTTACTTTTCTGTCTGCCATGTCTTGATTTATAGCTATTTTTAATTTTTTCTGCAAAATTACATCTTTTTTGGCGATTATGATAGTTTTTTTTCGTATTTTCGCAAAGTAAACCAAAGAATATAAGGAAAACCGCCTAAAATAGTGGAATAAAATGAACATATTCAACAACACAGAAGATAATTACTGGCGCAATCTTGCCACCAAGGTCGTACTCGTGTGCATCACCGTGGCCATCATCGTGTGGTTCCTGCCCCGCAACGAGGGCAAGATGTATCGCTACGACGTAGGAAAGCCATGGATGTACGGATCGGTCATCGCGAAGTTCGACTTCCCCATCTACAAGACCGACGAAGCCATCAAGCACGAGCAGGACTCCCTGCTCAAGCACTTCCAGCCTTACTACAGCCTCAACCCGCTCATAGAGAAGAAGCAGGTAGAGCGGTTCCTGCACGACTACAGGCAGGGCATCAGCGGCCTGCCGAAGGAATACGTGGGCATCGTGGCAAAGCAGATGCAGGAAATATACAGGGTCGGCATCATCAACACCAACGAATACAACAGCATCTTCAAGGACTCCACCAGCATGCTACGCTTCGTGAGCGGGAAAAACGCCAAGAGCCTCAAGGTGAGCAGCTTCTATTCCACCATAGCCGCCTACGAGCACATCTTCGCCAACGAGAAGCTCGCAGCCCAGCGAGCCATCCTCTCACGCTGCAACCTCAACAACTACATAGAGGCCAACATCGTGTACGACAAAGAGAAAAGCGACACCGAGAGAAACGACCTGCTGAGCAGCATCCCCCTGGCAAGCGGCATGGTGATGAGCGGACAGAAAATCATCGACCGGGGAGAAATCGTCAACGACTACACCAGCCGTGTGCTCAACTCCTTCGACAGGGAGATGAAGCGGAGAAGCTCCACCCAAGACGAAATCATGACCACCTTCATCGGCCAGACTCTCTTCGTGCTGATACTCGTCATGATGTTCACCTCCTATCTCACGCTCTTCCGCAAAGACTACTTCGAGAAACCGCGGAGCATCACCATGCTCTACACGATGATAACCCTCTTCCCTATCCTCGTGTCGTTGATGATGAAGCACAACTTCTTCTCGGTCTACATCATCCCGTTCGCCATGGCTGCCATATTCGTCAGGGTGTTCATGGATTCCCGCACGGCGTTCATCACCCACGTCACGACGATTCTCATCTGCGCAGCCGCGGTGAAGTACCAGTACGAGTTCATCATCGTGCAGCTGGCTTCGGGACTTGTCGCCATCTACTCGCTCCGCGAACTGTCCAAGCGCTCGCAGATATTCATCACCGCCCTGCTCGTCACCATAGCAAGCTGCGTCGTCTACCTGGCGCTCCAACTCATGCAGGACAACCAGGTGTTCAACATCGACCCGAGCATGTACACCTATTTCATCATCAACGGCATCTTCCTGTTGCTCTCCTATCCACTGATGTATCTCATAGAGAAGCTCTTTGGATTCATCTCAAACGTCACGCTCTTCGAACTGTCCAACACCAACAAGGGCTTGCTCCGCAACCTGAGCGAGATAGCCCCTGGCACCTTCCAGCACTCCATCACCGTGGGAAACCTGGCCGCCGAGATAGCCAACCGCATCGGGGCCAACAGCCTGCTGGTACGTACTGGAGCCCTCTATCACGACATAGGAAAAATGACGAACCCCGTTTTCTTCACCGAGAACCAAGCGGGAGTCAATCCCCACGACCAGCTATCCGATCTGGAGAGCGCGCAAATCATCATAAGCCACGTAACGGAAGGACTGAAGCTCGCCGATAAATCCAATCTGCCAGGCATCATCAAGGACTTCATCTCGACCCACCACGGCACAGGACTCACCAAATATTTTTACATCAATTATTGCAACAAGCATCCAGACGAGCAGGTAGACAAAAAGATGTTCCAGTATCCAGGCCCCAACCCATTCACCCGCGAACAGGCCATCCTGATGATGGCAGACACGGTGGAGGCAGCCTCGCGTTCGCTCAAAGAATACACGGAAGAAAGCATCAGCACCTTGGTGAACAAACTTATCGACGGACAGGTGGCAGAAGGGTTCTTCAAGGAATGTCCCATCACCTTCCGAGACATCGCCCTCGCCAAACAAGTGCTCATCGAGCGCTTGAAAGCCATCTATCACACAAGAATTTCCTACCCACACCTCAATGTGGAAAAAGCATAAAAGACAGTCCAATTTGTTGCACATTTTCTGTAATCTGCGCAGCGAATTGGACTTTTTTAGTTAATGTATTTTAAATAGCATCGCACCTCCGTAGCGAAATAGAACGTTATAGTTACCTTTGCGGACGTTTTTATTTAAAATTATCAAAATGAAGAATCAGAAACTCGTTAGTTTCGCCATTGCGATGGCTTGTGCAGCACCTACGTTCGCAGGTGGTCTGCTTACCAACACAAATCAAAATGTAGCATTCAACAGAATGATGAGCCGTGAGGCTTCCATCGGTATCGACGGTGTGTATTACAACCCCGCAGGTGTCGTATTCATGGGTGAAGGCCACCACCTGTCCCTCAACTGGCAGTTGGCTTACCAGACTCGAAGCATCGAGAACGGTTATGCTTTGTTTACCAACAACGTAAACAATCCTACCACTCCACGTTATATCAAGGGCAAGGCATTTGCGCCTGTCATCCCTTCCCTACAGTATGCTTACAATAAAGGCAAGTGGTCGTTCCAGGCCAACTTCGCCCTCACCGGCGGAGGCGGCAAGTGTACCTTCGACGACGGGCTTGGCTCATTCGAGAAAATCGTGGCAGAGACAGCATTGGGCGCATGCCAACTGGCAGGTGTCGTGGATGGAGTGGCAAGCCAATATGGAGTGCCAGCCGTATTCTCTTCCGACCAACGCTTTGGCACAGAGGGCAAGTATAGCTATGAGAGCTATATGCACGGTCGCCAATATTACTACGGTCTCTCCATCGGCGCCGCCTACAAGGTGAGCAACAACTTCAGCGCCTTCGTCGGCTTGCGCACGGTTTACGCATCATGCAACTATTATGGATATGTAGAGAACATCAAGGTGGGCAACATGCCACTTTACCAAGTTCTCGACCCAACGAAGGAAAATGCCGCTAACATCGAGTTGAGCTGCGACCAGCAGGGGCTCGGCTTCACCCCTATCGTCGGCATCGACTATAAGACTGGTCGCTGGAACTTCTCGGCAAAGTACGAGTTCAAGACCCGCATGCGCTTGAAGAACAAATCCGTAAACCAAGTTCCAAGCATCGGCAACCTCGCCGACAACCTGCGCAACGCTTACATCGCAGGTGGCGTACCCGAACAAGCCGCAGACGCCATCTTGGGCAACCAAATGGTTCAAGGTGCCATGGGACAGTTGAAGACTCAGTTTGACACCAAGCTCGAAGAAGCCATCGGCGAATACGAGGATGGCAAGAAGATTGCTGGCGACATCCCAGCTTACTTGACACTCGGCGCTGGCTATAGCCCTGTGGATGCGGTTCGCATCAACGTAGGTTTCCACTGGTTCGACGATGTGAACGCCACTTCTTACAAAAAGCGCAACAAGAAGCTCGACCATGGCACTTTGGAGTACAACGCCGGTGTAGAGGTAGACGTCAACAAGAAGATTACCCTGAGCACAGGTTGGCAGAGCACCAACTATGGCTTGCCCAAGGAAGAAAAGGAGACGGAGGACAGCAAGCGATACATGGACGACAAGTCGTTCGTAACAAGCTCCAACTCTGTGGCTGTGGGTGGTGTTTACCACCTCAACAAGAAGATGGATCTCAACGTAGCTTACTTCCACACCTTCTACTCCCACAAGAAGACGGAGCAGAACGTAAACCTCGGCACAAACAGCATCGTATACAGCTCAGACTATACCCGCAACAACAACGTGTTCGCCGTAGGTCTCGACATCAACTTCTAAAGGAAGTGAAGAGTGAAGAACAAAGAGTGAAGAATTCAAGTGCTTTAGTTCTTAGAAGACATAACTACACAAATACGATAAAAGGCTATCCCAATCTAACCGAAAGGGATAGCCTTTTATCGTATTGCGAAGAATTCGCATTTGGATTCTTCACTCTTTGTTCTTCACTCTTCACTTACAACGGGTCTACGTCATAGTAAATCTGCAATGCCCCATATCTCGGGTTCTTGAGCATTCGTTCCTGGGCATAAGCCAGATACTCTCTCACCTTTGCCTGGTCTATGCCATTCTCGAGTTTGACAACTATCTTGCGAATGTTCATCGTCTTCACTCTTGCCACGGCAGGCTTGTCGGGACCAAGAACCCTACCACCAAACCACGAACGCAGCGTCTGTCCCAACTCCATACTCGCCTGATGGCACACCTGCTCGTGCTTATGCTTCAGAAAGACATAGACAAGATGGTAGAAAGGCGGGTAATGGAAAGTACGTCGTTCCTCCAGCAAGTCTTGGTAGAAACCCGTATAATCGTTGCGGACCACCTGCGAGATGACAGGCAACGCAGGATTCTTGGTCTGTAGAATCACCAAGCCACGCTTGCCCTTGCGCCCAGCTCGTCCACTCACCTGCGACATCATCATAAAAGCATGCTCATAGGCGCGGAAATCGGGATAGTTGAGCATCGAGTCGGCATTCAAGATGCCCACCACGCTCACCTTGTCGAAATCCAATCCCTTGGAAATCATCTGCGTGCCTATCAAAAGGTTTGTCTTTCCTGAAGAGAAATCCGTTATCAGTCGCTCGTAAGCATTGCGGGTGCGAGTAGTATCGAGGTCCATCCTTGCAATACGTGCCTCAGGGAAGATCTCTGCTATTTGGTCTTCTATCTTCTCCGTGCCGAAGCCTCGCCCCATCAGCTCCGTGCTGCCGCAATTAGGACATTCCGTAGGCACAGGATAGGTATAACCACAATAATGGCAAGTGAGAAGGTTGATGTTCTTATGAAGCGTAAGGGAGACGTCGCAATTCTTGCACTTAGGCACCCATCCGCACACCTTGCACTCTATCATCGGAGCAAACCCTCGGCGATTCTGGAAGAGGATGGCTTGTTCGCCACGCTGCAAGGCCGCTCTCACGGCAACGAGCAACTGAGGCGAAAACGGGCCGCTCATCATCTTTCGGTGGCGCAAGTCCTTGACATCTACAACCTGAATCTCAGGCAACTGCATATCTTTGTATCGGGTCTTGAGTTCCACCAGCCCGTACTTGCCTTCCTGCGCATTGTAATAACTCTCCAAAGAAGGAGTGGCCGTGCCCAAAAGCACCTTTGCACCAGGGTACATCCTCGCCAGAACGATGGCGGCGCTCCGGGCATGATAGCGCGGCGCAGGGTCTTGCTGCTTAAAGGAGGTCTCATGCTCCTCGTCGATGATGACCAGTCCTAAGTTCTGAAAAGGAAGAAAAACGGCGCTTCTCGCCCCAAGGATGACATCGTATGGATGCCCCGACATCTGCTTCTTCCATATCTCCACGCGCTCGGCATCGCTATACTTGGAATGATAGATGCCAAGACGGTCGCCGAACACCTTGTGCAGGCGCTCCATAATCTGTACGGTAAGAGCTATCTCGGGCAGGAGATAAAGCACCTGCTTGTGGTTGTCGATAGCCTGCTTGATGAGGTGGATGTACACCTCGGTCTTGCCACTCGAAGTTACTCCATGAAGAAGCACCACATCCTTCTTCATCATCTGAAGGAGTATCTGGTTATAAGCGTCCTGTTGGGCTACGGAGAGAGATTTTATTTGCTCGAAGTGGCTTTCGCCAGAGGTATTCAGGCGCCCCACAACCTCCTCGTAAGTAAAGAGGATTTCCCGGTCGATGAGCGACTTGACAATGGCGGAAGTGCAATGGGCCTCATTCATCAGCTCTTCCTTGGTAACCTTTTCGATACCTTCGCGCGGCGTATCGCCCTCAAGGCTGTCCCAGTGGGAAAGACTGAGAAATGTGGCAAGTGCCTTAGACTGTTTCTGGGCACGCTGAACCATGTGGAGAGCCACATGCAATGACGCCTCGTTGCGATATTTGCTCGAAAGTTCCACATACAGCTCCATCCTGGGCTTGAATTTCTCGGTAGATTTCATGCCTGCGGGCATGGCGGCATTATAGACATCGCCCAAGGGAGCCATGTAATAGCTGGATATCCACGACCAGAGCCTATACTGCTGGTCGAGAAGTGTGGGAGTGGTATCCAGCACCTGGTCTATCGGCTTGACATCAAAACAAGGCTTCTCCTGGTGCACCTTCACCACCATGGCAATGTACCTCTTGCTCTTGCCCAACGGCACAAGCACCCGTTTGCCAAAGACGACACTGCACTCCATCTCTTCGGGGACGGAATAGGTAAACATTCCTGGTAGCGGCAAGGGCAATATGACATCTACGTAATTCATCATGTTGCAAAGGTAACAATAAAAAAGCAGCTACCCAACATCAGGTATCTGCTTTTATATATTTTAATAGGAAGATTATCTTTCCTCCATCATGCCAACGAATGATCAAAACCAGTAACCTAAGGCTATCTGCCAAGTGTTATTTCGCCCCTTCAGGATGATAGGGTTGGCCTGAGAGTCAGAAGCCCCGGTATCCATTCTGCCAGATTTACTACATTCTATATTATAATTGACAGAGGCCTGCAAATGTTTCAGTAAAGTAACTCCAGCTCCGACATTAACGCTCATATTTGCCTTTTTCAAAGAATAACTGGTAGATTTTCCCCACTGAAAATTTTTATCTCCCACATTGATAGCCCACTGAGGACCTGCAAACACAAACACATTAGCCAAGCTGCTCAAACCAATCCCATAGCGAACATTTACAGGAATATCTATACTCTTCTGCTTAACTGTCGTAGAGTAATAACTTCCCCCAACGACATCATCGGCCGTTTTTACTTTCGCCTCTTTCTGGTCATAAAGAGCCGCAGCGTCAAAGCTCAATCCTGCAAGAGGCACTGTCACCTTGACCATCGGGCCTATGAAGAATCCCGCCTTGTTATCAGCATCCCACATATCATGGTTCAGCTTTAAGCTGCTGGCATTCAAACCGCCCTTTACACCAAACTTAACCTGGGCCTGGGCTGAATTCGCAAAGGAGAGCAAAACGACCAACACGATAAGAGTAAAAAACTTTTTCATATTCATACCTTTTATATAACTTATTAATAAAACTTATTATTCTTTAGACTGCACCTCTCTCAAAGGCAACAACCATCTAATGGCGCTCACGACGAACAGAAACCCTGGCTGCACCGAATCCTGAAGAACTGGTGCTGCGCTGGCGACGGGTTTTGACAGTAGAGGAAGAACTTGAGGTTCTACTTCTGCGATTCCTCTTCACGCCCTTGGCATTCTTTTTGTCTGCATTGGCTATGCTGTCCAAAGAATCCTTCTTGGCTTGGTCGCCCCAGATGTTTTTCTCAAAAGCGGCAAGTTCCGCCTCGATTCTCTTCTGCTCCTTGCTCAGAGCAGAGTCGGTGGGACAATACTGAGCCAAGGTCTTGCCCAGCATATTGGTGGTTTTGTATATCTTACCCTTATACTGGTTCCTGACAAAATAATCGTCTATACTCATCATGGCGGCATTGTTGAGATTGCTCGTCATTATCTGCTGCTTGGAGAGATAAGGAGCCAGGTCGGAATACTTCATCCAGAAGAGCGGATACTTGGTGCCGGCATCGCCAAAATCATCCTCACGCGTCATAATTGGACACAAGGCGATAACCTGGGTATGAAAGGTGGCTGTATGTTGGTCGTAGTATGTGGCCTCCTTCACATAGTAAGACTTCACTTCGCGAGAAGGGATGTCGCTGTCGTCGAGAGTCAAAGCTCCATTTTTGCGTTCATAATAGATGTGATAATTGTCCATGAATGCTTTGGGAACGACACGATCCTCGTAGTTGAAGCTCTCATGACCATCCAGGCGATACTGATAAGCACGCACACGACCGCTCAACATCAACTTGAACATATAAGTAAAGAGATTCATCTGTCCGCCCACAGGCTCCACAGGATAATACAAAGGAGCATTGGCATCCTCGTTCAAGTCGAGCTCACGATAGATATCACGTCTCCATACCACATCATCATCCATGGTAGCCGATGTAGGGAACATAATCTGGGCACGGGTCGTCATGTTGTTGGCATTCGACTGCTGCTTGGCTTTCTGCTGGGCCTGCCTACGAGCTTCTGGCTGGGCATTCGCACCGATTGCCAGTCCCATTAGCATCAATAACAAAAATATCTTTCTCATTATAATATCTATATTTCTAAACAATAAGATTCTTTACTCTTCGTTCTTCGCTTTCCACTATTCATTACCTCACTATCACCTCCATGGCTGCCGTGAGGTTACGGGTAATTCCATCAGGCCCCACAGCCTTGATGTGAGAGATATAGAAACGACGGTTTCTCGACAATCTGCGGAACTCCTCACGCTGACGCTCCGAGAAATTGGCTCCTGCCGAAGCCAAAGGCACGGCATTGCCCATATTGTCGAAGAAAACCGTCTCAAAACTCAACACGCGGAAAGGAATATCCAACAATCCGTCGTCGATGGCCGCATGGATGCCTGTAGCTCCCATCAAGGATGCTTTCGACAAGGCTCCGCCACGGAAGCGGTTGGTGCCTAAAGCCAAGTAGGCTGTTGGATCGGGCAGTTTTCTGACATGAAAAACGAAAGGAGGCATCGTTCTTGTCCGACCTTTGTCGCGGGCAGTCACATGTATCGTCACGTCCCTGCCTACAGCCGTAGGCACAGCCACGAAGCGCCCGTTTCCCTTCGATATAAAGGAACCGCCGGTCATTGATGCCGATACAGCATTGGCAGGAACACCTGGCACACTGATGCTGACAGGATTTTGGAAGCCCGCATACAAAACATTCATCATATCTGCTGCCACTGTGGCTGTATTCGGAGCAGGGATGACACTGTATTTCTGAATGAAATTACGACGCAGCACATCACCTCTGGCATTCCGCATCAATATATAGCCACCAAACTGGTGGTCGCCTACTCCACCTGCCGTGAAAGAATACAGCCCATGAGCCGTGTTCACTCTCACTCCATTGACATAAATCTCGGGTTGCTGAGTTGTATCTACTGCAGCCATCACTATATTGGCATTGAAACGCTCACCTGGATAAAGCGTTGTCTTCTCTGGAATCACAAAGGCATCAAGTTTGTTGACACGGATATCCTTCATATCTATATTGGAAACCAAAGTATGAAGCACCTCTCCTTCCGCATAGCGCACATCGCTCTGAAGCTTAGAAAGAAGCGTGATGGCTGCCGCCACAGGCATGTTCTCAAACATATATTCCTGCCAGTTCTTGCCCAATGTCTTGGCATTCTTTGGAACGACCGTAGAAAGATTGCTGGCGATGATCTTCCTCTGATGCTCATCCGTCACCATAGTCAATATGCGCTCACGGTAACGATTGATAGCATCATAGAGTTTCTTTCCCTTGCCAGAGCCAGGAGCCAACATGACGATGCCTGCAGCTTCCAGATTATCCTTGTTTTCCACATTTTTTACATTCCCATTTTTGCCATCAGCCTCCCGCACGATGGCTTCCTTCAACTGCTGGGCAAAGTTGTAAAGCGAATCGCTCATTTCCTTGACCAGGGTTGCCTTCTCAAACCACGCCTTCACCTTGGCTGGATTCTGTCTCATCTGATTGGAAAAATCACTATATAAGGCGGCATTTTCGGCAGAAGAGTTGGCTGTGGTACGGTTCAGACTCTCCTCTACTATGGAGAATCCATTGAGCACCTCAGTCGAGATGTTCAATGCCAGCATAGCCAGCAAGACGAGATACATCAAGTTAATCATCTTCTGGCGAGGCGATATAGGTCTTTTCTTTATTGCCATTCTTTAATTTCCTTATTTCACATGTTTACTCTCCCTTCGTTCATAAAGAGAAAGCTCGTCACTCTTCACTCACATGGGGTGCGGCAGCCCTCATATTGACAGTCATAGCCTCTATCATGCGGGTATAGATTTTGTTGAGTTGCTCTATCTGCTGAGCCATCTTACGGCTCTGCTCGTTGATTTGGTCGATAGTGCCAATTTGCTGACTGGCACCCTTCAATTGCATTTCGTAAACCTTGCTAATGCCCGTCAGAGTGCGGTTCAGATTCTCCATTTCCTCACTGTCACGAGTGAGTCGGGTGCTCTGTTCGTTCACCTTCTCCAATGTCTCCACCAACTTCTTCAATTCTTCCACATAGTTACTTTGCGCCTCGGCCATCTCGGGAGTTGTACTCTGCTGATTGGATACCCACACACCATCTTCTACAGGCTGCTGCATAACAACCTCATTGCCGCCATTAGATTCCGTCTGAACTGGATTATCAAGAAGATTACCTGCTACAACTGAAGGCCGCCCATCGTTGGCTGGTGATGTCTGAGAAGAAGCAGAATGTCCTCCGGCATAATCCACCTTGCCTGTCTCGAGATATTCCTCTGTCACATGAGTAGGAATATCACGTCCATCGGCAGTCTTGTCGAAAGGGCGGTCAAAGGCAGAAAGGAAGAATACCACTACCTCGGTTCCCATACCCAAGAACATCATGATATTAGCTCCAGGCAGATGGGTCAATTTAAACAATGCACCAGCGACAACGACAGAAGCACCCCAACTATAGGCATAGTTCAGAAAGGTTTGACCAGGCACACTGTCCATCCATCTTTGCAGACGGTATACTATATTAAATTTACTATATTCACCCATGGCTGTTATCTCCTTTTCTTTGTTTTAGTTGTTTTTTGCTTAGCACTCGATGTGGTAGCAAGACTTCTCACACATCTGAATCCTATATATGACCTTGGCTGGTTCTGATATTCCCACGAACGCCATGCCGATCGGATAAACGACTCAGGATCTTTCCATGAGCCACCTCGCACGCTCTTCTTCTTCAGGCGATAAGGGTCTTCCTTAGCTGCATTATAGACAAGGGTTGGATTCAAGTCATTCATTGCATCAACGCCAGCCTCCGTAAATACCGTGCTGGTCCATTCTGCCACATTGCCAGCCATATCATACAAGCCATTGGAATTGGGGGAATAAATAGCCACCTTGCTTGTTATCAAGTTGCCATCCTTGGTATAGTTGCCACGATCGGGCTTAAAGTTGGCATAGAAACAGCCATCACCGTTCTTTACATCATTATTGTCCCATGGAAACTCGTTCTGCTCCTTGCCTCTGGCGGCAAACTCCCATTCCGCCTCGGTAGGTAGACGGTAACGCTGCACAAACCTCGCCTCAGGACCTAAGCCTTTCAGCAAATAGTCCGTACGCCATGCGCAGAAGGCATTGGCTTGTTCCCAGGTAACACCAACTACCGGATAGTCGTTGTAGGCAGGATTGCTGAAATAACTTCTCAGATAAACCTCATTGTCTGAATTTCTAAAATCGTTCACCCAACAAGTTGTATCGGGATATACATTAACTATATACGTATTGAGAAAATCCCATGGACCAGACAGCTGACGGTTAATGGTTTCGCGGACTATTTTTCCTTCATCGTCCACATAAGCCGTATCCTTAGATATCATCACCACATCGTTAGGATCTATATTGACATCAGTATTCAAATTGCGATCCTGTGGATTGATGCGGTTGCGGCGCAAAGCTGCCGCCGTATAGTCATAAATCTCATATTTATAATTCAACTGACGCCAGTCTATCAGTTTCTCACCCGTAACAGGATTGACAGCATAAAGACTCTCTATTGCACGCTGCTCATCCTCGTTAGGTTTCTTGGGAAGTTGTTTCTTCCAGTTAACATGCGGAGTTACAGGATTACCCTGCTTGTCTTCTGTAATCATATAGGTTTCATCGCCACCATAGGCAGGATCCGCCAAACGAGTGCGCAGAATAGAGTCCCTCACATAGGAAACAAACTGCTTGTACTCTGAATTGGTAATTTCGGTATCATCCATCCAGAAACCATCTACAGACACTTCCTTTCGAGGCGTTTTCTCACCCCACAGCGAATCTTCTGTCTCCAATCCCATTTTCAGGAATCCTCGATTGATTTTTACCATTCCGTAAGGAGCTGGTTCTGCAAAATTCCTACCACCAACGCCCACAACCTCGCCGCCTCTGCCAGAGACTGAGGCTGACTTAGCTCCAAAGCATCCTGTCAATGCCAAGAGAGCTACCGCCGAGCATAGGGATAATATACATTTCTTCATGTTCATGTTTGCTTATAATATTCTTACGCTTTTGTGCTTGTTTCTTCCTTTTTTTACAAAATTGATATCGGCTTGATAACCAACGAAGAGCTCGTGGCTACCATTACCTGGCGAGATGACCGAGGTGTAAAACTCATAGCTATAGCCTAACACAACACCATGAAAGCGGCCACCTATAAGACCTGTCACAGAATTAGTTGGGCTATACGATACGCCACCATACAGCATTTTCTTCTCATGAGTATACACCAGTCGACAACTAATATCTCCGCGCCAAGCCACTCCGTCATATTTAATAAGAGCAGAAGGCTTCACTGATAAAAACGGATTTCTCAATTTTATATTGTATCCTCCTGTCAAATAATACACTGGAGAGATGTCTATTTCGTTGTTTTCCCCCAACTCTATCTTGGGGGAAGTAAGATGCTGGACAGAAACACCAACATACCATGCACCATACATATAATAAAGACCTGCGCCCAAATCTAAAGAATTTCCATTCTCTTTCGTCTTTGGCAAAGCAGGATCATTGCCCTCTTCCACATCAACTTTGCTTCCATCAAAAGTTTCAGAGATAAAGCCAAACTGTACACCGGCACTCAGCATGCCACCCAAGAGTCTACGCTTGAAGGCATATTGCACAGCCAAACGCTGATGGGTGAAGAGACCTATCTGATCGTTCAGCAGCTGAAGGCCTGCCCCATGATAGTTTTTCAACAAATAGAAAGGCATATCGGCAGACACATACATCGTACGTGGATTGTGCTCATACCCAGCCAAGTCTATGGCATAAGCACCCGTTACATTCAACTTGGCATGTTTTCCAACAGAAGCGGGATTAAAGGAAGGCTCCATGTCGAAATAATGACTGAACGACGGGTCGTACTGAGCATTCACAGACAGAGCCCCCAGCAACAGAACATATAATATAATAAGACGTTTCAACACAATTCAATAACGCAACAATACTAATTTTATTGTATATAGGAGAAACATTCTGTTTTATCTTGCACTGTTATAAGATGTGCAGAACACATACTATCGAACTTTCATCTTGATTACATACGACCTACAATATGCCAAAAAGTATAAACGATAAAGGCTGCCCTAAATGAGCAGCCCAATCTTCATCAACTTTTTAATATTCGTCATCATTCCAGAGGAAGGGCTGCATTGTGTATCAAGCATATATGCTGACAAAGTTCGATTTATGATCATTTTATTTCTCGGTTAAAGTCCGTAAAAGGCGAACTCACCTTAATATATAGACATCACTTTATATGCCTAAATCGTTCCTGCAACTCATTGATTCTTTCCAAGAGTTTCTCAAACGATAAAGCCGAGCCATAAATGAAGTGGTTACACATCTCCGCATAATCATCCCTCCAATCTTTCATCACCTCTTGACGAGGAATGAAATCAATTTCGCTTGGCATCAACTTTGCATAATCCACATAGCCCACAGCATAATATATGGAGCGGTGTTTCACTATACGCTCGTACAAGTCCATATCTTGCAAGGCTTGTTTTCCAAACTCCGTGTCCATCAAACGTTCAAGATCGTAAAGATGTCGAGACATTCTGACATAACGAGGTGTCTGCTTCTGAAACTCCTCACACAGCAAGAATGCCTTTTCTAAGAATGTACGTGTAGGAAGCACCGTTCTGATAGTTGCAGTTGCCGAATCATCCTCATCAGGAAAAGTCTGCTCAACGTATGATGAAATCAAACGGTCTTCCGTTGGCTCCTTCATAGACAGACAACCAATCTCTATCTTTACTCTTGGTGGAATATACTCTATTCCATGTCCGAGTATAGACTCATAATGCACCAAAATAACTGATGGATCCTTATCACTTGCAACAGGACTTACTTTTCCTTCTGCGTCAATATCTTCCACGACATTCTCGATTCGGTATCCCTTTACTCCAAGTTTCTTTAGATTTTCATCCAATTCAGATGAGACTACATCAAGAAAATATCTGCGTGCTTTCTTGCGAAGTTTCTCACGCTGATTCTTGGTTGTCTTTTCGATACCAAAGAATTCAGGATTAACAGACAAGTCTATATCCTCACTGAATCTTTCTATCAAGTTCCAACCTTTACTGAGACTTGTTCCACCTTTAAATATAAGTTGGTCTGCACAAGAACACTTAAAAAGAGCATTGAGCACTATGGTTACCCACCAATCCTTCTCTATTGCAACTTGATTGATACGGAATTTCTCCTCCGCACGCTGCAACATTGCTATTTTTTCGTCCTTAGTGTGATTTATTCAAAGTGTCATAATGCACGTTATTTATTATGTTAGTTATCATTTTTCTCATCCATGCTGGCATAAGGACTAAGTCTTGTACGAACAAGTCTTTGCGTTCCTCATCCCGAACAAGTTTTCTGATGGTAGAGAGTTCATGCTCACCTATATTCTTTTGTCCCAATGTCCGTAATGCCTGAACAAGCAATGCTGCCAACACCGTCTTAAAAGCGAAGTTCTTTGGGACACTTCTTTTCAGCTCTATGGTTCTATTTCCAAGAACCAGAACCCTGCCACTTCCAGAAGTCAAGTAAGTGTATTTTGTTGGCACCTGCGTGGATAGTCCAAGTTTATTAAGAGCAGTAACTCCAGAAGGCTGCACTTGCACCTTGTCACGTTGTGCTATTGCCATCACCATTTCATCTATAGAAGGACAGACAATACCAAAACGAGTATTCTTCGGACGAAGATATACCCCATTAGCCAACCTAACGATTTTTCCTCTTTTCTCCTCGACAGAAAGGGCACGACTCACCACCTTCTCATTATCATTGATGTCTGAGAAGTCTGATATGAAGAGTATCTGCCCTTCATTGGTTGAATCTATTCGTTTAGCTATCTCCGTCATACTAATATCTGTATTTGATGGTGCAAATATACAAAGAATCAGCGATATGCATAACATACCGCCGATTTAATTAACTATTTTTAAGTAGAAAACTTTGCAAATATTTTCCACAACGCCATCAAACAGAGAAATTACTAAAAAGATTCAGGAAATTGCTCGATAATCGATGTAAAGACGGCAGATAAGACATTCACGACAATGGAGTTTCCTGCTCTCCCATATAGAGAATAGTCAGAAGTCTTATACCGACGACTATTTATATACATAAGTTCCGCTATTTGCTCTTTTGTGTAACCTTCTTTAGCTAATGTCTCGTATGGTCGCAAGATCCTGTTGAGATACAACTCTTCAACACCCATAAATCTGAGACATTCTTCAGGGGTAAGTCTTCTGATCCTCAGATATTGTCCTTCTTTGAGACTATCAACGACTGCAAGAAACTTATCTCTGTTAGGACATGGTCTTTGTGCTTTTACTGTTTGCTTAGAAGGTTTCGCATTTTCTAAGACCGCAGGAACTATATGCTTGTCACCTCTCCATACTTCTATGACACAAGCGGAACGTTCTCTTCGACAACCAGTCATATTTGTCAAACTTGTTCCACCGGCAGCAGTCATCAAGGTTTGTATCGTACCATTTGAGCATAAAGGATAAACAAAGCGTGATATACATTCGGTTAATTGAGAGGTAAGCAGTTTACTTGGATGCTCTATATTTTTATCCACGGAAGCGACATATCCATCTTTGGTATTACGAATAATATCGATATAAGTCTTCGTTTCTTCAACTGTCAGATAGTATTTATCATCAACCACATCAGAAAGCAAGTCTTCGGGCTTTGCTTTCAATTTCTTCGTCTTAGGCCAGTCGAAAGTAGTATCTTCATCATTATCTATACGCATGGAGACCATTATGAGACGTTTTCTATTTTGTGGGACACCAAAGTCTGCGGCACATAGCACTTTATAGTAGCTGACATAGCCATAACTTGCAACGGTTCTCGTCCATTTCTTAAAGTCCTCATCATTTCTTGGATCAAGATAACCTTCTACATTTTCGAGGATAAGCCACTTCGGGCGTTTTGACGCAATCGCTCTTTCCACCTCCCATATCAAGGAAGACTCTGTACCCGAACCTTTCTCAAAGCCTTCACGCCGTCCTGCCCTGCTTGCATTTTGACATGGACTGGAATAGAACAAGATGTCAAAGTTATCAACTTGACTCCAGTCTATTTTAGATACATCAGGATAACATCTATCTGCATATTCTGGGAATGCAAGGTTATGTACAAGCTGTACCAAAGGATCTATGTCACTCCAACCTACAAGTTCAACACTATAGCGATTCCTAAAGTTCTTGACTGCATCAATCAGTCCCATCATTTGGGAATCATACCCACTAAACAGGGTAAACATCTTTATCTTTCTGTTCATAGTTCTCTGTATTATGTTTTAGAAAAGTCTGAAAACGCTTTTGGTTTTCAGACTTTTAGGTTAGTAATTATGCTGCAATATTAAAAGAGGTGGTTACAAATGTCTCAACAGTATCAAGATTTACAACATCTGCTATCAAGTCACGGGTTTTAGACGATACGGCTGCACACACAATAAGTTGCGACACAATAGTCTGCACTTCTCTTTTTAGTTCGGCTACATCTGTTCTTGTCTTGATTTTCAACTCCTTTGAAGCTCCAGAGAGTGTTTTAAAGATGACAGACTTACCATTGAGGCTCACAGAAATGACATTATTTGTTTGAGACTTCACTTCTGACTCTAAAGAGAGTCCTTTCATCCGCAAATAGAAAAGTGTATCTTCGGAAGATGTCATGTAAGTCATTATCGTTGACGAAATTGCTTTGACGATGGTATCAATAGAGTTCTGCTCGCTTCTTTCTTTTGGAGTTTTACCAACTACAGAGCTATCTAATGTCGGCAAAGCAGCATCTGCATTGACTTTCGATTTTGGTTGTTGCTGCGACTGTTTCAGCAACTTGTCTTGTCCTTTCTCGTACATATCGACAATGGCATCTTCCAATTTGTTGTAATCAAGTTTGCCTGGTGTCTTTCTCCATCCTTTCGAGCCATCAAACAAAGAATCGTACGACTTGCAATGTGCTACACAATAGAGCAAATCATCATGCATGCTACAATGCTTCTCGTCGGTTGCTTTTCCAGAAGCAAGTTTCTTGGTAATGGTCACCATGCCTAAAGAGGCATCTTGAATAGCTTTCACGAATTTATCGGCATCTGCATCTTTATTCTTAATGGCTGTCTCTTGAACAAGTCTCGCTATCTTATGAGCCGACTCTTTCGAGAGACATAGAAACTCTACATTTTTAGGGGTAAGAATGCCTTTGGTTATGAAGTCTTTGGCATTAGCATTAATTTTTCTTGCATACTTGTTCTTGTCAAGAGACTCTTGATTGTTTGTCACGCTTGTTGTCTTAGTTAAATTCTTAATCTGCTTCATAATTTTCTTTTCTTTAAATTTTGTATTATTAGTAGCTGTAATAGAAATCGTTTTCTCAATATGCTTGCCGTCATAGATTGTAAAATGTATCTTTCCATTCTTTTTAGGCTCACCATCATAAATAACATTTTGGTTGCTATCTGAAATGACAAATGACGTTCGACTACCCGAAATACCTTTCTGTAGCAGAGTCTCTGCTTCTTTTATTGTTGCGGTATAAGCGGTATCGGCATCTGGATAAAATCTGATAGCTCCACTCTGCTGTCCGATACGGAGATATGCGAAATATCTGTTTGTATAGTTCATATACTTGGATACATTCTCCTTTTCGTTGTCTATGGAGTCTGATGAAAGTCTCATCGTGCTCGACTCTTCCTTTATTGCTGGGAGTTCATTCTGTGCAGAACTCTTTAGTGTACTTTTGTTTTTTACCATATATTCTCTATTTATGACATTTTCAAAGCAATTAAGGAGAGTGTGCACCCTACTCCAAAATCGCTTTTATTTAAGTCTCGTTAATTTTTCACCATCAAGATTATGCATTGATGGTATTTCTATACAAGTCATTATAAACTCATATATATTAATAAGGTGTACAACCTGAGGGACACCTCTAACCTCTTCGCTTAATAAAATAAAGCGTTTACTTTTACTGGTTCTTGGGGCAACAATTCTACATAATAGCCCTTCTTCACAAGATGTCCACGACCTTTTTTAAGATATGGTTTCAAATAGGAGTAATCCACACCTAAAAATTTGGCAGCCTCACATCTTGAAGCAAACTTAAATTCCTTACCAGTCTTGTCTGAAGTCAGGACAACAGGCTTTACTTCCGTTTCTTTCATATTAAAAATTATTCAATTTTATGATGCGCTTTTAGGGGGCATCGTTTACCCTATTATATATTATAATGATGCATCTACACATCACTAAAATATAAATCTCATTTTTCATTATCATCGCTTATTATTAAAGCGATGATAAAAGTTTACTTTTTCTCAAACTTTTTTATTAGAGAAGGAATTGATCAATATCCATGAAGTATTTTTCGTAAATGTTACGAACCGTTTCTACTCTTTTTCGAGTGATTAGATTCCAGACACCTTTACTTCCTTCTTCATAGAGTTTGATACCTCTCATAAAGTCAGGATACTTTAAGAGAATTGTTTCGATAGTGGTATTTTCACGACGAGACTTCAAGTAAACATCGATACCACCAACCTTACTTATCTCAGTTCTGAACTTTCTCCAACAAATCTGGCGTTTTGGTTTTTCATCAACGATTGTCACCTTATTAATATTAGGAGTAATGTTTGTTGATGTAGTTGTCTCAGACACCTTTTCTGCAATAGTCTCGCCTCTTAACTGAGCAGACTCTTCGGGAGTCAGTTTTCTTAGTTTTCTTAATTTTCGACCTTTAGCTGTCTTGATGAAAATATCAATCTCGCTAGAGTGCTTACGACATTTTACAATTACCTTATCTAAGAGTTTTTTATCACACTTAACCACAACTATCGCCTTCTTACGAACTACTACCTTCTTTCTCAATTTAATCTCTGTCATATTTTTTTATTTTTTATATTAAACATAAGAGGGAAAACAATTCATTTTATCCCCCAAAAAATTAAATTTATGACAAAGATACACAGATTTTTTAGCTTATTTCTGCAATTAAACAGTGTGGAAATTTGCTCAAAAATTTCCAAAAGTAGAGAATAAGATAAATAGCTGATTATAAATAAAATAAGGGGATTTACAAAACGCAAATCCCCTCACAGATATAGATTTTGGAAATTTTATTTCCAGTTTTTTACAAATAGGTTGCAATTATCTTGTCTATTATTTTCTTCGTCAATTCCGACTCATCTTCAATGTTCCAACAAGAAATATACTTTCTTCTCTCCAACAATTTTCCTTTAGAACTAAGCTGCCTGTTAGCTGTTGCTATGCCACTATCAATCTTGGAAATTCGCCCTTTAATCAATCCTTGGTTCATCAACAAGCCTATAACATTATAAACAAGTACTAAGTTAAAGCCACCATTAAACTTATTAGGACTTATCTGAGTTATCTTCTTTCGAAGTTCACTATCACGCAGTATCACTCTAAACTTTGACTTTAGACTTTCAGAAGAGTTTGCCTTGCCTATGAATTCGTCGCAGAATATTACATCGATGAAATCCAAAGCTTTCTCTATAGTTTCATTCAGCAAAGCCTCATCATCAGTAGCATCTACCGCATCAGCCATATGCTCAATAATATAGTTCATGACAGTTACTTCCTTAGCTACATAAACAATGTTCTGTCCTTGCTTTATGTATATGAGATACATAAGTCCATTTACCAAAGGATTGTTTTCTTTCCAATCAATCAGCTTTCCAGAAAGATTCTCTGCCAAGAATGCAAGATAGCATTTTGGCGTTGCTACATCTTCTATAGGAGTATCTTCAGGATAAGGGTTATCAGCTTTCAACTTATCCAGCTTTTTAAAGAAGACTTCCACACATTGTTGTGGTGTGAGCAAATCTAAACGGAACTTATGATAAGGAGTCACATAAGAACTAAGTTCCGCATCGACATTCACCCTACCCTTAAATCTATTCAAATGACTCATCACTATTTTTCTTTCATCTTCCGACAAGCTAGGTCCATTAAGTACAGCCAGTTCTTCTGCTGTAAGTGGACTTTTTGCATCAAGGAGACTGAAACCCTGAAAACAATCTTTCTCCAATTTTCCATTGACACACTCCTGCAACTGCATACCTTCCCAAATACGCGGATGGGCAGAAAGTTCATACACATAAGTCAATATGAGCATCACAGAATAAATCTCCTTACGATACTTTTCATTCTGTGCATTCATCACAGAGATAAGGGTTACGAGGAAATCTTTATCTTCAAGAGTCAATGCACCGATTTTGATGTACGCATCACCTTTATGCACATAAAATGGTGCAAGCCACTCTGTTTTCTCCTTATTCCATTTTCTACGAAGCGCACCACAAACTCTCATATATAGCAAATGGCAATCACCTGGATTAAGCGAAGACATCAAGTCTTTATAACACTCCCGAACAATGCCCAAGATTGCATTTATAGTCTCATCGCCAACATCTTCCAAGTACACATAGTCACTAAAACCAACACCCATAAACAAAGATGTACGAATGGCCTCAGCATAAGTAGAACGAACAAAGTTTCTAAAATCCATTTTAAGAAACATCTTGTAACGTTCCAAAGTGACTGCCTTTGATGCAGGCTTATCATATGAAAATAGCATTAAGACATCTTCATTCTTGATATTTAAGAATGACTTTTGAGCATCAAACCCTAGAACATAGTCTGGTATGTCTATCTGATGGTCAAGAAATACATCTCGCTCCCCCTTATCATCTGTATATGTAATATCCATTGTTATAGCTTTTTATTTTTTGAATTCGTATGCAAAAATAATACTTTTTTAAAGCTACGCCAAAAGAATGTTTTAGAATTTGAGTTTCAGCTCAAAAAATAATGTAAAACTTAGAAATAACACAAAAACAGCACCTTAAATAGACTTTCTGCCCAACTCTCAATACAAGCCAAAATTTAAATTTTGAGTAGATGAAAGAGTATTATAAGAAAGTAGATGATGAGACCATCAATGAACTGATGGCTAACTTGGAAGAAAGCGAAAAGGTTGTTCGAGATATGAACGAAAAAAGAGGATTGACCTTATACACCAACCATGAAATCTGCAATGCACTTGGTATCAATGAGAAGCTATTACGTAAATACCGCTATAATGGCTTGCTGTCTTATAGCAAATATGGCGATAAGTATTGGTACACCCAAACTGACATTGATGAATTTATGACGAAAAACAAACGTGAAGCATTTTGCTAATACACCTTATTATATATAGGGGCACATACAAAACTAAATAATTTGATGAATATGACAGAAAAGAAAGAAATGTTACTGATTGAAAAGACACAATGGGAATCCCTGGTGTCTAAAGTTAGAGACTTAACCCAACAAGTCTCAATGTTGAAAGAATCTTATGTTCCGAAGTCTCGACTCTACAACAACAAAGAGTTACGAGAGTTGCTTGGCGTGGAAGAGAAACTTATCCGCAAGTATCGAGAGCGTGGACTTCTATCCTGCAGTAAAGTTGACGACAAGTATTGGTATAGCCAACAGGATGTCTTAGACTTCCTCCGAAAGAACCATTACGCCTCATTCGCCTGAACATACTAAAGCGACAAAACAAAAAAAGGCACCCATCAGAAATGTATCCTTCTGTGGGTGCCAAGAAATTACGAATATAGCTTTTATGAATCTAATATATTTATCTATAAGGGAAAATTTAGCAAAAGCCCTTACATCGTCTAATGGTATTTACGGATACGCCCGTTGTCTTGCTGATGTCTCGAAGACTCACGCCTTTATCCAACAGGCGGAACACATCTTTATATTGAGTACGAAAGTCTTCGTCACTTTTTCGGTAACCAGTCTTGCGACCGACCTTGCCACCATTGGCTCGAAAGTTGGCATAGCCACTATCCATTCGCTCCTTGATGGTTCTGCGCTCCATGCGTGCAACCTCAGCCAACAATGTAATCATGAACTGGCTCATCGGATTCACTGTGCCGTCAGGTGTAAGAGTCTCGATGTTATAGTTCATGATATATAGTGAGACTTTAGCCTTGTTAAGCATCTCTATGGCTGTTAATACTTGTAGAGTATCACGACCTAAACGAGAAAGTTCCGTGACAAGTACCCTATTAACATAATGTACGCGCGCGTAAGAAAGTAAGTCGGTAAGAGCCTTACGCTCTTCATTCTTTTTTGCCCCACTTATCTTCTCCGTGAAAGTCTCAGCTATCTCCCAATGGTGCTTCTCCGCAAACTGGGTTAAGTCTGAAACCTGACGTTCATAGTCTTGAACCTGTGTAGAGACTCTACAAAACAATACAACTTGCTCCATATCTTCATTTTTATAATTCATCATTGGTACAAAGATACACGATAAATTGAGAGCAAGAAAGAAACAGGCACTAAACTGTATCAAAATAATCTTTTAGGTTGAATCAATGCGAAAAAGTAAGCAAAAACAAGCCCTTTTAAAGATTAAATTGATGCGATAATTATTTTGATGCGTTTTCGCTTGTCATGGACTGCCTTTTCTTATGTCGATAAGCATAGTTGTATAGGCTATGCTTCTTCACCTAGATACCATGACTACAAGCGTAGTTATAGTTCCATAATACCGATTCATTCAGGTTATACCAAGAAGAGATTGAAGGTATGGCTTTGCCAACCTCATTCTATACAGGTGTACTTTGCTTGATGTGATGGCAGCACGGTTCGATGTATATGGTAGTAGATGTACTCCAGCATGAATTTATCATAGGATAGAAGAATACTTCTTTTAGTATTTATCCTCCAATAAAAAGACGGAACACTTTTACGATTTAGATAGCAAGTATATAGAGACTTAAAATCCAAATAGTAAAAACCTATAGCTTTAATTTTTTAATGTAGTAAATGAATCTGGAGAGGTAGCTTTTTATAAATGTCAGGGTGAGCGCTTTGCGCTCACAAGGGGCTTCGCCCCTCTTATCCAGAGACCTTAAAACATAGAGACATAGTTTGTAAAACATAACATGTTGTTACATATATCTATAGTTTATGTTAGATTACAGTGTATTCATTGATGTAGTATAATTGTATTGAATAGTTCATGTCGTTATTATATATACAATATATGAATATGTTGTATAGTAACATTTGATATAACCTTGTACGACATCTCTTTGACCTGTTTTTGACTCATTCGTGTGACTTGTTTTTGACTCATTTGTGTGATCTGTTATTGACTCATTGACACTACTCACCTATATATTTTGAACCAAACACGATTTTTCCCAAAAGCAGGTCATTTTCAAAAATGACAGAAATAAATAAAATAAAAAAGAAATTACGAATATGAAAATTAAGGAAATTTTATTCGACTACACAAGTCCTATCGACATTCCTACCAAGAATTTGGCAAAGGATGCAGAAACGATTATCACCAATTATAAAAAGGCATTGCAAGACAAGGCTGTCAAGCCTTATGATATAGATAAAAGATACAGAGATTATTTCAAGTCTATCAATGTCTGCTTCAAAGATTGTGTCTTGCACAAAAAAAAAATCAAAAACTGGTATTTTTGTTAGCCAACACAAGAAGTTTTCCATAGACATGGCTGCAAAAGAGTATTTTGACTTTACGGTATCCCGCAACAATCTGCAGATGGACTATACTTTTGATAAACTATACAAGATGACTCTCGTCGAAGTCTCCATCCTACTTTTGACCTACGAAAAGATTTACGACTTCCAACTAAAGTATGCCATCATATATTTGATGCGCAACCGATTCAAGTATTACTCTATAGATTGGGAGGGAAATCACACTGTATTGCCTTTCCTTTATGGCAGAGACGATATAGAACAGGTCTATAACTGGGTGTTGAACGTCGAGACTACAGACCTCCCAAAGATAGCCAATGAGCATGTCATTAAATTCCATAGCCAAAACGCAGAGAGACTTACCCCGAAAAGCGTCATGGAACCGAGAAACAGAGAAGACCTCGAATGCCTTATAAAAGAATGCACTTCACAGACTGAGAAGAAACAGGTCATAGCAAACCATTTCCATATCAGCATGTCCACTGCCCAAAGAATCATGAAGAAGTTTGGCTTGCTAAACAAATCGTTCAAAGAGATACATGATGAAAGAAGCGTAAGGGAGCATGAGGAAATCAAGACTCATAGCACTAACCAACACGGCGAAACCAATGAGGTAATCAGCGAGCAAGCAAAGACTATCATTGATTCGCTCACCCAACAGTTGAATGCTATGTCCAAACAAATAGATAAACTAAGCGATGAAGTCAAAAGTCTCAAAGATGAGAATTCCAAGCTAAAGATGTCTCAGGGTATATTCCAAGCCAACAGTAACAAAGAAGACTTTTCTGACATAGACTTTCTTTATAAGAATATAACCCTTACGAGATAATGTTTCTGTATTGAAGACAGCTTTTCGGTAGCCGAAAATTATAAAAACACATTTTTTATGCGACCAAACATCAATCTTTTCGATTTTTGTTTGGTCGTTTCCATTATTTTCATTATCTTTGGCACGTTGTTTCGTACTTCATGTATGTTGACAGCAAGTAGCCCTGCGCCGAAGTCGCTTGAAAGAGTGACGGTTGGTTGAGGGCAAACATAAGAAAAGCGTTATTGGCGCTTGGTTTTCTGACCTTTGAAACTTCGAACACTTCATGGCCTGTCACGAAACCACGCAACGATGATGCCTATGGGTATGTTATATACGTACCTTTCATAAGTCAGCTCCCTTAAAAGAGCTGGCTCTATGGGAGTGTATCTATACATATCGGCGTGGGGTCTCGTTGCTTGTTTCTGACAGACGGGTAAGTTCGAAGACCTCAAAGGTGAAGCAAGCAACAGTGGGCTTCACGCTTTTTTGTGCTTCGACTAGCACTTAACCTGAATAATAACAGTCCGAACAGGAGCCATAGGACATCTAAAAGGAAATCTGGCTCTATGGGCAACAGCATAAGACATAGCAGTAAGGATTCTCCGACATGTGAGTTAAGTCTCAGTGTCGGAGAATCCTTGCTGCTATTTTGTTTTATACTATGAGTAGCAAGCAATAACTATAACTTTTAAAACTATCAACGATATGAGACAAATAAACAAAGCCAACATCATAAATGCTATCAACGAGTACATAGCCAGTACTCCCAAGCATCCTTTTCTTGTTTGGTTTCATTCAAACATAGATATTGACGAAACAAGACGAAACATAGAGAGCATTCCTGGCTGTGCAACTTGTGGAAATGCTATCTATGCAGATAAGTCTGGCTTAATTCAGACTGTCACTCCATCAGAGGGCGACGAGGAGTTTATACTTCCTGACACTTACAATGAGAATACCAAGTTCTTTTTGTTCCACCGCTTTACGGAACAGTTGAAAGCCCCATACCTTCAGTATGCCGTGGACTTGATGAAAGAGACCAAACTCCCTGTGATATATGTCGCCAATGACTATTCTAAGGAAGAAGAGACTCAACTTGATGTTTCCGCATTTGAGGAATGGGAGTACATCAACGGATAACAAAATAAAGAAAATGCCGAAACGCTTGAAAGGGAGTAGGTAATAGAGAAAGTCGAGTCGCTCGATAGGATAAAGACATTAACGAAATATTTGACTATTATGAAGAAGTATCAGAAAGCTCAGATGATTGCTAAGAATCTTCCTACAGGTTCTTACGCTGCAGGTTGTCCACAGCACCACTACTACATTACTCGTGGCACACCTGGCACTGGTGTTGTCGAAATTCCAGGTCAAGGAACAGGTCCATGTTCTGCATGTGAACTTGCAAGCTAATCTTGGAAAGTAATAACTAGGGATGTGTATGTATTGCACATACACATTCCTTTTAATATTAGTAACCAATGAAAGATTACAATGAACTTATAAATAAAATTGTAGAACTAAAGCTCGTGCCTAAGGATGAAGCTTGGAACTTCTGTAATCAGTTGTTCTGGACATTACGTAATGAGTCAATAAACGACTATATACAGAGACTAAAGGATGCAGAAAACTTCCGTTCTACAACTATGACATTTGGAGAGGCCAAAAGTCTATCCGCAAATGCAGAATTCAAAAGAAAACAAGAAGAAGGGAACAAGATATTTAATTCTCATAAAAGCAACAAACAATGATAGTCCGCCAAAGCAAAAATACATTTATCAGAACAACAAAACGATATGGATATATCACCAATCAGTTAACTCGTCATGACCGTTGTTATGACGAGTTCGGGGCTGACATTCTCAAAGAAATCTCTCGTGAGCCTAAAGACATAGATATTATTACCAAACATCTTTTGAGCATTTACGAAGGAGTCGATTATGAAACTCTTAACAAAGATGTCATGGATTTTATTACCAGTTTGGCAAAAGACCATTTCGTTGTTATGGGACATACTCCCAAAGATTTAAATGCAAACGATGATAATTTCACCTATGCAATAGACAATCCAAAGACCCTCGCAGAGAGTTACTACCAACACACCGAAGAGAATGTTCCAAACAATACGCAGGATTTCTTTTTAGAGGAGGTACAAGGACGTCCATTAATATCTTCCCTACAATTTGAATTGTCCAGTAGATGCAACGAGCGTTGTATACACTGCTACATTCCTAACGATAAGAAGAACCATGGGTTTGACATGCCTACCGCAAAAGTCAAGAGCATTTTAGACGAGTTTGCCGCTATGGGTGGCATCCATGTAACTTTATCGGGCGGAGAAGCATTCATGCACAAGGATCTCATTGAGATTGCTCGCTATTGCAGAGAAAAAGATTTGAAGATAAGCATTCTTTCCAATCTTATCGCTTTGAAGGATGAACAAGTTGCAGCTCTGAAGGAATTGAATCTTTCATTGATACAAGTCTCCTTATATTCAATGGACCCTCAAATCCATGACTTTATAACGACCGTCAAGGGGTCATTTAAGAAGACTAAAGCTTCCATTGAAAAACTTGTAGCAGCTGACATTCCTGTTCAGATAAGCTGCCCTTTGATGAAAGCAAACAAGGTCGGTTATGACAAAGTCTTGGACTACGCTAAGTCTTTAAAGATAAAAGCACAGACAGACTATATCATGATGGCACGTGCTGACCTTGACACTGAAAATCTTGCCAATAGACTTTCACAGGAAGAGACCGAACAAGTTCTTCGTGACATCATTGAACATGACACCCAATACAGAGAAAAGACGCTTGAAAAATTACCTATTACAGATGACATCAAGTTCAATCTGGAACGATTCAAGAAGCAGCCTGTTTGTAGTGTTGGTTACGACAACTGTTGCATTACAGCCAATGGAGATGTCTATCCTTGCGCTGGTTGGCAAGACTATGTTTTGGGCAATGTTTATAAGAATTCCCTACAAGAAATATGGGAAAATAGCGAACGCATCAAGGAACTTCGCAAGATAACACAAGAGTCTTTCCCACAATGTCTTGAATGTGAGGCTCGCGACTATTGCGCACGTTGTTTGGTTCGCAACTATAATGAAAGTGGTGGTGATATGTTTGCCGTTAATCATCATTTCTGTGATGTAGCATTCCTCAACAAACGACTTGTCGAAGAATACAGAGAAAAAGGACTTTTATAAAGCATAATAATATGATACAAAAAATAGACTATAACAGTTGGAGTTCAGAAGAGATTCAGAAACAGATTCAAAAACTGTCTTCAGTTTCAGACTTGACATTTAGATGCATACATTTCCTAGTAGAATTGGGAGATGGACATATTCGTGTTTCAACAATACGAGATGATAAGTCTTGGAGCGAATGGGAAACTATTGAGACACCCAACCTTCATGTAACCGAGGGAAAAATCATTGTTACTGATGATAATTTCATAGCCATCAGAGTTTCTTATAATGAAGCTTATGAGTTGTGCAGTACAAAAGATGATCCTTGGACTGACGATGACGCAACTAATTGTTTTAATCCAAACATGTCAGGAACCGTCTTGGGTTACATTCTCACCAATGACCATAGAGACAACGCTGCTAAGTTGTTGACTACAAGAACAACAATACCAAGAACTCCTTTTCAGACTGGTCTTTGTATGCAAATGATAAGAGACATTCCTCATTTTGTCTCAAAAAAAAGAGAAGAACAATTAGAAGCCGCTGACTATGAGTTCCGAACAGGTGGATATGTGCAGTTCTTCCCTTATGAAAAGTCTGATACCTATTGGACTCCTTTGCAAGAAATAGCATATCTTAAGAAGTTGTTGAATAGTAGAAACGAACAAAGCAACACTACTATAGGTTCTGAAAGAGAGTCTTCACGAGAATACTCTGAATCTACAAAGGACTATAAGATTGCAGCTCTACTTGCCATTTTCACGGGAGGTTTGGGCTTGCATAAGTTCTATATGGGCAAGTATATGACTGGTGCCATATATTTAATCTTCTGTTGGACTTGGATTCCTTCCATCATCGGTGCCGTCGAAGGCATCAAGTATCTTATGGATGGTCAAGAAAACTTCTTAGAGAAGCTAAATGATTGAACGTTGAAGTATAACTATAGGTAATGATAATTGATAATCATGTACATGTTGGATGGTTTACAGACGGATACCATACTCCAAAAGAGATTTGGGATTCCGAGATGGCAGCAGGTATCGATGGAATGGCTGTTGCCTCCACATCAACTTGCGCCGAACTCTACAAGGACGTTTGTCGGGAGTTGCGAGAACTTATCAGATTCGGTGGTGAAAAAGTTCACCCCATCTTGTGGTTAACGCCCCGAATGCTGAAACTTAGTTATCCCCTTCCCTATATGCTGCATAGCAAAATAAAATGGCAAGGGATAAAGCTACATTTCGAGGCTCATCCTGAATGGAGCAGAAATCACACCTTATTAAATAAGGCTTTGGAGGTGGCAAAACGCTTGGATGTACCTGTGTTATTACATACTGGGAATTACGAGGTGAGCCATGCAGGACGGTTCAAGGATATTATCAAAGACAATAGTGAACTAACTTTCATTCTTGCTCATGGAAGACCTATAGAAGAAGCTATAGATGTACTACAATCCTGTTCCAACACCTACGTAGATACCGCTTTCATGCCAATGAGTGACTTACGAAGGCTAGTTGATATAGGATTAACCGATAGGATACTATTTGGCACAGATGCCCCTATCAATAAAGTGTTCTTCAAGGATATTGATACCGCAGACTACATTCGAGATTCTATAAAACAGACTTATGAGGTCTTAGGGGACAAGGCTAACTGTGTGTTCGCTCGATGTATCTACGGCAACTCTTAGGATAAACATTTCACTTCAATGTCAAATGTACAATTAAAATTCAAAGGAATGAAAAAACTGACAAAAACGATTATATTCACACTGTCTCTAGGTCTTTGCAGTTGCGGTGGAACACCAGGGAAACTTGCATCTTTGGCAGAGAAAGCCAAGTCTTATGTAGGATATGAGGATAATGATGTGAATGCCATACAACAGGCATTGCCTACCATCATGATTCTACCGAGCGACAAACTGCTTAAAGACAACAGATGTCTGGACGAGGCTGAATATGATGGGAAGACATTTACATTGAGGGATTATCGGAAGTTCTTGGCTAAGGGAACTAATTTCCGTCGCATCATATCCACAATACAGGATGCATTTGTAAAGGACAACTATCCTGTCACAGACTTTGAGCAGGCTGTTAAGAATTTGAACACTAATGACGCATACGCCATTGCCGACAATTTAGAGCGAGATGCTAAGACCATGTTACTTCAGACTTGTCATCCAGACATCATCTTGGAGTTAGACTATTCTGCAAATGGGGGAAGCGTGATAAGTCATGATTATGGCAACAGCAAAAAGAAAATCTCATACACTATTTCCGCAATAGACGCTTACAGTAGCAAAGTAGAGTCTTCTGTTAGTGCTATCGGCTTGGAAGGTGAGTCGGAAGAGGCCATTTTCAACGAATCATTGGAAGACAAGATGCCCAAACTAAAAGAAGACATCATGAATTACTTCTCTGACATTATTTATCGTGGCAGAGAAGTCAACATCAAATTTGTGGTGGCAAGTAACGGCAATCTAAAACTGTCACAAAAGAACATTGAGGGTGACACGTATTCCGATTGGCTGATAGACTTTGTTAAGACGCATACAGTAAAGGGAGCTTATCACATGCAAAACAACAGCGACTACGAGTTGTCTTTTGTCAATGCACGTATCAAACTTCTTAATGAAGATGGTACCCAATACGGTGTCTATGATTGGGCAAGAGACTGTATGAAGAAACTGAACACTCAGTTGGGTCTAAACGCTACCAATGCAAGTCAAGGACTCGGAGAGATTGTTATCACTATTAATGGTTATTGATAATAAATGATATGGGAAAGATAATATTATTGGTATTTCTGTTGACCGTGACTCTCACATCATGCAACAGAAGCGGAGTTAAGTTCAAGCCCCAAGAGCGTCATGGCACTCTATCCATCGCTGACAGAGACTCTGCTATAGCCAAAAAGAAACGAGAGACAAACCTCGACCCTGATGTTATGTTGTTCCAACATAATATAAAGTTAGCTGTTGCAGGACCAGCTCCACAAGGAGAAATAACCGAGCAAGTGACAACAAAAGTGATGTCTCGCTTAATGCAAATAGCCTGTAAGAATGGCATTGCTGCAACTGGCGATTCTCCATGTTTTGCCATTGCTTGTCAGTTCAATCCAATATCAAAGGAAGCAACAGGCACAGCCCCACAGAAAATGATTTGCAATTATGAAGCTGTCATATTTGTGGGCAATTTGATTACGGGAGACATCTATGCCAGTACTACACAGCGTGTCTCGGGTGTTGGCTCTACATTTACAGAAGCTGCCATCAATGCTTCCAACGAGATAGAGGATAGTAAGGAAATGCAGCAGATGCTCTCCGATGCAGAGACAACAATCATATCTTGGTATGAGTCGAATGTACAAGTCTTTGCACAGGATGTGGAAGCATTGGTAAGTCAAGGAGACTTAGAGAAGGCTTTTGCCATGTTGCGTTCCGTACCAAAGGAAGCAACTAATTGTTTCAAGTACTCTTCATCTCGATTGAATGATGTTGAGAAGAAACTACTCACAAAACATGCCAATGAGCAACTGCGTGAGATGGAAAATGCCATTGCGCAAGCAGGCGACAAATATAGTCCGACAGTCTCGGCAAGTTACAAACTTATACCTGAGAATACGCCGGCATACGCCAAGGCTGAAAAGATGTGGCAGTCATATACCACACAAATAGAGAATGCTCGTCATGACTCCATAGAATGGGAGAAGCATAAATACAACGAGGAGTTAGAGACAGAACGTTTGAAGATGAAATATTCATACGAGGCAAGTATGCGCGCTCAAAAAAGCGCAGCTACAGGAAAGGTAAGTTCATTACCGTGGAACAAACCAGAAAACAAGGGAGGTTTGTTTAAAGATGAATATGGTAACATCAAGTGGAAAAATGTGGCGTGGACTGCCGCTGCTGTAGGTGTCGGAGGTGTGGCATTAGCAGGTTCTGCCGCATTGGGACTTGCAAACTCTATTCTGTCACGTAGTCTATTTCTTTTTATCAGATAATTCAACAAAATCAAAATGAGACATACAATATTAATACTCATCGCAGCATTGACACTTTCAAGCTGTAATCTATTCTCGTCAGACAAGTATGACGGCAATTATCGTGAAGCATGCAGAAACATGGACTTCGAGGCAGCTCATAAGATACTCGACAAGATGGTTGCCGAGAATCAAGGTTCAAGTTTGTTTGGTGAAGACAAGGAAGTCATCGAAGCTACAGATTATATTTTCAATGCTGAGTCTCTGTATCTCGTTTCTCAGAACACATCTGAAACAAATACGAGGGTTGTATATCTGCTTTCCGAGTTACCTATGAAAGGAAGAGCCATGCCGGAAGGTTCTGAAATTTCAGGTATTGACGAATTAGACGGCGATGGAGGTTACACTTCATACATCAGCTCAGCAAACAGATATAACTCCAAATGTCTTGCTATATTGAATACTGCCATATCCGTCGGCAATCAAGAAGTTGCAGAAAAGATTCTTAGCATGATAAAAGATGATGCAAGTTCCATAACAAAAAAAGAAAAGAAAGTTTATGGAAATCCCGCCGATGGGATTTACGACGAAGAAGAAAAATCTTATGTCCATTACACTACAGAGTCTAAGGATAAAGCGAAGAAACTTTACGAACAAGCTGTACAAGAAGGCAAGTTCAAATAAGACTTTCCTGTTTTTCCGACACTCCATTCCGCTTTTTCCGAATGCGAGAAGCAGAAAAAGTTGAAGAAAAAGCCGTACCTTTGCACCCGAATTAATAACTTAACGATTTTCGACAATGGAGAATTATCATATCGGACAAGAAATCTTGAAGGAAGTAAAAGCTAAGTATCCTTCCGTGGCGGCATTTGCCAGAGACTTGTGCAAGTCAAGTTCCGCCACATACGAGATATTCGGCAAGACAAGTCTCGACACCGACTTGCTGCTGAAAGTCTCCAAGTTGCTCGGACGGGACTTCTTTCAAGAGTTTTCTGAGAAATGTCTGAACGGCGAAATGGCAGTAGTGGACAAGCAGATGGCAGAGAACTGTATCACGCATCTGCTGCCCGAAGACAAACTGCACATATTCTCACCACACGATACACTGGATGTTGTGGAGGAGTATTTCTTCCTTCCTCGCAAGAAGCCGCTCGTCGTGTTCTATAACAGCGCACGCAGCCGACGTTTGGACAAAAGGCTATATGAATTGGCGGAGGAGATACTTGGCGAGGGTATGGTGAGAAAGATGACACTGGAGTCCAAAGAACTTCTGCACTTTGAGTTGGGCATACCGTCACTCGCAAAGTTGCCGCAGAAAGCAATCATGCTCGTATGCAGACAGGCATGGGACTATGACACCCACATGCTCATTGCTGAAAGACTGGCGGCAGAGTCAGACAAGCATGTCATCATGCTGATTCACGACCCTATCTATGTTCCCACTTTGCCAAACGGTACCATCGTATTGAAGTCATTTGCCGTTTCCACCTTCAACTCATGGAACGAACGTGTGCACATATTCATATCCGATGACAGAGACAATACTTTCACTTACCGCATTGAACTCTATCGGGCGACCCAAGGCAAGGGATATATGGACAGAATACAAAATAGCATTTCCGGCAAATGCACTTGGGAAGAAACAACAAGACTATTGGAGGAAGCAAAGCAGAATCTCAGCACCTATGAGGATAAGCTATTGGGTGAAGGCGACTATATGGGCGAATGTCATGTGCAGTACCACCAAGTTAGCACCGTACAGCCAAGTCTTTCCGAAATGGAGAAGCTTGAAGAGGAGGGGCACCAAATTCTTACACATCTGCGTTACCGCATGATTAAGGAGACTGGCAAGATCTTCGAGTTTGAGACGATGAGTTTCAAGAAAGTAATGAAGATGCTTAGTAACATAAACGAATAAAATCAATTAGCAATATGGCAACAATGGTAACAAAAGAAGATGAAGTCATACTAACAAAAGAAGAAAAAGCTATCATCAAGGAAGCTATTACCTGTAAGCATGACGGACAGGAGGATAGAGAAGATAAGTTTGGAGTGGTTCTTGACAGAGCCGGCTCTGTTTATGGTGATGTGCTCGCATAATGTCGTTGCCAACACGGGCATGAATTGTCCTATGCGTAGCGGTCAGCTGCGTATAGAGTACAACCCCATGCTCTGTAAGGACATGCCCGACGAGATGCTGCGCGACCACTTGAAAGCAGAGTGCATACGCATACTTCTCAAACATCCTTATTCGCGCAGGCCGACCGACTGTTCCGCACAAGCCATTGTGGCAGGAAGTAACTGTGCGGTGAGCGACAGCTACCGCAAATGGTCCATACGGCTCGATTCACCCAAGGACTATAAGTTAGAGCGTGGTGAGTGCTTTGAGTTTTATGCCAAGGCAATAGAACGACTCCTGCGAAAAGCGCAACAGGTGCAAGCAGAATCAGGGAATAGCTTACGAGCAAGTCAAGGCAAGTTGCAAGGCAGTAATCAAGACAAGTCGCAAGACGACTGTCAAGAAAGCAATCAGACAGGTGGTGGCAAACAAAAATCATCAAAGTCCCAAATTCCGAAAAAGGTGAAGGAGTGTGCCGAACGTGGTGACATAGACTCTGCCGAACTGTGGGAGGAAGACGAGGTCGCCGCAGCCGACATCAATCAGATGATAGACACGCTTGCGCTCAACCAGAAGTGGGGAAGCATATCGGCTGATATGGTTGACAGAATCATCGCTTCAACCAAGGTGAAGATAGACTATCGGCGTGTGTTGCAGTTGTTCCGCACGGAGGTCATCAGCAGTCAGCGCCGGCTCACCCGTATGCGTCCAAGTCGCCGTTTCGGATTCGACTATATGGGCAGTGTGCATCAACTCACGTCGCGGCTGCTGATAGCGGTAGACACAAGCGGTTCGGTGAACAACGAGCAGGTCGGCAATTTCTTCGGCATCGTCAATCGTTTCTTCAAGTATGGCATCGAGCACATAGATGTCATTATGTTTGACTACAATATCAAGGGCAAACCGATGACAATGAAGAAAGCCAAGAAAGACACCATCAAGATTTTCGGACGTGGCGGCACCAGCTTCCAGTGTGTCATAGACTACGCGGCACAGAGCAAGACGCGCTACCAGGGACTGATTATCTTCACGGATGGCTATGCGCCTGTGCCAACATTTCCACCTTTTTTCAAAGTTCCGATACTATGGGCATTGATAAAGGATGGTCATAACCACGACGAACTGAAGGAAACAGGGAGGTTGTGTTACATCGAGAATATCTGATGCTTGAAGTTCTTAAATGTTCGGATAGAGAAAAAATGAGATAAATACAAGAGTTGCAGACATTACATTTAATATTGTTCTTGGGATATTTTGAACGTAATGCAGACATAAAACTTATTGAATTACAACTATGGCAAATTGGGCAAGTGTGCGTTATCGCATAGAAGGCAAACAGAATGATCTTCAAGAAATATACGACCAGTATCAGACTCTTCTAAGCAAGAAGCAGTATGAAAATGGCGATGACAAACTGATATGGGAATCAGAGATTACAGATGGGTTCGGAATAGACAGTAAGGATAGTTCTCTTCGGGGTTACATATTAAAGTGTGAGTTTACAGATGAGTCACTTAGTGTCGAAGCAGAAGAAGCGTGGGTGTTGACCGATTTCCGCCATTTATTGGAGTCTCACTATGAAGACATGAACATCTACTATATGTTGGAAGAACCATGTTGTGATGTCTATGTCACCAATGACGCAGAAGGAAAGTATTTCCCGACACGCATTGTTGTAGACATACGTATAAAGGAAGTGGAAGAACACAAAGAGTTTACGAACAAGAAAGAGGCTCATGATTATGTCGCCCGCACCCTGAAACGTGACGCGCTTGCAGTGGAAGATATAGACAAGTGGAACGAGGAGCATGAAGATGTCTACATCGGATTTCATGAATATGAGGTGATGCCTCGCATATCCAAACAGGAAGACAGCGATGAGTTGATGGCTGCATACATGAAAGCTGTTGAAACGGGTGACAACATTGCCCAGATTATATATGGAAGGCTTATTGCCATGACATAATATGAAAACTCAGACTTTGAATAATAATATGACAAAACTATCATCATACGAAGAATTTAGACTAATGGCAGAGCATCCACGACATCGTAATGTTCCTGCCATTTTTTTGCTCGAAGTGATAGAGACTGATGAGACAGGAAATCAGCCCTCACCTTATCCCATATATAAGGTGAGAACTTATAGCTGTGCTTATACCACAACTCTCGAAGAAGCAGAGAGACTGATGCACCAAGACATACTTTATCGGAAAAGGCAGAAGGAGACGGATGACTGGATGCAAGAGGTCTTCTGCTATTACATCTCTGAGAAGCCTTTAGATATGATGCACTTCAAGGGCGAATATCTATCACAACGGATGTATGATGCTGAGGGAAGTCTCATTGACAAGAGTCTTTGCTCTACTGGCTTTAGGACTTATAGTCCAAACATCTGCAATATGTCTGAGTATGACCGTAATGAGGATGAAACGTTTCATGGACGCTCAGAAAAACAGATTAGATTCCATGAGGGTGACATCGTGGAAGTACTTAGGGGGAATGAAGTGAAGCTGGCTATAGTCGTCGGCACTCCACTTACTACAGAATGGATTTGGAAGAAGAGACAAGAGATACAAGAAAAGCTTGGCTCGGAAGTTATGCCTTATGAATTCGATACCTCAGACGACTCCTACACTGTGATAGACGGACCTGGATATGAGTATCATGATCATGTATCTGCCATGCAGGTTTTTGCCCCTCATTACCCTATCCCAGCCGACATTCAACAAAAATTCAGAAGTTTTATGATTTCTTTATAGCGTTCATTTTTTTATCTCAGAAAAAAGGGATACTTTTCGCGCGACAGACAACATCTAAAAACATCAAAAGTATGGTAAACAACAACACTACAACAAACAAGGTGAAGAAGCCAATCATCGACAACGACGAGGCTTTGCGTATGATAACCCTTATCCAGCAGGGAGACTCCCAAGCGGAGACCGACTTGGCAGAACTCGGCACGGTCTTCATCAAGGCGGTGGCTAAGCAGTACATCGGCAAGGGACTCTCTGACGACGAACTCATCGCTGCCAGCCGCCACGGACTGATACGTGCCAGTCATAAGTTCGACAAGTCTCGTGGTTTCACCTTTGCGGCTTATGCAGTCTGGTGGATGCGAGAGGCTATCTTGCAAAAGATTCATAAGACAGCAAAAGAAACAGAAAAATAACTTATCAACAGATATGATATACACGGAATTAGGCGACATTAGTGCGCTGACACTCATTAGAGTAGTTCTTGAACGAACCGAAGACGAAGAGTTGAGAAATCAACTGGAAGAGTATCTTCAAAACAATGAAGAACTCTGGTCTGACGCTCATCAGAAAGACTTCTACGACTTTGCCACTACTCTTGCAAAAGAGTGGATGGCAAGTCATCAATAATTGTATTACAAAAAATACACAAGAACAATGAAAATATATCTTAGAGTACTTGCGGACCAAGGATATTGCGTAGCCAATCTTTGGAGCAAACATATCAAGGAACAAATCATAGAAACAGTAAAAGATACCTGTGATGAAAGTGATGGTTGTATTGGTGACGAACACTTTTTCCCAACATTTTGGCAACTGGATATTCATGCCCGCCGTATCACTGCCGGCTATCCTTCCAAAAGCAACGAATGGCTCACAATGCCTTATTACACACTGAGCTTCGTATGGGAAAAGGCTGACTTTGACTTCGAGGACGATTACTATTGGCTGTGCGACAATGCCAAACTACCATATGACTTCACCTGCCAGCCAAGAATAAGTAATCTCTATACCCCAGATGTCTATATTGGCTCATACGTAAAAGGACAGGAAGAACCACTTACCCTACCTGGACTTCTCTTTAACGATGAAGAGCCAGAGGCTGGAGAAATATTGGCAGACTGCATGTTTGTTGAACTCAAAAGAAAAAGTAACTTTGACGATACGATTAGTCAGGATTTCATAGACAAACACTTCCACAAGGGAAAAGTCACGCTTGTATATAGTCGTCCTGCACAGGGAAAGACTCAGTTTGCTTCTTCTCTGACTACTTATTTAAATAAGAAAAAAGAAAAGGCTATACTTTATTATCTGGAGCCAAACAACTTGAAAGAAGTTGAAGACATAGTAGATGAAGTTACCAAAAAGCACATTGACTATGTTGTCATTGATTATTTGCAACTGATGAGAACAAAATCGGAGACCAAGGATAAAAAAGATGACGCATTAAACCTGATTATCAAAAAGCTGATAGATTTGGCAGAGCAGACTGGAACAACGATTATTGTCATGTCTCAACTCGAAAGATTTGAAAGTCTTGAGTATTTTAGCTACATAGAAGATGTATATTCAAAGCTATCAGTCACATCGTTAGAACAATTGGTATATTAAAAATTAAGGCAATGAAAATATACATGAAAGTAAAGAAGGATATAGCATATAGCTTGCATTATCCTTGGAACAAGTACATCAAAGAGCAGGTTCGTGAAACTGTGTCACGAGCTGGTAGTTTCATGTTTGACACGAAGTTTTATCCTATGTTTTTCCAAGAGGATACACACTGCCACTTCATAACTGCTGCAAATGGCGAGCGACACTTCCTGAATTTCTTCCTCAAATACGAACTTTGCTTTGTATGGGAATATGAGGATTACGACCATGATGATGACTACTTTGAGGTTGCAAGCGCAGCAGATGTTTATTTAGATGACGATGAAGATGAAGAAAAGATTACACCACCTAAGGAATATGTCTATCTTGGCTCGTACAGAGATGGACAAAGAGAACCACTTGAACTTCCTGGACTTGTATTAGACCCTAAAAAGCATGGTGAAATCTTAGCAGACTGTATGTTCACAGACGATTTCTCGAACAGACAGTTGAGACGAGTCTTTTTAGGAAAACTATAGACAATATGAAAGCGACATTTCAACTTTGCGCCATTGCCCTACTGGCAATACTAACTTGTTCTTCATGCAAGAACAAGTCTCACGGTCAAAGTCTCGACAAGAGTGAAGACAAGTCTGACTCCATCGAGACTTATCACACTGTAGTCTCAGATGACAGTCTCGTGACTGCCATTTGGTATGATACTGGCGAAGGCGGAACGGCACCAGACATAGACTGTGTGGTGAAGTTTAAGTCATCTGACGGCAAGCTGCATGAAGAGCATAGACCTCTCCTGCGTCTCGCCCACCCTGGTGATGATTACAGTCACCATGAAGTACAAAAGATTGTAAGTCTCGATGATGAATACGGCAGACGCTCATACGTATTCTTCCTACTTGCCAAAGTGGATAGCAACGTGTATGCCCATGACATCGTGGCATTCGAGATCGCAGGTGACAGTCTAAGATATTTGTATAACTATAAAATTGATTGACGAGACATGGAATCTGACATAGCTATTTTCGCATCGCTGATGCATAACATTAAAGTACGCTACTATATAGAGGGAAAACAAGAAGAACTGGAGGAGATATACAATCTCTACCAAGCCTTCATACACAAACAGCGTCCTGCAATGGAAGAAGACGAGGACGCCGATTGGGAAGGAAACATCATTTTGGCACTCGGTGTGGACTATGGGACTTGCAATCTCTGTGGCAACATCAAGAAATGTGAACTTTCGGAAGGATTTCTGAGCATGGAAACGGAGGAGCTTGGACTCATCACCGATTTCCACACCCTTCTCAAAAATCGCTTCAAGGATATGATAATCTATTTCTTGACAGAAGACCCAGAAAATGAGACGTATGTGACCAATGATGCAGAGGGCAAGTACTTCCATGACCTGCCAGAAGGTTATTTCGTCGCTCCCTCGGACTATTGAGGCGTTGCTTGATGAGACTATTGACTTTCAAACTATAATATTGATTGATGTATGGGACCTAAAACTTTTCTGGCAACATTGATGTGTCTAATCATCGTAGCACTCATGTGCTCACCTATTTGGCTCGTATGGCAAGGTTTTACGATGAGTGGCTCTGTGGTAGCCCGAATAGCTTTCATCGTGATAGGGCTTATCCTATTGCGCCTATTCAAACCGATTTCCAATCTTACGGGCAAGGACTTCAAAATATTCTGATAGTTATCAGCTATAAAGACATAAATCCTATAGAAGGCGGAATCACGCAAAACAGTGTGATTCCACCTTCTTTTGTTTGTCATTCATCTCAGGAACAAAGTTAAAGGCAAGTTTGTTTACTACCGAAGCAAGATTGTCTGGCAGGAACTCTGCATAAACTCGCTCTGTGACTCCTGTAGAGGCATGGCCTAACAATCTGCTTATCTCACTGATTTCGGCTCCGTGTGCGAGAGCCAGGACTGCCCAAGTGTGTCTCGAGACATGGAAGGTCAAGTCCTGGTTCCACTTCAATTCATGCGATAGACAACGGAGTGAGGTATTGATAGTGTTATTCCATGAGTTTCTACGACGATATATCGCTTCATGGTCATTGATGTCAAAGTTCTCAGGCAGTAAGTCAAAGACAAAGACTTTGTTTCTACCCTTCCATTTATCAAGGATACGAATGAGCGGTTCGCTTAATGGTATCGTGTTTCGATTGTGAGTCTTCACCTGAACTTTACTGATGAGATTCTTCTTGAAGTCTATGTCTTTCCAGCGGAGAGTCATCACATCAACCATTCTCATACCGCAAGCATGAAAGGCAAACAGCCACATCTCCAAGAACTCTTTTCGTCGAGGCTGTTCGATGGTATCATAAGCAGCAACCAACTCGGCAAGCCTATCTTCTGTGAGATACTTGATGTTCTTCTCTTCTTCATCAAGTCTATCTACTTCTTTCATATATAAGTCCTGGAGACTAGCATTCAGTTGATGAGAGATATAACCAAGTTGACAGGCATGTTCGCAAGCCTGAAGTATCGGACATAGAGTCTTATTAATGGTCGTAACTCTCTTCTTAGCCAATAGCCGATATTTACGAAAGTCCAGCAACAATTCTTCACTTATCTCCGAGACATAGATGAATTCTTGATGCTCGCCATGCGTTCCTTTATGTTCAAGCAACAGGAACTCTTCAAACTTATGGAGGTATGAGATGGCATTCTTATAGGTACTGAAACTTATCTTGCCTTTCTCGTAACGACTTTCCATCAATTCTTTGGCAAACTCTATGAAGTCTTTACCACCATCAGGTCGCAAAGCTGAATCATTGTCTTCAAGAAAAGAGCGGATGACATCGCAGGTGACATGATGATGCATCTCATAATACTGATGTATCTTGACATCTATATCCTCTATTCTCTTATGAAAAGCATTGTTGTAATACTTGTAGTCGATACTCGTAGTAGCACGTATCTCACCGACACCACTATAGCCTTTCTCGTTCCACTCCTTCACGGTTACACAGAGTCCTGTGGACTTGCGTATAGTGTCAGCTTGCCATGTATATTCGAAATACAAAGGATATTTCTTACCAGGCTGCACAATCTTAGGAGTGCGCAGTCTCAATCGTCCTTTCGGATAAAGTCGTGATATTCTTCCCATATTTTTAAACCTCTTTATTTAATTGTGGCAACATATATGCGAAGATAGCAGAAAAGTTTATCATATCACTCCTTTTTTATAAACTTCAGATGATTTTAGTATGAAGTAGGCTGAATATGAGGTAGAAAAAGACAGAATTGTTCGATCACAAAAGAAAGTTTTCAAAAAGTACCGATTATTGATCATTTTATTTTCCCAAATATAGCCTTTTTGCCATTATATTTGGCGGTAAAAGACGCTAAAAAGCCATATAGGAATTTCAGCAGAAATCACCTACATGGCTCATTAACAGTATCTTGTACTGATTTACTCTTTAGATAGACGATTAGTACTCGTCATCATTCCACAAGAAGT
>DJOI01000039.1 GCA_002439605.1 Candidatus Segatella mututuai | reverse complement strand
TTCTTCTGCATCGCTTCGAGGTTGTCGCCCATCTGCTCCATCTGCGAATGGCGAAGTTGAGCATCCTTCTTCAGTCGCTTGGCAATCAACTGATGCTTCTTTACGGCAAGTTCGTAATCCTCCTTTGACTTGAGATATTCCTCACGGGCATTGAGCTGCTCCTTGTGCAATGCCTCCTGATGCTGATAGGTACGACGCTTGGTGACGACATCTTGCGAGAGGGAAAGTTCCTCGTTGCTGTTGTTGAGACGGTCTTGCTCCATCGAGATTTGCGTATTGCGAAGCATATCTTGCTTCTCGGCAAGCTCACTCTCGGCATTGAGAATCTCCAGATCGAGGTTGGAGTTGCTGAGCTTCACGATGACATCGCCCTTATTGACGTGGGCTCCTTCATCCACCACCTTTTCCATCACGATGCCACCCTCCTCGGAACTTATCTGCACCACGGAGATAGGCACCACCTGTCCATCCACCGAAACATAGTCGTTGAACTGTGCCCGCTCCACCTTTCCGATGCTCAATCCTTTTCTATCCACCTTCAAGGTGGAAGAAAAATTGCTCAATCCCAACCAAACGAGAGCGGCAACGAGCGCCACGCCTCCCGCTATCCATGCCCAGTACTTGCGAGGCACGAGATATTTCTTCTTTTCTATCTTTATGTCCATGATTTAAGTGAAGAGTGAAGAACGAAGAGTGAAGAATTCAAATGCTATAAGGATGAACTCTCTTCTTGTTCTGTGTTATTTATTTTTTGATTAAACTTTCTCCTTGGTAATAAGCTACCAATCTTTGTTTGATAACCAATAGCATTTGCATCTGTAGTTGTTTGATACGACTTTCGAGCAATGTCTGGGCAGCGGTGTGGAGGTCGAAGGTGGAAAGCATTCCTTCCTCAAACTTGCGACTCGACATGTGGTAAGCGAGCGAATCGGAAGTTACCTTTTTCTGCATCTGCTGTAGTTCAGCAGCATAACCCTCGGCATCCATCACCGCCTGAGCAATGTCATCATGAAGCTTTCGCTTGGTTTCTTCGAGATTCAACTGGGCGAGTTGCCAGTCGTTGCGAGCCTTCTTCACACTGTGCCAACGGTCGCTATTATAAATAGGTATAGAGAGGGTCAGTGCGAGGTATTCGCCTCGATTGTTGCGAAACTGGGAGGCAAAACCTTCGTACTGCCCTTTCTGAGAGAGATTCTTATAGTAGGTGGTCGTAATGCCCCCACCGAGAGAGAGGGATGGGAGCAATCGACCTTTTGCGATTTTATAATCATATCGTGCTCGTTCCACTTCGTATTCGGCAGCCTTGATGTCGGGAGAAGCCATCATAAAGCCTTGGTAAATAGTTTGTTGACTTGGCGAAGCATGTTTTCCACCATCTGTGGATAATTTTCCATAGTCCTTGTCTGCCACATTCAACTTTAAATCATCCTCCACAGGATAGTTCATCGCCGATTTCAAGGCGAGCAACCTTTGCTTTGCCACATTCTGCTGATGCGTAAGATTGTATTCATCCTCTGCCACTTGCGATTCCATCTGAACGACATCAGGGCGACCTTTCTCGCCCAATTCGTAGAGTCGTTGCATCTTTCCCAAGAGTCGCTTGCTCTCGGCAAGTTTTTCGCTGGCAATCTGTATGCTGACCTCAGCATAAGCGGCATCCACATACTTCTGCATCACATCTATCGCCTTGTCATCCCTCACCTTCTGCATCGCCGTGGCAGAATAGTCTCTCGCCAATTTAGCCTGCTTGAAGGCATTGATGGTGGCGAAACCATCGAAGACATTCAGTTCGGCATAGAGCTGATAGTAATTATTAAAGGTGGTCACATTATTATATGTATTAGTCTCGGGGTCGATATTTCGTCCCCAAGCATACTGTCCTTGCACGGCACCCGAAACCGATGGCAGGAAATCAGCTATAGCCTTCTGGTAGTCTTGCTTGCGCTGTCGGGTATTGACAACCTCTCGCTTCACGTCCACCGCATGTTCCACGGCGTACGCCATGCAGTCGTCGAGGCTCCAAGCAGAGGTCTTCACCACATCCCAACCTGCCTGCTGTCCATAGCTTGCGATGAAGCTCGCAGTCATCACAACCACTCCGAAGTACCGTTTCTTATTCTTCATTTCTATCGTTATTAATTACTCTTATATAATCAATTGCCGTGCCAAAAGATTAATAATGGTGATTATCAATCACTTATGAAATATTTATCATTGGTGGAAATGTCCAATTATTAGACACAGCCGTCTAATAATTAGACAAGAAATCATGTTGTACAACTATGCCTCCTCATGTCGTATGTGCCAGTAATACATGTTGCCTATAGGGGGTGCCCAATAGTTACCTATAGAACTTCCTTTGCCCAAATAATAGACGGATCATTTTTGCTTATCCACTGTCAGAAAACCCACATCGTCCAGCTCGCCCCAAGCCAAAATGTAGAGTGGACGATGGTACGCTTATTGGCACTTTTTTGTATTTTTAAAAGAATAAGTGTAGAAACAACATTTTTAACATAATATATGCTTGTCAAGTCGGAAAAAAAGCTTATTTTTGCAACCAGACAACAACAATTAAGCATGAGAGCGTTCCTTGAGCTAAGCAATAAAAGAAACGCTATGATAAAACAGAATAAACTAAACAAACACCTTTATAACGTAAAAAATGAAACAAAAACTATTCCTTACTTTGGGTTTGGCAGCTTTGACCATGTATGCTTTCGGTGCCAAGAAGCCTAAGGCAACAGCCCGGACGGTGAACAAGACAACTGTTCAACAACCCAATTTCACAGAGTGGCACGACCTGCAAGTGAATGCGATCAATCGTCTGCCTCTCCACACATCTTTCTTTTCCTATTCCTTTGCCGATATGGTGTACAAGGATGGAGGAGTGGTAAAGAGCAGAGACCTTGCCAGTGTCGACAAGACAAAAAGCCAGAATTTTCTTTCTTTGGACGGAACATGGAAGTTCAAGTGGGTAGAGAATGCCGACCAGCGACCTACCGACTTTTATCTTGCCAACCTCGATGATTCCCATTGGGGCACTATGGTTGTCCCAGGCATCTGGGAGTTAAATGGCTATGGCCAACCCGAGTATGTGAACGCAGGCTTTGCCTGGCGTAACCATTTCAATGAGCAACCTCCTGCAGTACCTGTCAAGGACAACCATGTGGGCTCTTATCGTCGCCAGATAGATATTCCTGCAAGCTGGAACGGTAAACAGGTGATAGCCCATTTCGGAAGCGTCACTTCCAACATATATTTATATGTCAACGGACAGTTTGCCGGCTATGCAGAAGACAGTAAGGTGGCAGCTGAGTTCGACATCACTCCTTTCCTTAAAAAGGGCAAGAACCTCATTGCCTTCCAGACGTTCCGTTGGTGCGACGGTTCATGGTGCGAGGACCAGGACTTCTGGCGACTGAGTGGCGTGGCACGCGAGAATTATCTCTATGCACGCAATGCCAAGTTGCAACTTGAGGACATCCGTGTCACCCCCGACCTGGTAAACAATTATAAGGATGGAGTGCTGCAGGTGGCAGCTAAGGTGAAAGGACAAGGAAATCTTAACCTTATCCTCTTCGACAAGGAAGGAAAGCAGGTGGCAACAGCTGCGGGGGTAGCCAATAATGGTCTGGCTCATCTATCTATGAAGATAGACAGTCCCCACAAATGGACGGCCGAGACTCCTTATCTTTACACCCTGCAGGTTTCGCTGTCAGGACGTGGTAAAAGAGCTGACATGCGCCAGGCAAGTGTGACACCTGTCAAGGTAGGTTTCCGAAAAGTGGAAATAAAGAACCGCCAGTTCTTGGTCAATGGTCAGCCTGTACTCATCAAGGGAGCCAACCGTCATGAGATGGATCCTGATGGCGGATATGTGGTAAGCATGGAGCGTATGATGCAGGATATTCGGCTGATGAAACGTCTGAACATCAATGCGGTGCGTACATGTCACTATCCCGATGATCCTCGTTGGTACGACCTCTGCGATGAGTATGGAATCTATGTGGTGGCAGAAGCCAACCAGGAGAGTCATGGCTTCGGTTATGGAAAGGATGCGGCAGCAGGCAAACCAATGTTCGCCAAACAAATCATGGAGCGCAACCAGCACAACGTGTCCAACTTTTACAACCATCCTTCGGTTGTAACTTGGAGCTTGGGCAATGAGACGGTGATGAGCGACAACTTCATGCAGGCTTACAAGTGGGTAAAGAGCCAGGATCAGAGTCGCCCTGTGCAGTATGAACAGGCAGGTTCTGGCGATGGAACCGACATCTTCTGTCCTATGTATTATTCGGTGAAAGACTGCGAGTCTTATAGTAAGAATCCTAAGAGCGACAAGCCTCTTATACAATGTGAGTACAATCACACCATGGGCAACTCGGGTGGCAATCTGAGCGATTATTGGGCACTTGTGCGCAAGTATCCTATTTTCCAAGGCGGTTTCGATTGGGACTTTGTCGACCAGGGACTGCATCGTCACACTCAGAAGCCAATGAGCATAAAGACCGACAACATGAGCAATGAGCAACTCCGACAGATAGAGTATACTTATGGTGGCGACTATAATAAATACGACCCAAGCGACAACAACTTCAATTGCAATGGAATCGTAGGCCCCGACCGTCAGCTCAATCCTCATGCATACGAGGTGGCTTATCAGTATCAGAACATTTGGACCACGATGAAGGATGCCCAGAATGGAGAGGTGAACGTATATAATGAGAACTTCTTTATAGGCTTGAGCAATTGCGCATTGGCGTGGAGCTTGATAGAAGATGGCGTGGAGACCCAGAACGGAACCCTTGCCAACATCGATGTGGCTCCACAGCAGACAAAGACCATCACCATCCCTTACGACCTGTCGAAGGTAAAGGGCAAGGAAGTATTCCTCAACATTGACTTCCGTCTGAAGAAAGCAGAACCCCTCATGGAGGCCGGTCAGGTAATAGCCTACAGTCAGCTTGCGGTGAAGGAGAAGGCGTGCTGCGGACATTGTGCTGAAAAACAGGTAAAGGCCACAGCCGGCAAGAACGTGAAGGCAAAGCTCATCGACCGTAAGGGAGAAGCCGACTTGGCTGTCGTAACGCCCGATCTCACCTTTAAGGTAAGCCGCACCACTGGCCTTATCTCTGCCTTTACCTATCAGGGCAAGTCGCTCTTGGGCGAGGGCGGAACATTGAAACCCAACTTCTGGCGAGCTCCTACCGACAACGACATGGGCGCTGGTCTGCAGAAAAAGTTCAAACTGTGGAGGCATCCTGAGCTGACTTTGAAAGCTCTTACAGCAACGAAAAACAAGAAGGCGAATACCTTCAACATCTGTGCCACCTATGCCATGCCACAGGTGAAAGCAGAACTGTCGGTTACCTATCTCGTCATGGCGAATACAGGTGTCGTGAAAGTAACCGAAGATTTGCAAATGGCAGAAGGCGAGAAAGTGAGCGACCTCTTCCGCTTTGGCGTGCTCGTGCAACTGCCTTACGATATGGGAGAGAGCGAGTACTACGGCCGAGGCCCCATAGAGAATTATTCCGACCGAAAGGACTGCATGCGTATAGGAATTTATCACGACCATGCCGACAATCAATATTTCCCCTACATCCGTCCACAGGAAAGTGGAACAAAGGGCGATATGCACTGGTGGAAGCAGACCGATGGCGATGGCTTTGGGGTGATGGTGAAGAGTTGCCGGCCATTCTATGCCTCTGCGCTTCACTTCGACATCGACGAACTGGACGATGGTGACGAGAAAGACCAGCGCCACAGCTTTAACTTGCAGAAGTCGAAATTCACCAACCTCTTCATCGATGGCGAGCATTATGGTGTGGGAGGCGAAAACTCCTGGGGCGCTTGGCCTTTGGAAAAATATCGCGTACATGCTGGCAACAAGAGCTTTAGCTTTGTCCTTGTGCCTGTGAAGAGGTAATAATGTGCAACTTGTCGGAAATTCAGAAATCAATAAAACAATGTAACAACATGAGACCATCAAAAATCCTTACAACCTTTATGTTAGCGGCAACCTCCTCGCTCGCAAGTTTTTCACAACAGCAGTTTGTCGTCCAGGCCAATAAGCTTGGAGCGCCCATCCAGCCCACTATGTATGGCATCTTCTTCGAGGATATCAACTTCGGAGCGGACGGTGGACTTTATGCCGAGATGGTGGAGAACCGTTCCTTCGAGTTCCCTCAGAGACTGATGGGATGGAACACCTTCGGCCATGTCACACTCAACGATGTGAACCCCGCCTTTTCTCGTAATCCACATTATGTGACACTCGAAAGTGCAGGGGCGCGAGATAAACAGACCGGACTGGAGAACCGAGGCTTCTTCGGCATGGGACTGAAGAAAGACATGCGGTACGACTTCTCCGTCTATGCCCGTCTGCATCTTCTCGACGGCAAGCAGACAAAAATAAGAGTAGAGTTGGTCAACTCCCGAAACGATGTCATCGCACGGCAGACCATTACCATTACCAACAACAAATGGCAGAAGCACACCTGTACGCTCACCTCACCGCAGACCGACCCCAAGGGTTTGATGCGCGTGTACTTAGAGAAAGGTGCCGAGAGCGTGGATCTCGACCATGTTTCGCTCTTCCCCTCCGACAACTGGCATGGGCTTCGAGCCGATCTGGTACAAGATCTTGTCGACCTTCATCCAGGCATTTTCCGCTTTCCTGGTGGATGCATAGTAGAAGGAACCGACCTTGATACACGCTATGAGTGGAAAAACAGCGTGGGTGCTCCCGAGAACCGGCCTCTCAACGAGAACCGTTGGCGCGACACCTTTCCACATCGTCTCTTCCCCAACTATTTCCAGTCGTTGGGCTTGGGCTTCTATGAGTATTTTCTGCTTGCCGAGAAGATTGGCGCAGAACCTCTTCCCATACTCTCTGTAGGATTGGCCTGCCAGTATCAGAACGACGACAAAGACCCTAATGCCCATGTGGCAGTAGCCGACTTGCAGAGTTATATTGACGACGCGCTCGACTTGATAGAGTTTGCCAATGGCTCAGTAACCAGCAAGTGGGGCAAGTTGCGTGCCGATATGGGGCATCCTGCACCATTCGGGCTGAAGCAGATAGGAATAGGCAACGAGCAGTGGGGACCGCTCTATCCTGAGCGTCTCGAGAAGTTTGTGGAGCAGATACGTGCCAAGTATCCAGAGATAAAGATATGTGGTTCGTCTGGTCCTTCGGCTGATGGCGACAATTTTGACTATGGTTGGGAGCAGATGCGACGGTTGGGAGTCGACTTGGTGGACGAGCATTACTACAAGAGTCCAGAGTGGTTTCTTGCCAATGCAGGCCGTTACGACCATTACGACCGCAAGGGTCCCAAGGTGTTTGCAGGTGAATATGCGGCTCATGCCAAGAACAATCCCAACTCGTGGGAGGCAGCCCTCGCAGAGGCTGCTTTCATGACAGGCTTGGAACGTAATGCCGACGTGGTGTATCAAGCCACTTATGCGCCTCTCTTCGCGCATGTGGATGGTTGGCAATGGCGGCCAGACCTCATTTGGTTCGACAACCTTACCTCCGTGCGCTCGGCCAACTATTATGTGCAGCAGCTTTATGGCATGAACAAGGGCACCCACGTACTGAAACTCACCCATAACGGCCAGGCTGTAGAGGGCGAGGATGGGCTTTATGCCACAGCCTGCTACGACAAGCCCACCAAGAGTTATATTGTGAAAATAGCCAACACCTCGGCGCAGGAGAAACCCATACGGGTTATCTTCCAAGGTCTGAAGAAGCTGAAGCCGGGACAGGTTACTCTTCTTCATGCCGATGATCTTCGTGCAGAAAACAGGATAGAGCGCAAGAATGCCGTAGTGCCCATCAAGTCGGATGCACAGACGCAAGGCAATGTGCTTGATGTCAAGCTGAAGCCACACAGCTTTGCTGTCTATCGCTTCTGATGCTTTGCAAAGCTGTTCACAACATCTGCTCTGCTCTTTTTTCTTATCGCATAATTAGATACGAGGGTGCGTCATGGACTTATGACGCACCCTCTCTAATTATTGTTGTCCTAACAAAGCTTTTGTTGGACAGGATTGCTTTTGTTGGACTCACACTTGAGGTTAAGAGAAGTTAAAGCTGTTGATAAATTCCCATTTTCTTCGTTTATACATCAGAACAAGTAAGATAAAAAGCGCGCATGACAGAGAAAGAATTTACCTCATTGGTTCCAGAGCTACGGCAAATCGCCCAGCACATCAGCAAAGGCTATGGCGCTGACGGTATGACCGCCGACGACGTGGCCCAAGACACCATGCTCAAGCTGTGGGCCATTAGGCAGGACATCTTCTCTATGCAACATGCTAAGGGACTGGCAGGAAGCATCGCCAAACATTACTGCATCGACCTGCACCGCAAAAAACGAGAAGACACCATGCAGTTGCATCCACATCTTCAAGCCGAAAGTCGCGAGGCTCCGCCCGATATTGTGATGGAAACCCAAGAGAACGACAAGTGGCTGCGGCAGAAACTGCACGAGCTGCCTTCCACGCAATATCAAGTGCTGTACCTTCGACAGGTAGAGAAGAAGAGCATGGAAGAGATAGCCCACATCATAGGCATCACGCCAGCGTCTGCAGCCACTCTTTTGTCGAGAGCACGACAGAAGATGTTGCTTCAAATCAAGCAACGAATGTTATGATATATAAGAATGCTTAATATATAAATGTGGTATAATACGATAACAAAGCTTTAATTATCAAGGAGGAAAAGAAATATGAACGGAGAAAAAGAAATAAGACTTCTCATCGGGCGATTCATGCAAGGACTCACCTCGCTCGAAGAGGAAGAAAAGATAAGCCAATGGTTTGCCGTCCACCACGATGTGAGCGACGACCTAAAGCCCTATCGGCTAATGTTTGCTTACTTCGACAAGGGGATGCCACTTGAAGATGGGTTGCCACTTGAAGAGGAAATGCCACGTGATAAAGAAATGCCAATCAATAAGGAACGCAGCAAACCACTTCGCAACCATGTGCGCCGGCGACCTCTGTGGAGTCTCCTTGCAGCAGCCGCAGCTGTGGCTTTGCTCATCGTCCTGACGTGGCCGTCGGGGAAAAACAACAGACCGGGCTCTCCTTCTGCAACGTTGGCACAGGCCAAAAGCGATACAACCGAGGCTGTAGCCCCCTCCACGGCAACCGAGGTGAAACCAAGCATTCCACGGACGGCCAAGCCCAAGTTGCGTCCTCGCAAACGAGGTACTTACCGCAAACACCTCCACAGCCCGGCACCTCCTGTCGCATGGCTTGCCCAAACTGTCGTCGACTCTATACAGCAAACTCCCGAGGTGATGGCGGATGCCCATCTGAAAGCCCTTGAAGAGCAGCAAAACGAAATGCTCTACCAACTGTATCTCGTCAGCGCCCTGCAAGCGGAAGACCTGGCATCGTATACCGACGAGGACACATACGGGCAAGAACAGGAAACAAGATAGATCCGGGCAAACTACCGTATTACGAACTTCACAACAAGAAACAACAAATAAGAAAGGAAAAGCAATATGAAAAAGAATCTCAGAATCGCCATCATGGCTTGCCTGATGATAGTGTCGGGCACAGCCTTCGCACAGAAAGCCATCGTGATGCCCAACGAGGCTTTCGAGAACCTCGCAGCCTGGCTCACCGCCAACGACTATGTCACCACATCTACCAAGAGCCAATACGGCAAGGGACGTGTCGTCTCCTACGATTATGCCGTCCCTGCAAAGAAGGCCAAGCCGATAGAGACATACAACCAGGCGTTGCTCGCCAGCAGCAAGTTGGCATACTCTTCCATGATAAAGAAGAAAGGCTCCACGGGAAGACAGCAAAGCATCGCATACGGTGATAGAAACACACAGAGCGTCACTTTCGGAGCGCACAAGGAACGCAACTACAACCTGCAGTATTTCCGCGACCCAAAGGACAGCACCATGCGCTATGTGTACACCTTGGTGTGGTACGATAGCGATGATGAAGACACAGGTCGGCGAAACAAGAAAGACGGCGGTGAAGAACTCGTCAAAGGCTCCATCCATCTGTTCTACGGCAAAGACCCCGTATGGGAAAGAGCCCATCGCGCCATAGGACGTACCACCATCGTCAATCCCGATGGAACCATCGCCGAGATAAGTGATCTGAGAAAATTGGAGGCTGACTTGAACAGTCTGTCCGACGAGCTCAGTGATGTGGTGGTAAGCAGCAACAACGGCGTAGACTCTGTGGTGGTCAACGGACAAACCGTGAAGTATTGGAAAAATCTTGCCAAGAAGTATTCTGCCAACGAGCCCGAACCACAGACCAGCGCCGAGTTCCTTACTCAGTTCAACAACTTCCGTGCCGCTTTCAAGAATGCCAAGGAACAATACCACTGGAGCCTCCAGTCGCAGCTGCGCCGTAACCTTCAAACTGGCATTGCCAACAAAATCATCAAACTTTGCAAAGACCACGGCTCCCTTCTCAACGCCGAAGAGAAGAAGTTCTGCGCCACGGCTCTCTCCAAGATGAAGAAAGACACCGACGACGACTACCTGCAAAGCTTGCTCGACCTCACAGCCCGATCGCTGAGCAAATAATTCCATCTATTCTATATAAAAAATGCCGAGGATGTACCCGTTGTGTGGGGGTACATCCTCGGCATTTGTCTTGAAAGCAGAAATGGATATGGACTGTTGGGCGGGGCAAAAAAATCGCCATGCGTGCCTTGCGGCTTTATCCGATAATCTTCAGAATGTCTTCCTGCGTGCGGTTGAAAGGCCCGTTGTGCTCCAACTTGATGGTGCACATGGCAGCGGCAAACTTGCCCGCCTCCAAAGGAGAGGCACCTTGCAACCTTCTGTATAGATAGCCTGCCGAGTAAGTGTCGCCACAGCCTGTGGCATCCACCACTTCTATGGGCTTATAGGCAGGAATCTCATGGAAGGTTTGGTCCACATAGACGAGCGAGCCTTCGCTTCCCAAGGTGATGATGACCTCTGTCACGCCCCAGGAATGCAACAGCAGGGCTGCCTTGCGAGGGTCTTTCAGGCCAGTAATGGTTTCCATCTCCGTTTCGTTTACCTTCAGATAATATGTATTTTTGAGCACCTCCAGCTTGTCCTTCCAGTCTACGGGATAAACTTTCTCGTCTCTTACCTCCCGCAGATACCCCTGTACGTCTATGGACACCTTGCCCTTTGAGGCAAGATACTCCACCACCTCGGGCGGGAAGTCGTCGCTCAGCAGACTGCCGAGGTGGAAAACCTTGGCCTCCACGTCTTTCAGCTGTTGGATGGTGAAGGGGTCGGCCTTGGCAAGGACCCTTTGCTTGCGTTGGTCCTGGTTCTCGCCAAAGTAGCAGTTCTCGAAGAACACCGTGTTGCGCGATGCGTTGAGCCTCACGTTGATGCCCGCCTTGCGCATTTTCTCCACGGGCTCCGTCTCGGTCGGGTCCATGGATGTCACCAATGAGAACGTGATGTCCTTGGGCAGCTGGTTGATGGCGTAGGCGAAGTAGAACGAAGTTCCTCCGGCCATATATACGGTTCTGTTGGGCGTTACTATCTTGTCTTTTGTAATGTGCCCTATGCAGCAAATATCTGTCATTGTCTTTTGTCTTCTAAAGTCTGTTTGTAGTTTTAAAATATGGCACCTTGCCGTTGCAGATGCGATGAAAAACGAGTGCAAAGTTACCATAAATCCCCGAAACGGCAAACTATTTCGGGCGATAATCTCTGCCATGCCCGTATTTATGCATATTTACCGAAAAATAATTCCCATTCTTTTGCTTAGTCGGAAAAATGCAGTACCTTTGCAACTGATTTTAGCAAATAATAAAACTCTGAAATAAGGCTTGAAATAGATTGTCATGTGGTTTGATGGATTAATCTACAATCATTCGGCGGTGCAGGGCATCGTCATCCTTTCCTTGATTTGCACATTGGGTCTTGCCCTTGGCAAGATTCGCGTACGAGGTATTTCTCTCGGCATTGCCTTCGTGTTCTTTGTGGGCATCGTTGCCGGCCATCTTGGACTTTCGATAGACCAGAATATGCTCGCATTTGCCGAGAGCTTCGGACTCACCATGTTTGTTTATGTGCTGGGACTCTATGTGGGACCCAACTTCTTTGGCTCCATGCGGCATGAGGGCATTTCGCTCAATCTTTGGTCCATGGCGGTCATCCTGGTGGGAACTCTCTTCTCCTTGGGATTGTGCTGGCTGTTGCCGGTCAGTCTGCCCGATATGGTCGGCATTCTTTGTGGTGCCACTACCAATACGCCGGCTCTTGGCGCCGCCCAGCAGGCTTTGCAACAGTTGGGGCTTCCCAGCGGAGGTCCCGCCTTGGGCTGTGCCGTGACTTATCCTTTGGGTGTGGTGGGTGTCATCTTGGCGATGATGATGATGCGCAAGTTCTTTGTGAAGCCCGCCGACCTGGAAATAAGGCGAAGCGATGAGGACGACCATACCTCCATCGGTCAGTACGTCATCATGAACCCTGCCCTGAATGGCAACACCATAGCCGAGATATCGATGCTTACCCATCGCAAGTTCATCATCTCGCGTGTGTGGCGTGGCGACCAAGTGATCGTGCCCCAGGCAGATACGGTGCTGCATACCAACGACAGCGTGTTGGTGGTGACCAATAAGGACGAGGTGTCCGCCATGTCGATACTCTTTGGAAAGAAGGTGGACAAGGACTGGAATCGCGAGAAGGTGGACTGGAACGCCATCGATGCCAAGGTGGAGAGCCGCGTCATCGTGGTTACTCGTCCAGAACTGAACGGCAAGCTCTTGGGGCATCTTTCCATGCGTAACACCTATGGAGTGAACGTGAGCCGTGTGCTTCGTGGCGACATTCGCCTGCTTGCCACCGACGACTTGCGCCTGCAGTACGGCGACCGCCTCACGGTGGTGGGCGATCCTGCCAGCATCGACCACGTGGAGCAGTTCCTGGGCAACGCCGTCAAGACGCTCAACGAACCCAACCTCGGCGCTATCTTCCTTGGCATCATATTGGGTCTCGCCATCGGGACGATGCCTTTCAGCATTCCCGGCATGACGGCTCCTGTGCGGTTGGGTATCGCGGGCGGCCCCATCGTCATGGGAATCCTCATCGGAGCCTTGGGTCCCCGTGTGCACTTCATTTCTTACATGACCCGTAGCGCCGGACTGATGCTCCGCGAGTTGGGGTTGGCGCTCTACTTGGGTTGCTTAGGCCTGGAGGCCGGCGGGCAGTTCTTCGAGACGGTGGTGCGCCCCGAGGGCTTGATGTGGGTAGGCATCGGCTTTGCCATCACCGTGGTGCCTGTGCTGATAGTGGGGCTCGTCATTCTGCGAACCAAGAAGTACGACTTTGGCAGCATTTGCGGCATTCTTTGCGGCAGCATGGCGAACCCCATGGCGCTCACCTATGCCAATGACACGATAGAGGGCGACACGCCAAGCGTCAGTTATGCCACGGTTTATCCTCTCGGCATGTTTGTCAGGGTGGTCATCGCACAAGTGCTGATTATGTTTTTTGTATAGATTTCTGAATAGTCATGTTTGAGGAGGGTAGCACCCCCTAACTATATAAAAACATCCGCTTAACTGGGAAAAAATAATCGCCCAACTGGAGAAAAAGTTTTTCCCAGTTGGGCGATGTTTTTTTTATGCCAATGCTTAGAAAGTGGCCAAGCTCTCAATGTAAAGAATTTTGCCTGTAAGCGGATGCTCGAAGCGGATGGCTTCAGCGTGCAGGTACAACCGCGAGGCTGGCTCACGGCCATAGAGAGGGTCGCCCAGGATGGGAGCGTCCAGCCCCTCTCGGTGGGCGCAATGCACACGCAGTTGGTGGGTGCGTCCGGTCTTGGGATGGAGGGCGAGGCGCAGGTGGGTGTCGTCGATGCGGCGAAGCACTCGATATTTCGTCACCGCCTCCTTGCCCTGCCCGCGGCTCACTATCTGCCGGGGACGGTCCAGGTAGTCGGGCATCAATGGCAGGCTGATGGTTCCTTCCTTGGCGATGCGGTCGGCTGCCCCCTTGTCTCGGCAGCACACGATGGCCACATACCGTTTCTCTACCTGATGGTTGGCAAACTGCTCTTGCAGCTGGTGATAGGCAAACTCGGTCTTTGCGATAACCATCAAGCCGCTTGTCGCCATGTCGAGCCGGTGGACGATGAGTGGTCCCGTGGCTTGCGGATACCTCTGCCGCATCAAGGTGTAGACGGATGGCTGCTTGCACTTGCCAGGCACCGACAGCATGCCCGCAGGCTTGCAAACGACGGCAATCTCATGGTCTTCGAACAGCGTTCTAACGTCGTTCGTACAAGGTTTCTTCCAGGTTTCGCAAGCCTCGGGGAGCATCCACCCCAGGATGGGCTTGCACTTGCCGTTGCAGGCAGGGTAGTAGTGCAGATGGTGGCGAATCTCCTCCTTGGGGCTCTCGCCCCACCAGAACATGGCCATCTGCACGGGGCGGTAGCCATGGCTGTAGGCGTACTGCAGGAGCTTGGGCTCGCAGCACTCGCCGCTGCCTGCTGGCGGAACCTTGGCCGCCGTGTCCTTGAATATCTCGAGAAGATTCTTGTGTTCGCCCTCGCAGTTGAGCATGCGAAACTGGGAGAACAACCATCGCTGCAGGGCATCCGATAGTGTTTTGCGCAACTGCCTGCGCCGTTTGATGTCGGCCAGGAAGTCCTCGTATTCCTCTTCTATGGCTGTCTTCTGCGTCAGCGATTTCTTCAGCCGTCTCAGCTCCGCCTTCATGTGCTGGCTTTGCCTTGTCATGTCGGCTTCTTCCTCCTCCGACACATCGCCCTCCTGTCGGCGGGCATCCCTTTGCGCCTTGGCTTGTTTCATCTTCTGCCGATAGGCATGGATGGTTTGCTCGTGTTCTGCTTTCAGAAGATCGATGTCACGCTTTATCCTTTCCATCCGCTCGTCGTGTTCCAAATTGTGAATGGCGAGGTTGATGTCTGATATTTCGCTTTCGTGTTGCTTGAAATATCCATCGGGCTGCAGATAGTCGAATACCGCGGGTACAAAACCATCCCAGTCGCTTCTTCCTCCTATCTGGCCACTGTATGCCGTGAGGTAAGCCACTTCTTTTTCGGGAGTCTCTACGACGAGCACGCCAAACATCTTGCCACGGTCTATCTCGCCGCGCCAGTCTTTGCGCTGGGCCAGATAGGATTGCAGCCTCTTGCAAGCCTCGATGCAGAGAGGGTGCGGCTCGTAGTCGAGCGGGTTGTTCATTCTTGGAGGCAGCTCGATGCCTTCGAGCCATGTGGTGTCTATATTGTGCAGTATCACGATGTCTATGGTTTCTTTTGTTCCTTACTGGGCGGCAAAGTTACACAGATTATTCCACATCGGTGGATGCAAATGCAAAAAAAGAGTCTTTTTCTTGCCGTTTTAAGTGTTTTTTGCTACCTTTGCACACATTTGGAAACTGAAACCGTATGTCAAAAAATACCGATGTCTTCTGCCATATTGTAGCTTTCCTCACCGTAGCCGTCTGGGGAACCACCTTTGTGGCCACCAAGGTGCTGATGCTCCATGGGCTCTCGCCAGCCCAGATATTCACCCTCCGCTTCGCCATGGCGTATGTGCTCATGCTGGGCTTTAACCATCGCCGCATCTTTGCGAGGACATGGCGCGACGAAGGCATGATGGCGTTGTTAGGCATCACGGGAGGCTCGCTCTATTTCCTGAGCGAGAACGAGGCCATGAACTATACCACGGCTACCAACACCTCGCTCATTGTGTGCTCGTGCCCTCTGTTCGCCACGCTGCTGGTGAGGCTTGTCTATCGTTCCTCCCGCATCCATGTAGTCCAGTTGATGGGGTCGTTGTTGGCTTTCGTGGGCATGGTCGTGGTGGTACTCAACGGTAGGTTTGTGCTGCATCTCTCGCCCGTTGGTGATGCGTTGGCCTTCACGGCCTGCATGTGCTGGGCGGTGTACTCGCTGCTCATGAAGTCGCTGAGCGGCAAGTATAGTGCCTCTTTCATCACGCGCAAGGTGTTCTTTTATGGTGTCCTTACCATTCTGCCCTATTATGCCGTGGCGCCGGGGATGCCTTCTCTCGCTGTGCTGGCGCGGCCCGTGGTGCTTGCCAACCTGCTCTTCTTAGGCTGTCTGGCATCGATGGTATGTTTCCTGACATGGAACTGGTGCATCGCCAAGTTAGGTGCCGTGAAGGCCACCAACTGGGTGTACTTCAACCCCATCACCACGATGGTGTTCGCCTGGTGGGTGCTGGGCGAGAAGATAACTCCCTACTTTCTCGTAGGCGCAGCTTGCATCCTGATGGGCATGTACGTGGCCGACAGGAAGACAAAGTAAAACAAGAAGATTCGAGCCAACCCAGTTCGGAAGTGGCTACAGCGACATCCTCGAATGGGTTTACTCGGGACACACCTTGCTCATCGTCGACAATCTCCCATGCGCTGGGCCGCCTGCTCTTGCTCAACATGCTGCGTTATGCCTCCACAACAAGTTGCCGGCAGTCCCAATAGTGTAGCGTTTTAGTCCCTACTATGGGTGAGGCCCAGGTCCTACTAGCGACGAGGCTCAGTCCCTATTAGCGATCGCACTTTGCCCCTAAGCGACGAGTTCTGCTCCCTAATAGGGCATAGCCTTGGTAAGTGTGCAAGTAAAACTTATTGCATATACAGTTGAAGCCGCTTTCGTTGTAGTACGAAGGCGGCTTCAACTGTATATGAGGTACCATCAACTTCTTGGGGTATCAAAAGCTCTCTTAATATTTCTTAAAAGTCGATGCACCGAATAACAACGTCCCCATATTTACACTATATTTGCACTTATATAATTACCTAAGTAACAGTTAAAAAAT
>DJOI01000083.1 GCA_002439605.1 Candidatus Segatella mututuai | reverse complement strand
ATTATACTTGGAGCATGACCTCACCGTTCGATTATTATGTCTATAATTTCAATGACGATGGCAGCAAGCACGACAATGCTTTGGAGTCTGACTACGAGCCAACGAATATAGCGTGGTTGATGGTGGGCATTGTAAACAATGATTGGGGCGGCACTTGCGCCGACCAAAGTACCAAGGCAGGCCAGGCTGTACCTTATCCAGACCCATCCTTCTCTTACTTCCCCACCAAGCTTTGTGCCAACGACATCTTGACCCTCACTCATCAGTATAATGGTAAGTTGGACGGCGACTTGAACTGCAAGATTGTTGCCAGCAACAAGGAGTTGACAGGTGTCTTGACTGGCAACCGCGACAAGCGAAGCATCTCTATCAACCTCTTGGATGACGTTGCCGACAAGACCATCAGCGACTTGAAGGTAACCATCACCAATGTCAAGGGAGTGGAGGTTGTCAATACAACCATCCCATTGGTACCTATGTCTGAGGTAAAATAAAGAACAATGAAAGACAACATTCTAAATAGATGAAACAATGAACAACAAACATTTTCATATATTTCAAGCGGTATTGTTACTCTGCTTGATGATGCTGACAGGGCAGAGCGCCTTGGCACAAAAGATGACAGCTTCGGGTACTGTATATGATGCTGCAGGAGAAATCTTGATAGGCGCAACTGTACGTGAGCAAGGTACACAGAATGGTGTGGTGACCGATATGGACGGCAATTTCTCGATTTCTTGCAATACGTCGGCTTCCTTGGAAATTTCTTATGTGGGATATGTTACCAAGAAGGTGAAGGCTGCCAAGGGTGTGAAGGTTCTCTTGGAGGAGGATGCCAATATGCTGGCAGAAACGGTTGTCGTAGGTGTGGGTTATGGAACGATGCGCAAGAACGACTTGACGGGTTCTATTGCCAGTGTCAGTGCCAAGGATTTGAAACATGGCGTCATCACCAGTGCCGAGCAGATGTTGCAAGGTAAGGTGGCTGGTCTTTCTGTTGTCCAGGCATCAGGTTCTCCAGAGAATGGAGCCTCCATCCGTCTTCGTGGTGGCACGTCTCTTTCTGCAAGCAACAGCCCTCTGATAGTAGTAGATGGTATTCCTGGAGTGGACATGAACTCAGTTCAGCCGTCCGAAATCCAGAGCATAGATGTATTGAAGGATGCTTCTGCTGCAGCTATCTATGGTAGCCGTGGCGCCAATGGTGTCATCATCGTTACAACCAATCGCCAAAGTAGCGACGCCGAGCATGTCAACGTGCAGTACAACGGCTATGTGGCTGTCGCTAACCAAGCCAAGTATCTCGATGTTCTTTCAGCCAACCAGTGGCGTGGATATGTACGTGAGAACAATCTACTTGATGCGCAGGATTATGGAGCTGATACCGATTGGCAGAAGGAGTTGACACGTACAGCGATTTCTCATTCACACAACTTGCTTTTCAGCAATACCCGTAAGAACTCGGGCTACCATGCTTCTGTTACCTATCAAAACAACCAGGGTGTCGTGAAGCGCAATAACTTCACTCGCTTGGCAGGCAGTCTTACCGCTTTCCAAAAGACTTCGAATGGCAAGCTTCGTTTTGAGGAAGCTATCAATGCTAATTTTGATACATGGCATCCTACGGATGGACGTATCTTTGAGCGTGCTTTCAATTTGAATCCAACCATCCCTGTTTATAACCCTGATGGTTCTTTCACTCAGATTAGTGGTACAAATACCGAGAATCCAGTGGAGTTGCTGACCAAGCGTAGCGACGATCATAAGCGCCATCGCTTCCTCGGTTATTTCAAGGTTGATTATGAATTCCTTCCAGGTTTGACAGGTTCTGCCAATATGAGCTACGAGTACAACCAAGCTACAAGTGGCATGTACAAACCTAACGATGCCAAGATGGAAGGTCAGAGCGAGAAAGGATGGGGGCAGCGTACGGAAGCAGAATATACCAATCGCCAGTTGGAAGCATATTTGACATACGATAAGAAGTTGGCTGATATTCACCATATCAATTTGATGGGTGGTTACTCTTACATGGATAATGTGGCAGAAGGATTTGGTGCGACCCGCAGTGGCTTTGATACCAATGCCTTCGGATACAACAATCTTGGTGCGGGTACGGATTTCCGCCAGGGCGATGTATATTCTTACAAAAACTCTTCTAAGTTGATTTCCTTCTATGGACGTGTCAACTATACTTTGATGGATAAGTACATGATTACGGCGACTGTTCGCCACGATGGTAGTTCTCGCTTTGGTGCCGACCATAAGTGGGGTACTTTCCCTTCTGTATCTGCAGCATGGCGCATCGGCAGTGAGAAGTTCATGGAAGGCACACGTTCTTGGCTTGACAACTTGAAGCTTCGTGTAGGCTATGGTGTTACCGGTAATCAAAATGGTGTGGATCCTTATAAGAGCCTTTCAGTATTGAGTTCTGCTGGTGCAGCTTATTATGATGCTTCTACTGGTACTTGGAAAAACTCCTACGTGCAAGCACAGAATGCCAACCCTGACTTGAAGTGGGAGTCTACCGCACAGTTCAATGTCGGTGTCGACTTCGGATTCCTCAACCGCATCAATGGTAGCTTGGAGTTCTATCATAAGAAAACTTCTGATTTGCTATGGACATACCCAGTGCCACAGCCTCCTTACTTGGTAGGTACGATGTTGGCCAATGTGGGAGATATGGTCAACAAGGGTGTGGAATTGACCCTTGGCGCCAATATCGTTCGCACGAAAGATTTCTCCTTGGGTGCCAACGCGTCTATCGCATACAACAAGCAGGAAATAACCAAGCTTTCTAACGAACAGTATCAAGCTGTTGGACTCCAAGCAGGTAGCTTGCACAATATCCGTGGTTTGAGCGGAGTTTATTCTCAAGTAATTGAGGAAGGTTATGCAGCAGGTGAGTTCTATGGTTATGTGTGCCAGGGCATCGACGAGAATGGCAATTATATTTTAAAGAAAGGTGAAGATGGCCAACCAGTGAAGGAGCATTTGGGGTCTGCCATGCCAAAATGGAATTTGGGTCTTTCCATCAATATGTCTTATAAGGACTTTGATCTCAATCTCTCTGGCTATGGAATGTTTGGCCATAAGATTCTGAACGCAACCAAGATGGAACTTTACGACAGCACTCGTTTGCCTGCCCAAAATACCTTGGACGACTTCTTGACAAGCGGTGTAAAGCAAGGCGCGGTGTTCTCGGATTACTTTTTGGAGAACGGCAACTTCTTCCGTATGCAGACCGTGACTTTAGGTTACAATGTGCCTGGTGTCAAGAAAATTGGATTGGGCAAGGTGCGTTTCTACATTACAGCAGAAAACCTCTTCACCCTTACCAGTTACACAGGCATGGATCCTGAGGTTTATATCCCAGACAATGTGCTGAGTGGTCCTGGTATCGACCGTTTGATTATAGATAATGGCACCAGCGAGGGTTCTACCTATTCGCCACGTCCACGTACCTTCTCACTTGGCGTTAATGTAACATTCTAATCCATTTTAAAAGAAAACATCATGAAAATGAAATATCTATATAGTGCATTGCTCTTAGGTGCAATGACTCTGATGACAGGATGTACCAATCTCGATGAGACCCTTTACGACAAGGTGTCTATGGATGATTATGGTAAGACAGAGAGCGAGGTCCAAACCATCATGGGTGGTGCTTATGCCACACTTCGTGGTTATGGTGCTTCTACTGACGAGGGTAATGGTGTGAATTGCTATCCTACCTCTGAATATGTATTCTTCTTGACGGAATGTAGCAGCGATGAGGCTTGTATTCCTACACGTGGTACCGACTGGTATGATGGTGGTCGTTATCAGCAGTTGCAATATCATACTTGGGATGCTGACAACACAGCTGTATTGGCGGGTTGGAGATATGCCTTCGTGGGAGTTTCCAAGATTAATGCCATTATTTACCAAGTGGATCAAAGTGAACTTTCCGAGGAGGCAAAAAATAAGGTGAAAGCAGAGCTGAGAGGCTTGCGAGCATACTATTACTATCTGTTGCTTGATGAATTTGGCAATGTGCCTATCTCTACCGATTTTACCGCCAAAGAGTTGCCTAAGAACTCCACTCGTAAGGAAGTGTATGATTTTGTGGAGAAAGAGTTGACCGAGGTGATGAGTCTCTTGCCTTCCGGAGTACAATATGGTAAGTTTACCCAAAATGTGGCCAATACGCTTTTGGCTCGCCTCTATCTCAATGCGGAGGTATATACGGGCACTCCTCAGTGGCAAAAGTGCATTGATGCTTGTGAGAAGGTGAGTGGATATGCCTTGACACCTGATTACAAGGCAAATTTCCTTATCAAGAACGAGACTTCGACTGAGATTATCTTCGCTATCCCGTATGACCATAAGCAAGGCACGGTGGGAAATTATCTCGCTTCTATGACTTATCATTACAATCAGAAATTGGCTTTCTCTGCAGATGGCTCTTATCAATGGTGTGGTAATGGTATTTGTGCTCAACCTGGTGTGTGGTCTTCTTATGAGGAAGGTGACAACCGTCGTGGCAAAACGCTCATGATAGGACAACAGTACAAGGCTTCCGATGGCTCTGAGGTTTTGATGGATGATGGTACACCACTCTGCTATACAGAGGAAATCGATAATTTTACAGATGCTGCTAAAAATGCGGGCGCACGTCTCGACAAGTATGAGTGGAGCGCCAACGATGCCTGGGAACGAGACTATGATTGGGTGTTGATGCGTTATGCGGAGGTGCTTATGATGCAGGCTGAGGCTTACTACCGCTTGGGTTATACATCTACCGCTCTTAATTACATCAATAAGATTCGCCAACGCGCAGGTTTGTCTGATTTGACCGAACTGAATGATCAGGTTTTGGACAATGAGTGGTTGCATGAGTTTGCTTTTGAAGGCTTGCGTCGTACTACCAATATCCGTTTCGGAACATGGTATCAACCTTGGTGGAATAAGGAGGCTGATCCTGCTGATAAGCATACGGGCATTTTCCCAATCCCTGCAGAGGAAAGAGCAAAGAATCCTAATTTGGAACAGAATCCGGGGTATTAGGAACCATGGGTAGGTTTTTTAGTTTATGATTAGTTTTAGGTGAATGTATTGTGCCCGTGATACCTGTTCAAGGCGGGTGTCACGGCACTTTTATTTTAAATGAACACTTCTAAAAGTATAACCGATGAAAATAACGAAGATATTGACGGGGATTTCCTTGGTGGGCATATGGCTTGGAATGGCAGCTTGCGGCAGTGATTCCGACGTTTCTGGCGGAACAGGCAATGGTGGAGGTGCCGGGGAGCCCTCAGGTGGAAACTCTTCTATGGAAGTCTTGATGCCAGAGCGTAGCAATCCAATGCAAGTATATGTACACATGATGCCTTGGTTTGAAACCGACAAGACCAACATAGATGTAGGTAAATGGGGATGGCATTGGACTATGAATACCTCGCTCAGTCCTAATTTAGGTGAGATTGCTT
>DJOI01000009.1:759-32927 GCA_002439605.1 Candidatus Segatella mututuai | reverse complement strand
TTATTTTTTAACTGTTACTAAGTAAATACTTTCTGAAAACATCGAGCGGGAAGACGCAAACCAAGCGTCCTCCCGCTTTTGTTTTCCATGGTGTCAATAGAGCCATGGCTACCTAAGCATAAAAGCCTTACAAGCCTGCCACCAAACCTTTGGCAGCTTATCACAAAACCGCCAGAAGCACAGCAATAAATATAATGCCTAACTTATATTTAATAAAACACAACTTGGATTTACATAAATATAACTTGGATTTAGCAGAATCCAAGTTAGGCGCAATAGTTTACAATAGGCTTCCGAAGGTTTTATGATAAGTTGCCTAAGGTTTTGCGATAGGCTGCCTAAGGTTTTGCGATAGGCTGACAAAGGATTTGCAACAGGCCACGAGCATGTTCACATCTTCGCAACCCCCCAAGACGGACACATTGCCCCCCAACATCCACCTACCTGACGACGGTGACACCAACGGCGAGGTGCAGGGAGGCACTTGCCGGAAGTTCGAATTAGCTTTGTTTGTTGTTATTATGTTTTGAGAAAAAGGGCTGTCTCCATAAAGAAAAGACAGCCCCGGATGTGTATTTCATTTTATGCTTCTTCCCCCGCTGGGGAAACACTTTCATTATTCTGCTATGGGTACGAGTTTGATGCCGAAGAGGTTGCAGGCATCCTGCTTTGAAATGGTATGGGTACCCGCCTCCAATGTCACCGTCATTGTTTTAGCTGTCGCATCGATAACTGCATTCACATCGGCCGCATTCTTTCCGTCAACCTTTGCGTTAGTCTTAGCATCAGCAGAGCCAAAATAGAGAGTCATCGTTACTTTCTTGTCAACCGTTACGGTGATGCTTGTCGCAGACTCCATCTTTACGCAAGTAGTGTATGTAGCGCCATCGATAGTAGCAGTACCCTTGCTTGTGGAATAGTTGCCAGTAACTGTCACGACATCGCTTGAAGGTTTGCCCCCGTCGAATGTCACTACGACCGTACCCTCTATGGAAGGAATCGTTGTGCCACCACCTTCGCCTGAGCCAGAGCCTTCACCAGAGCTACCACCTTCGCCAGTGCTACCACCTGTAGAACCACCTTCGGTAGAGCCACCTTCGCCAGTTGATGCATTCTCGCCACCAAAAATCTTAACCAAAGTGGTCTTGTAATTGGTTACAGCTTTCTTCAATGCTGCGTTAACATCGTACGACGCATCATCAACAGAGTTGTCGAATGACCACTGGAAGTCGCCATGTTGAACACGGCCAGCACCAAACTGACCCGCAACCACAGCAGGTACATTCTCGGCCTTGTCTGCTGCATAGGTATACATGGCAGAAGATGTGTCGAAATTGTTGTATCTATTGCCACCCTTCTTAGAAACTACAGTTTGAGGTACCTGCTCGTCGCGAGAAGAAGCCACATAAGCATCAAAATCAACGTTGTTTTCACTATATGAAACAAAGCGAAGGTTCTTCATATCAACAAACTCATTGCCATAAGCCTTGATGATGCCACCATCCTCACCAGAGAAGGTACCCTTGGGATCCGAAGCGACATCTGTGCCCTGCTGAGAAATCATCATTGGTCTGTTGGTGTTACGGAAGTAGTTGTTCTCAACAAACACGCTCGATCCCAACGTGGAACCTACACCATATTTGGAGTTTCCATCATAATAGTTGTTGTAAACATGTGCAGAATAGTAACGCACACGTGGGTGACGGCTATCCGAATGGTCGTACCAGTTGTGATGATAAGTGATATAGTAATCAGTATTCTTCTCAGAAAGGCCCAAGAGATTGCACTTGCCACTATCCCAGAAATGGTTATAAGAGAATGTCACGTAGTTTGACCCCTTACAGTCAAGAGCGCCATCACCCTTGGCCTGGTCGGCATCCGAGCCCGCATCGCCATAGAACATGTCGCAGTTGTGAACCCAAACATGCTCATTATCCTGTTGCAAGCCTACATTGTCACCCTCGCCGCTGTGGCAGTTCATAAAGCCAATGTTGGCCACTTCCGCATAACGGACACCCTTCAGACGAATACCCCAGCCATTGGCCACAGCATCGTTTCCTACGCCTTCTATCGTAACGCCAGCACTCTTTTCCGAACCATTCATATCGATAACGATGTCGCCATTATAACCTGTCGGAACATCAATGTTACCTATCAAGCGGAACAAGAAAGGACGCTCGTCCTTGCCTTTCTTGATGCCATCCAGGATTCCCTGAAGGCCTGTACAAGTAGTCAAAGGCTTTCCATCACCACTCATGTTGACATCAAGTGTCACATTATCCTTATTGGCATTGGTAATATAAACAATCTGGGTATTCGGCTTCAACGTACCATCAGCATTGTAAGCACCTGGAGTCTTGGAAGTATTGAATGCGAAGCCTGAACGGTCGTGAGCACGCACATTCAAGCCTGTCACAACATTTGCGGCAGCCTCCACCTCCGCGTCATTTACCACAGGAACTACCTTCAGCTCATACTCGCCAGCCTTCAAGCCCATGGCATCAGCACGACCGTATGTGCCATAGTCGCGCACCAACTGACAGTCAATCTTCGTAAAATCGCTATACTGGCCACCCTTAACATACACATTATATGTAGTAGCGCCTTCGTATGGCAACCACTCCACGAAAGCAGACTGGAACCAGCTCTGGGCTGCCTTGATAGAAACTTTAGTCTTATCAGAATTGTCTATCTGACCATTCTCGCTATCAAGCCGCCCCTTGACAAAAGAAACATTAGAAACCTTCCCTACATATACATCACTCCATTCACCAGTCTTAGAAGATACCGTGAATGCACCCGAGGCATCATTAATGGAAGCCTTGACATCCGATGTATTATAGTACTTAGTCTCACCACCAACAGTCAAGACCATCTGGTTCTTGATCGTGCTTGCAGAAACATTGTGGAACGCTCCTGGCTCGTCGGGAGTTTCCTGAGTGGGGTCCACGACAGAAATACTATAGACGTAAAGTCCACCACTATTACTCAAAGTGACGTCACCATCGGCTGCCACCGTTCCTGTATATGTCACCGAGGTATTATCACCCTCGGCATTAAAGTCATTGCTCGTAGCAGGAGTAACATTGGCAGCAGTTAGCGAGCGTTTGGTATCCTTGCTGCTTGACTGGCACTTTACCTTAACTATAAAGCCTCGGCTCAAACCCTTGATGGTAATGACAGACTTCTGATTCAAAGTGATACAAGTCTTCTTGAAGTCAACACGCACAGCATCAGCCTTCGTCAAGGTAAAAAGCAGGCCTTCCGTACATTCCAAAGCCACACCATTTGCCATCAAGGTTCCAGCCGTAAGAGTCATCTGGCTCTTATAACGATTGTTTGTCTCCTCGTACACCCAATTAGTTTCATCAGCAGCCAAGTTAGCCTTATCGGTCGCAGAGAAGCCTCCGTTCTGGAAATCCCATGTCTGTGCCATTGCCGCACTCAAGCTCATCAAGAGGAGTGCCAAAGTAAATACCATTTTCTTCATTTTCCGTTCTTCCTTTTTACTTGATGATTACTTTCTTGCCATTCACGATGTAGATGCCCTTGCTTAGGCCTTGGGTAGAAGCACCCACAAGCTGGCCATTGAGGTTGAACACCTTGCCCGCAAGAACCTTGTTGCCCGTCCCCACATGGTCGACACCTGTCGTGGTATACTCGAAGGCAAGTTTCACAAGCGACATGTCTTGAGTGTCGGCAGACTCATCGGTGTAAATAAGAGTTACGTTGTCGCCATCGAAGGTGATTTCCTTGACGGTCTTGCTCACTGGCAAGCCGTCGATTGTTACGGTTTGCTTATTGTCAGCCAAGATAGCAGTAGAAGAAGACAAAAGCACTCCTAACAACATGAAGTACGTTTTTTTCATTCGTTTTTAGTGTTTTAAGTAGAATTGTTTTGAGTTATCGCCGCAAAGATAAGACAAAATAGCAAAGAACAAACACATTTAAGCGAAAAAAGCAACGAAAACGTTTACACAAGTGTCATCTTTACAATTTTGGCACGAAAGCTATAAAGACCATGGAAGGAGACGGAGAAACGACACCCGGAAGAAGCAAAGAGGCCGACTTTCTTCCGAAAGTCGGCCTCTTGGAGTGGTACCACCAGGAATCGAACCGGGGACACAAGGATTTTCAGTCCTTTGCTCTACCAACTGAGCTATGGCACCATTGCCGTGTATACGTAATAAGGTGAGATGGCTTATTAGTGGGTGCAAAGTTAATGTTTTATTTTAGTTCTTGCAAATATTTTAGCGACTTTCTTACTAAAAAAGCAAAAAAAGAGCTTATTACTTTGGCATTTCATCCTATTTTGTTATCTTTGCACAAGGTTTCAGCATAAACCTATCGGGATTTAGCGCAGTTGGTAGCGCACTACGTTCGGGACGTAGGGGTCGGGCGTTCGAGTCGCCTAATCCCGACTTTTATGAAAAGTATCTTCTATCTACAAAGAAACGATCGAATCGCTATTATCGCCATCGTGGTGATAATAGCTATCATTTGCTCACTTATTATCTTCATAGGAGGAAATGACGACGGATTAGCCAAGGAAGATGCCGACTCCACCCTCACCCACCGCCCTACACATGTAGACAAGGAGCACCCTTTATATTATAAGGTGGACGAGCAAATACACGAACTCTTTGCCTTCGATCCCAATACTGCCGACAGCACAGACTTACTCAGATTGGGCTTGCAGGAATGGCAGGTAAGAAGCATCTACCGCTACCGTGCCAAGGGAGGCATCTATAGGCGAGTAGAGGACTTTGCACGTCTTTACGGTCTCACCAAGAAGCAATACGAGACCTTGCGTCCCTATATAATAATAGGTGAAGACTACCGGCCAGCGTCCGACTACTACGGGCAGCAGAAGGACTATGCCTACAGCCGACAAGCGAGAGAAGAGGGGAAAACAGAGAACTTCTCTGCCACAGGCCAGAAGGACGAGGAAAGAATTTACAGCTATCCACAGAAGCTGAAAGCAGGCGAACATGTAAGCCTGAACACCGCCGACACCACCGAGCTGAAGAAGATTCCAGGAATAGGCAGCGCATACTCGCGCGCCATCGTGAGATACAGGGAACGCTTAGGAGGATACGTCAACGCCAACCAGCTGTTGGAGATAGAAGGATTCCCCGAGGAGGCGCTGCCATTCATGCAAGTAGAGAATGGCAAAATAGCAAAATTGAAGATCAACAAGCTCACCATAAACCAGCTTCGTCGACATCCCTATCTCAATTTCTATCAGGCACGCGACATCTGCGACTACCGCCGGCTGCATGGTCCCATCAAGAGTCTGCGACAGCTGTCGCTTCTGACGACCTTTCCTCCTGCACAGATAGAACGGCTGGAGCCTTATGTGTCTTATGAATAAGATCTCATTAACCTTACAAGAGAAAGTAAAAACGCCTTTAGAATGAAATTCAAATGCCATTAGAAGGGATTTCTACCACCTTGCAAATAGGAATCCCGAGTGAATCCCGAGCGAATCCCGGGCACTAAAACACCCCCAACTGATGCAGGAAGATGACGAGGATGCAGAGAGGGCAGACGAAGCGAACCATGAACAGATAAACGCCAAAGAACGTTCCACGAAGGGTTGACCAATTGGTAAACTCGTCGTGCACCAACTTCTTCGGAACATACCAGCCCACGAAAAGACAGGTAAAGAAAGAAGCCATTGGCATGAGCCATTGCGCCGTAAGATTGTCGCAACAGTCGAGGAACGACTTACCGAAGAAGGTAAGCTCGGGAACTGCCCCACACGACAAGGCACAGAAAACACCTATCACACAACAAGCCACCGTCTCTATCCAGGCTCCCCCACGACGGGAGATATGCATCTCCTCATAAAAGAAAGCCGTCCCTATCTCGTGCATGGAGATGGTGGAGGTCAACGCCGCCAAGACAAGCAGGGCATAAAACAGCGCCGATATAACATAGCCCACCAACGGCATGGAGGCAAAAGCCTCGTTGAAGACATTGGGCAGGGTGATGAAGATAAGCGAAGGGCCGCTGTCGGGCTGCACGCCTACCGAGAAGGCCGCGGGGAATATCATCAGTCCCGCCAGGATGGCTATCAGCGTATCAAGGAAAGCTATCTGCGTGGCCGACTTGAGCAGATTGGTCCGCCGGCTGAAGTAAGAGGCATAGGTACACAGACAGGCTGTGCCAAGACTCAGCGAGAAAAACGCCTGTCCCAAGGCTTCCAACAAGACGCTCTGGTCTACCTTGGAGAAGTCGGGCTTCAGCAAGAACTCCACGCCACGCCAAGCGCCCGGCAAGGAACAGGAAGCCACAACGAGCACCACCAACAGCACAAAGAGCAAAGGCATCAATATCTTGGAAGCACGCTCTATGCCATTGCGCACGCCCCTGACCACCACTACATGAGTAAGCAGCATGAAGGCAATAGTCCACAAGGTGGGGCGAACCGCATCCGAAGAGAAAGAAGCAAAGTACTCCTTTACAAAGTTGGCATCGCCCTGCACCTCTGCCATGACACTGGCATAGAGATACTGCAGACACCAGCCAGCCACCACCGCATAGAAGCCCAAGATTATCATCGAGGTAAAGACACCCATATAACCAATAACTCCCCAGGGCTTGCCACCCGAAAGATTCTTGTACGACCGCGCCGCATTGGCTGCCGAATGGCGACCGATGATAAACTCAGCGACCATGCCGGGAATGCCCAGCATGAAAATGCACACCAAATAGATAAGGATGAAGGCTGCGCCACCATTCTGCCCTGTCATATAAGGAAAGCGCCATATATTGCCCAACCCCACTGCCGACCCTGCCGTGGCAAGAATCACACCCAACTTGCTGCCGAAGCGACCTCTGTTGTTTTCCATCTACTCTCTTTTTTATACAGTTGATATGAATGTATTACAAAATGTTGATAAACGAAACGCCTAAAATGCCTGATAAGGAGAGAAAGCAAAACCCTTACAGGACGCCTTCGAGAAGCCCCAACTGATTGAGGAAGACCAACAGGATGAGAACCGGGCAGACGAAACGCACCAAGAACAGGTAGACGAAAAAGAGGTTTCCCTTCAACGTTCCCCAGTTGGTAAACTCATCCCTAACCAACTTCTTGGGCACATACCAACCCACGAACAGACAGGTGAGGAAGCCTGCCACAGGCAAGAACACCTGCCCAGTAATAAAGTCGAACCAATCGAACAACGACTTGCCAGCAAACGTGAGCGCATCCGTAGCACCTAATGATAGAGAGCAGAAAGCACCAATCACGGAACAAGACACCGTCACGATGAGCGCGCCGGTCTTGCGCCCTACTTTCAGTTCCTCATAGAAGAAAGACGTGTTGACTTCGTGGAGCGACATGAGCGATGTGAGAGCCGCCAAGGACAAAAGAACATAAAACAAAAGCGAGACTATCCAACCCAAGGCAGGAAGTGCGGCAAAAGCCTCGTTGAACACGTTGGGCAAAGTGATGAAGATGAGCGACGGGCCACAGTCGGGCGAGATTCCTACAGAGAACGCCGCCGGGAAAATCATCAGCCCAGCCAAGATGGCAACCAGGAAGTCGATGACCGAAATCTGCAAGGCCGTCTTAAACAAATTGGTCTGCCGGCTGAAGTACGAGGCATAGGTACAAATACAGCCCATACCGATACTGAGCGAATAGAACGACTGGCCCAGGGCGCCCAAGAATACCCCGTTGTCTACCTTGGAAAAGTCGGGCTTCAACAAAAATTCCACGCCTTTGCCGGAATTAGGCAACAGGCAGGCCGCCAACACGATGACGAGCAGTAGGATAAACAAGACGGGCATCATAATTTTCGAACCCTTTTCGATACCTCCACGAACACCATGGATAATCACGAAATGACAAATCAGGAAGATGACGACCGTCCAAATGACAGGACGCACAGGATCGGCAGAGAACTCCTTGAAGTACTCAGCCACAAAGGTTGGGTCTCCATGCAACTCGCCCATGATGCTGGCATATACATACTGAAGACACCAGCCCGACACCACGGCATAATAGCCCGTAATGAGGAAACCCGTAAGCACCTCCAAATAGCCGACCCACTTCCATGCCCTGCCATTCGACAGCTTGGTATAGGCACGGGCTGTATTCGAAGCACCATGACGACCGATGATAAACTCGGAAATCATACAGGGAATGCCCAAGAAAAGCACACACCCTATGTAAACCAAGATGAAGGCTGCACCACCCTCCTGGCCAGCCATATAAGGGAAGCGCCATACATTTCCCAATCCTACGGCACCGCCCGCAGTAGCAAGAACCAGCCCTATCTTGCTACCAAAGCTACCTCTCTCTAATTCTGCCATTTTTATCCTTTCTATATAATACGACTGCAAAATTATAAAATATTTCGCACATAAACGTATAAATTGAAAGTAAAAATGCAGTATTAGTAAAAAAGCTATTCCTCAGGCAGGCTGTCGCGCCACAAAGAAAAGGGATTGGTAAGCAAATGGGAATTGTAGAAACGCTTGTCGCCCGTCACCTCACGGCCTATGAAGTCGGGCTTCTCGTAGGGCTCGTTCTCACTGCCCAACTCTACCTCCGCCATGACCAGTCCCTGATTGTCGCCATAGAACTCGTCCACCTCAAAGACATGGCTGCCACTCTTCACCAAATAGCGGCGCTTGTCTATGACACCGCCCTGGCACAACCGCAAAAGATGCCGCGCCTCGTCGAGCGTTATCTCTTTCTCGAACTCATAGCGCGTCATTCCTCCGTTCACCGACTTGCCTTTGATGGTGAGGTAAGCCTTGTCGTCGCGTATGCGCACTCTCACCGTAGCTCCTTGCGCAGGAATATATCCCTGCTGAATATGGCTGTCAGAAAAGGCGGCGCTCTTGTATGCGTCGCCTTTCTTGACAAGGAACTTTCTCTCTATTTCCAGTCCACTCATTGTTAATTCTGTTGCTTTAGCGATAAGTTACTATACGATGGTAGCAGAATAGATGGCAAAACAAATGGCCAATGCTATCAGTACGAAAAATATCCACTTAATGATTCTCTCACCCTTCTCAGCCTGCTTCTTCTCGTAAGCGGCATGCTTTGATTTTCTTAGTTCTTTGTTACCACTCATAGCTGTTTGATATTATTAGGTTGTTACTATTCTTCATTCTCGGAAGGGAACTCCATCAGGTACGCCTTGATGAATCCGTCTATCTTGCCATCCATCACACCATCGACATCCGATGTCTGATAGCCTGTGCGATGGTCTTTCACCCGGCGGTCATCGAACACATAGCTTCGTATCTGGCTTCCCCACTCGATTTTCTTCTTGCCCGCCTCTATCTTCGCCTTGGCTTCGAGGCGCTTCTTCATGGCGCGGTCGTAAAGTTGACTCTTCAAGAGCAACAATGCCTTGGCACGGTTCTTAGGTTGGTCGCGAGTCTCGGTGTTCTCGATGAGGATTTCCTCCTCCTCCCCAGTATCGGGGTCGGTATACCAATAACGCAGGCGTACGCCCGACTCCACCTTGTTGACATTCTGTCCACCTGCGCCACTCGAACGGAAAGTATCCCACGACAACTTGGCTGGGTCTACATACACCTCGATGGTATCGTCGACCAAAGGCGTAACGAAGACACTGGCGAAACTGGTCATGCGCTTGCCCTGGGCATTGAACGGCGACACACGCACCAAGCGATGCACACCATTCTCGCTCTTCAGATATCCATAGGCATATTCGTTGCCTTCTATCGTCATGGTAACGCTCTTGATGCCTGCCTCGTCACCTTCCTGCATATCTGTAATGGTCACCTTGTAGCCATGAGCCTCCGCCCAGCGCATATACATACGCATCAGCATGGAAGCCCAGTCCTGGCTCTCGGTGCCACCGGCGCCCGAGTTTATTTTCAAGACACAGTCCATCGGGTCTTCCTTCTGGCGCAGCATGTTCTTCAGCTCCAAGTCCTCGATGGCCTTGATAGCCTTGTAGTAGTCAGCATCCACCTCCTCCTCGGTCACCATTTCGTCTTTGTAGAAGTCGAAAGCCAACTTCAACTCATCCACATACTGGCGCACGGCCTTGTAGCCGTCTATCCACTTCTGTATGCCTTTTACCTTCTTCATCTGTTCCTGGGCATACTTGGGATCCTCCCAAAAGTCGGGAGCCTGAGTGCGGAGTTGCTCTTCCTCGAACTCCACCTGTTTCTGGTCTATATTGAGATAGTGATGCAGAGCATCTGCGCGCTCCATCACATCCTTCAATTGGTCAGTTGTTATCATTAATATATTATTAATAATGTATTATGTTATCGTCAACAACACAGAGGGCATTCAAGCCTATAGCCATCAATCCTCATACATCTTGTCTATCTCTTCCTTGTAATTTTTATTAATAACAGGCCGACGAATCTTCAGCGTGTTGGTCAACTCACCCGACTCCATAGAGAAGTGATGAGGCAAGAGAGCTATGCGCTTGATCTGCTCATAGTAAGCCAATTGCTGCTGCAAGGTGTTGATGCGTTCCTGCAACATTTCCCTCACCTGCTCGTTGGCACAAAGATCCTCACGGCTGGTAAAGGCAATGCGATGCTCACGCGCCCAGTCCTCTATGAGGCGGAACTCTGGGACGATGAGCGCAGACACAAACTTGCGCTGGTCGGCAATGACAGCCACCTGGTCGATGAACTTGTCGACAAGCAACAACGACTCTACCTGCTGCGGAGCGATGTACTTGCCATTGGATGTCTTGAACAAGTCTTTGATACGCTCGGTGAGGAACAGTTCGCCATTCTTCATATATCCGGCATCGCCTGTATGGAAGAAGCCTTCCTCGTCGAACACCTTGGCATTGGTGGTGTCGCGATGATAATAACCTTTCGTAATCGTAGGACCCTTGAGCAGTATTTCGTTATCCTCGCCTATCTTGATTTGGATACTTGAGATGGGACGCCCCACGGAGCCTATGGTAAATTTCTTGTCGAGATGCACGCATGACACAGTGGCAAGGCTCTCGGTCAATCCATAGCCCACCACCATGCCGATGCCTATGGAGAGAACGAACTCCTCTACCTCCGGGCTCACATAGGCACCAGCCGTCGGGAAGATATTGGGATGCTCCAAGCCCAACTGCTTGCGCACCATGCCCAGGATGGTCTTGTTGAGAAACTTATATTCTATTTCCAATGTCAAAGGAGGTCGCCTGCCACTTGCCAAGTATTCCACATTGCGTTTTCTACCTACTGCCAAGGCATGGCGGAACATTTTCTGCTTAAGAGGACCCGCATCATCCATCTTAGCCTTTACCGCAATGTAAACTTTCTCCCAGAAACGGGGCACACTGCTCATGCAAGTAGGATGTACCTCACGCATGCTCTCTTGAATCTCATGAGGATATGTATTGATAAAGAGCTGGGCGCCCTCCGTCAATGCGAGATAAGCCCACCCACGCTCAAAGATATGGGTAAAGGGCAAAAAGTCTATCACCCGGTCTTTTTCGCCCAATGTCACAGCCTCGTCGTTAGCCTCCAATGCCGCATGATACTGGCCATAAGAAAGCATCACACCCTTGCTATCGCCCGTGGTTCCACTGGTGTAAAGGATGTTAGCCAAATCATCCATGCTTGCCGACTTATACAAAGCCTCCACCTCGGTTTGCCTCGGAAGATTCTCGCCCAACTTGATGAAGTCCTTGAAATAAAGGGCTGCCGGATCGTGGGTGCTGATGCGCACGCTGGAGTCGAAGATGATGATACGCTCCAACGAGGGACAGAGCGCAAAGACGCGATGGGCCTTGTCGTACTGTTCTTGCTCGCCCACAAAAAGGAAGCGCACCTGCCCGTCATTTATCATATATTGTATCTGCTGCTCGCTGCTGGTGGCGTAAAAAGGAATCGAGCACACCTTGATGCCGTAAGCACCAAAGTCGGTATAGAGATAATGCACGCAATTCTGGGAGAAAACGGCAATCTTGTCATGCGGCTTGGCACCAATGTTAAGCAAGGCATTGCTCACTTGTTTCACTCTCAGCGAAAACTGATTCCAGGAAACAGACTGCCACTTGTCGCTGCCAAACTTCTTGAACGTAAGTGCTGTCCTTTCGCCATATTTCTTGGCCAAATCGTGAATCAGTACCGAAAGATGACTGTTGATTTGCATAAGCATAATGTTTAATATTCCGTGCAAAGATAATAGAAAACATTAAGAAAACAAAATAAATACGAATATTATTTTGCCCTTATCCCGTTTTAGCGTAACTTTGCATCGCTAAACAAGACCAAGAGAAACGGTTATGATGACACAAGAGGAATATGTAAAAGACGCCATAGGACTGCTAAGACAGCTGATTGCCACCCCGTCGACAAGTCGCAACGAGAAGGAAGCCGCCGACATCCTGGAGCAAGCCCTTTCAGATGATGGTTTCACGCCACATCGTGAAGCCAACAACGTATGGGTTGCAGACCCGCACTTTGACAAGCGCAAGCCCACCTTGCTGCTCAATGCACACATAGACACGGTGAAACCCGTAGACTCATGGCGGCGCAATCCTTTCGCACCCACCATAGAGGGCGACACGCTTTACGGCCTTGGGAGTAACGACTGCGGGGGCGGGCTGTGCTCACTGCTGCAGACATTCAGAATGCTCACACAGAAGCCCCAGAGCTACAACCTTGTCTATCTGGCTTCTGCCGAGGAGGAGATATCTGGCAAAGACGGCATCTGCCGTGCCCTCCCTCTCTTGCCCAAAATAGACCTCGCCATCGTGGGCGAGCCTACCGGCATGCAACCTGCCGTGGCAGAAAAGGGGCTGATGGTCCTCGACGTGATAGCCCACGGAAAGAGTGGACACGCTGCACGCAACGAGGGAGTGAACGCCATCTATGAAGCACTCGAAGACATGAAGTGGATAAGGGATTACCAGTTCGAGAAGGTTAGTCCTTTCCTGGGTCCTACCAAGATGACGCTTACCGTGGTCAACGCAGGGACTCAACACAACGTGATTCCAGACACCTGCACCATGTTGGTGGATATTCGCACCAACGAGTTCTACGACAACGAAGAGCTGTACCACTTCGTCTGCCAGCACCTCAGGAGCGAGTGCAAGGCTCACAGCTTCCGCCTGAAGTCATCGCACATCGATCCACGGCATCCGCTCGTACGTAAATGCATAGACATGGGAATGCGACCTTTCGGCAGTCCTACCCTCAGCGACCAGGCGCTGATGCCGTTCCCCTCCTTCAAGTTGGGACCAGGCGAATCTTCCCGCTCGCATTCGGCAGACGAGTTCATCAAGATAAGCGAAATAACCGATGCCATCGCCAAATACGAAGAGCTCTTAGATGGCGCCACCATCTAAGAGCTCTGCACGCTTTTCCTTTACGATACCTTTTTTCTCTTCATGATACCTGTCAACAGGGACTTGTCCATGCCAAAATACGACCTAATTTCTGTCTTTTAAGGAGTTGGACTTGGAGGGTTTGCCATTCTTATTAAATGGACAATACCAAACAACAAACCATGATATTATGGAAATCACCAGTAAGGAAATCGTTACTTGATTGTTCAAGAGTCCGTTGTTGTGCTTGAACAAATTAAAAATGCCATGAAGGCAAGCGCACAAAATAAGTGAATGTGTATCGTGTGCCAGTTGGTCCAGTCCCCAAGATGATAACAATAAAATGGCGAAAAAGACAAGACCATTTATGCCTAATGGAAAATTTAGATGCCAAAAAAACCAAAAGACAGTGATGGTCAAAATACGCTTGAATTGGTTCAATCCTGCAAATTCGCCCGTTAAATAGCCACGCCAGCCCACCTCTTCGAGAAAGGCATAGCATGAACACCCTAAAAATATCAAAGATGTTTTGACACCATTGGCTTTGTCGAATAAAAGAAATAAGAGGATTGGTAAAACAAGACATGCGATGCTACGTTTCCACGATTTCCCCATTATGTTACAATATAATTTCCTCTTAAAGAAATACATCACCGCTAACGCACCTAATGTAGGGCCGATACCTTCGCACAGTTGTAACCATATAGAGTTACGACTATTTGCGAACAATTCCAGTAATATAAAGACAGAGATTGCTCTGCAAACCACGGCACATAAATAGAAAAGGAGAATTGGCAAGCCATCTCGCCTGGCGTGCCTTATTATATTTGCGATGCCCATTTTCAATGTCATATGTTTTTTGATTTTATGGCTCTAGTTAAATCCTGCGTTGTACACAGACAAACAGCAATTTTGTGTACTGTTGATTTTTAATGAATCTGTTCTTACGAGTGCGGTTTCTCGCCATGGCAAATCATGCAGCATGTTTGCTCTCTTGGCTTACCGAGATCGTTCTTATAACGCGGAAAATGAACTATAGCTTTTTTAATTTCTGTAAAGGTACAATTTATTTTATTATCGCCCCCTAACGGGCAAGCCATGCCTCAGGATTGAGTTTGGCGGTTTCCTTACGTAACTGGAACTGCAGGATGTTATCTGACCCCACGGCGCCCAAAGCCTGCCGGGTCCTTACCTTCTGCCCCTTGTGGACACTCACCGACTTGAGGTTGCAGTAAACCGAGATATAAGCTCCATGACGCACAAGGACATTCCACATGCCCCCATAGCCAAAGACGGCACTTACCTCACCATCATAAATACTACGAGCCACGCAGCCTGTCTTGCCCAAAAGGTTGATTCCCTTATTGTCGAGAGTGACACCCGAAAGCCCCTGCACATTGTATTGTCCGAAATGGCTCACAATCTTGTAAGAGCCAGAAATCGGCATGGGAAGGCGACCACGGTTGGCCTCGAAGCCTCCGCTCAGCATGCGGTCCACCGAACTGAGAGTAGCAGCATCATTGGCTTCCCGTCGGGCATTCGCCAGCTCCTTGCGGTTGCGTGCCTCGTCGGTCTTTGCCTTCAACTCGGCAGCCCGTCGGTCGGCCTCTGCCGCACGGGCAGCCTGTTCAGCCCTTGCCTGTCGGTTGGCTTGTTCGGCAGCCTCGCGAGCAGCTTCCTCCGCACGAGCACGTGCCTTCTCCTGCGCTCTGGCCTTGGCACGATTCTCTTCTTGCTGACGAGCTTCCTCCTGTGCCTTACGAGCCAATTCCTGAGCCTTACGGCTCTCTTCTGCCGCACGCTGACGTGCAAGCTCTGCCTCACGTTCCTTGCGTCTGGCTTCCTCTATACGACGGGCATTCTCACGCGCCTCGGCTTCCGCCTGTGCCTTGCGACGAGCCAGCTCCTCACGCCGTCGCTGTGCAGCAGCACGAGCTTCGGCCTTGCGCTTAGCCTCGGCGGCAGCACGTGCGCGGGCTTTTTCCACCTCGACGGCTATCAGTCGGTCTATCTGCGCATTGATGGCAGCGTCCTTCTTGCGCTGTTCGGCTATGACCGCTTGGATGGTTTTCTGCTGTTTCTGCAGTCCCTGCACCACTTGCTGTTGCTCGGTTTGCTTGCCTTCGAGCGCAGTCTTCTCCAGCTGTCCCTTGTACAAGAGGTTGTTCTTATGCCCCTTCGCCGCCTGCAGCTGCTTATGTTTTTCGGTCACCTGCTTCTGCTTGGCCTTCACCGCCTCTCCCTGCGCCTTCTGATAGTCGGAATACTGCCGTATGAACGACAGGCGTCGATACATCTGGGTGAGGTTCTTGGCACTGAAGATGAACATGAGCTTGTCTTGCACGGAGTGGTGGCGCGTCATATAGCGCATGGAACGGATGTACTTGTTCTTTCTGTCTTGCAACTGCTGCTCAAGGGTCTTGAGTTGGGTATTGAGCATGCCTATGTTGCCATCGATGTGATGAATATCCTGCTGGATGCCATCGATGTTCTTCTGTCGCTGGCCTATCTCGCCATTGAGCACCATGAGGTCTTGCAGGCGCTTCTTCACGTCGGCCTGGTTGCGACGGAGAGCTCTCTCCTGCTCCTTGATTTTCTTTTGGATATTGGCACGCTGCCCCTGCAGGCCTCGTATGGAAGCATTGCTATAAGAAGTGGCAGGGGTCTTCCCTGTACGGGTGGAAGCCTTGGACTGATGCCTCTTCGCAGATTTCTTTTTAGGGGTATTCTTTGAAACCCTTGTCGTTTTTGCGGTCGTGGCGGCCTTCTTCCTTTGCGCAGTCTTTTGGGCATAAGGAGACAAGGCAAACGACAAGGCGAGAACCATCAATAATACATGTTTCATTTACAGACTCATTATTTTGTTCAGCACGTCTTCTGCCGACACTTGCTTGTACTTGCTCGAGATCTCGGAACGCGACTCCCAGTTGTCGTCGGTCTTCACCTCGTTCATCTTGATAACCATATTGACCTCCTGCTTCTGGCGAGTAGCGTTGGTGGTAAGGGTCATATCGAGCAAGGCCGGAAACATCTTGACTCCTACAGGACGGAAGTCGCCATAGCGGATGTGCACTCCCGACGTGCCATGTTGCGAACTGACGTACTTCACGTCAGCCTTGTCTATACGACCCGTGGTACGGTTGGATGTCCAGACATACGTCATGTCGCCATTCTTCAAGGTGACAGGTACCTCGTCGCCCTCAACAGCCAAGTTGGCATCAAACTTCCTCAAATCGGACTCCTTCACCTGCTTGGCTCCAGGCAGGAGCAACTGATTCCAGAACAACGCCTGCAACGAATAGAAAGTGATGCCCTGCTTCTGGAGAAAGTCCACTTGATTATAATCAGCCTTGATGTATTGTTTATGGTAACGGTCGATGATGAGCACATAATCGGGCGTAAACTCCAAGCGACCAATCTCGAAGCCCAAGATTGGAGCATAGAGCTGCAGACGTATCACATCGTCCTTGCGCATCCGGAGGGCGCCGTCAACCGATATTTTCTTCTCTCCCATGCGGATGGTGAAGTTCATGCTGCCCGTAATGTTCTTGGCATACACCTGATTGTCGGACACCTTCTGTACAAAAGCCAGTTTCTGCACACGTTCAGTCTGTACGCCTTTCACCTCCTGGCGAGGCATGTCCTTGTTGTTCACGCCATCGGAGATGATCTGTTTCTTTATGCCACAAGACATGAACAACACAAGGGGCAGGCAGAGTGCCGCCCGTTTCATTATTTTGTTTTTTTCCATTTTCGCTTGTATTTTACGATTTCGCTTTCTGTCACATATTTCCTGCACTCAATCTTCACCTTCAGGGCATCAGAATCCGGGTTGCCATTCTGTGCCTGCCGCCAATATGCCACAGCCTGATCGGTAAGCCCGTTCATGGCATAAATATCTCCTGCATGCTCTATGATGGTGCTGCTGTCCGACGTTGTGTCGCAGCACGCCAAGGACTGGTCGATATAGTTTTTGGCCTCGGCATAACGTTCCTCCATAAAAAGAATCCACGCATAGGTGTCAAGATAGGTGGAGTTCTTGGGCTCGGCCTTGATGGTCTTGTAGCTCATCAGCTCGGCCTTCTGCAAGTTCTTGCCCGTCTGGCTGATGTAGTAGGCATAATTGTTGAGACCGGGAATGTTGTCGGGTTTCCAGTGCAGGCAAGAGTCGTAAGCGGCAAAAGCCTCCGCCTGTCGGTTCTTGCCATGAAGGATGTCACCCATGATCATATAAAGGTCGGACACCAAGTCGGGGGAGCTCTTGCTGTTGATTTGTCCTATACCGCGGCGGAACTCGTCGAGCGTGGCATCTTCCTCGTGCTTCATGTAGTGCGCCATTCCGCCAAAGTAGTAGAACACCATCTCCTCGGGATTGTATTCGTGGGCGATCTCCGACTGGCGGATTACCTCGTCGTAGTCTTTCCGTTCCCACAGGTTCTGTATAAGTTGCATGCGCGACGCACTGCGGTCGGGAGCTATCTCGAGCACCTTGCGGTAAGCGGCGTCGACCGTGTCCATCGGCATCTTCTTGATGTTCATATAGGCGGCGCGAAACTCAGCGATGTCCACCGAAGGCTTGGGCTGGCTCAGCATTCTGTCGAAGAGGGCGATGACCTGGGTGGAATCGGCGCCATGGCTCTCGTTGTCTTGTATGAACGAGCGTATCATCATCATCTTGGTGTCGATGTCGGTCTTCCCCCCCAACAGGATGCGGTCGAGCATGGTGCGAGCCTGTTCCTTCTGCCCCGTGGCGTTGTAATAATCGTAGAGCGACATCTGGGCATACGAGTTGTCCGGCTCTTCCTCAAGCACCTGCATGAACAACTTGTAGGCCTCCTTCTGGCGCTGGTGCTCCATGAGCCAGTTGCCTAACATGGTTTTGTAAACCATGTCGAGGGGGTGAGTCTCGGTAAGCGACTTGAGTTCCTTGTAGGCAGACTTCGGGTCGTTCATCAACTCGTAGATGTGCATCTTCTCGAGAGTGAACTTCTCGCTCTCGCCTTCCTCCGTCTCCAAGCGGTTGAGGGTCCTTAGCATCCGGGGATATTCCTTCTGTTGCTGATAAAGGCGCAACAGCATGTAGAGCGCGTCGGTATTGTCGTGATTTTGCGCAAAGATGCCCTCGTAGGCATCTATCGCCTTGTCGTATTGCTGATTGGCAACATAATATTGCGCCATACGTTCGCGAAAGGTAAGATTGGAAGGTGCCAGGGCGATGGCATGCGCAAGGCAATCTTGAGCCAACGAATCTTGCTTCATCTGCTGATAATACATCGACTCATAGAAATATACCTCAGCAGCACGTGGATTAATCTTGCGGGCATGCTCAAAGAGTTCGAAGGCATCGCCGTATCTACCCAACGCCTGAAGACGGGCTGCCTCCTCAAAGAAATAATCGTAACGCTTACGTTCATTGTCCGACAGCCCGTCGGAAGCCTGCAAGGGCAAAGCCGCCGCAAATAGCACAAGCCACGAGACTCCCAAAATGGTCTGTCTCAAAATATTTGCTTTACTCACAACAATCTGGATTAACATATTCCTTGTTTCTCTACTTCACACCCGTATGACCATAGCCACCTGCGCCCCGCTCGGTTTCATCGAGTGTCTCCACCTCGATGAATTCCGCATTTTCATGCTTGGCTATAACCATCTGGGCTATGCGCTCGCCATCGTTGACAACGAAGTCTGTCTGCGAGAAATTGACGAGCAGAACCATGATTTCGCCCCGATAGTCGGCATCGATGGTGCCAGGAGTGTTGAGCACGGTGATGCCATGCTTCAAGGCCAAGCCGCTCCGAGGACGTATCTGAGCCTCGAAGCCCGCTGGCAAAGCCATGTAAAGACCCGTGGGCACAAGACGGCGCTCCATGGGGTGAAGCACGACCGACTCGTCGATATTGGCACGCAAATCCATGCCTGCACTCTGGGGCGTGGCATAAGCAGGCAACGGCTGATGCCCGCGGTTGATAATTTGTACTTTCATCATGATTAATCTTTTAAGATGCAAAAATAATGCTTTTCGGGCACATTAAGGCATTTTCGCACCGAAAATGATAGATTTTATAAAAAATAAATGCTTTTTTATTTTGTATTGTGCAAGGATTGGTGTATTTTTGCGACATGGAATGGATGAAACTCATATCTAACAAGCGATTCGGACAAGAACACAAACATGCCGAGCGCCACGACGACAGGTCGGAGTTCAAGCGCGACTACGACCGTCTCATCTTCTCGTCGGCTTTCAGACGACTGCAGAACAAGACACAGGTATTCCCATTGCCAGGCTCCATCTTTGTCCACAACCGACTGACCCACAGCCTGGAAGTATCGAGCGTGGGCATGTCGCTGGGCAACGACATCTCGAAGCGCATCATGGAGAAACGTCCCGAGCTGAAGGACACCCTCTTCGAGGAGATAGGCACCATCGTGAGCGCAGCCTGCCTGGCGCACGACTTGGGCAACCCTCCCTTCGGCCATTCTGGCGAGAAAGCCATACAGACATTCTTCAGCGAGGGGGCGGGGAAGGTTGTAAGGGAGTTGGTATCGCCAGAGTTCTGGCAAGACATCACCCACTTCGAGGGCAACGCCAACGCCTTCCGCATACTCACCCACCAGTTCAAGGGAAGACGCAAGGGCGGCTTCGTCATGACCTACTCCATGCTGGCTTCCATCGTGAAATATCCATTCGCAAGCCAGCTGGCAGGCAGCCACGGCAAGTTTGGATTCTTCTCGTCGGAGAGGGCATCCTACCAGAAAGTGGCCGATGAATTGGGCGTTTTCCGCAAGTCGAAACCTGGCGAGCCTCTCAGATACGCCCGTCATCCCTTGGTTTACCTGGTAGAGGCTGCCGACGACATCTGCTATGAGATCATGGACATCGAGGATTCCCACAAGCTCAAGATTCTTTCTTTCGAAGAGACGGAACGGCTGCTGTTGGGCTTCTTCGACGAGGGAACCCAAATCAAGATAAAGGAACGCATCAAAGAAGAGGGAGTGACCGACGAGAACGAGAAGGTGGTGTACATGCGTGCCAGTGCCATCGGCAGACTGGAGAACGAATGCGTGGCCGCTTTCCTGGAGCATGAGGAGGAGATACTGGGAGGGACCTTCGAGGGAAGCCTCATAGACCACATCCCCGAGCGGCAGCGAGATGCCTACAAAGACTGCGAGAAGACTTCATTCTCGAAAATCTACCACAGCAAGCCCGTGCTCGACATCGAGCTATCGGGTTACAAAATCATGGCCACGCTCATGGAGGTGTTCGTCAACGCAGCCATCACCCCCCAACGCTTCGACTCGCGACAACTGCTGCGGCGAGTCAGCAGCCAGTACGACATCAACAACGAGAACATGGAGGAGCGCATCATGGCGGTGATAGACTACATCAGCGGAATGACCGACATCTACGCCCTCGACATCTACCAGAAGATAAACGGCATCAGCCTGCCCATCGTATAGGCAGAAGAAATAGACAGTCAACCATATTTTCACAGTTAAGTATATCTTTTTGTAAATTCCTCAACAGCAATAATACTAAAAAGAAAACAAAACATGAGACTAAACAAGACTTTACTTACTTTCAGCTTGGCAGCCGCCCTCTTGCAGATGCCAGCCACAGCCGACGCTCTGGCAGCAGGAGTAGCTGGCAGTAAGAACCCACTCTTGCAAAAGAGCAGCCTTCCGTTCGGCGCTCCCGACTTCAGCAAGATTCAGGAAAGCGACTATCTGCCTGCCATCGAAGCTGCCATCAAGCAACAGCGTGAGAACATCCAGAAAATCGTGAACAACAAGAAAAAGCCTACCTTCCAGAACACCATCCTCGCCTACGAGGAGAGCGGTGTGCTACTCGACAAGGTAACCAGCATATTCTTCGGACTCACCAGCGCTCACAAGACTCCAGTCATCGCAGAGACTCAAAAGAAGGTTACACCTCTGCTTACTGAGCTCGAAAACGAGATTTCATTCAATCAGAAACTCTTCGATCGCATCAAGTATGTCTATGACAACGAGTATAAAAAGCTCAAAGGCGAAGACCAACGACTCACCGAGGTCATCTACAAGAGCTTCGTCCGCTCAGGCGCCTTGCTCTCCCCTGGGAAGATGGAGCGTATGAAGGCTATCAACTCCCGTATCTCCGAGCTCCAGCAACAATGGGGCAACCTTCTTCCTGCCGCCACCAATGCAGCCGTAGTTTGGGTACAAAACAAAGAGGAACTATCTGGCCTCAGCGAAGCCGACATCGCCCAGTGCAAGAAAGATGCCGAGAGCCGTGGCGGAAAGGCGCCTTACTGCATCGTCATCGTGAACACCACCCAGCAACCCATCCTCACCAATCTCCAGAACCGTGAACTCCGAAAGAAGGTTTATGAGGCAAGCATCCATCGCGCCGATGCCACCAACCCAGACTTCAACACCTTCCCTATCGTAACCGAGATAGCCAAGCTACGTGCCGAGAAAGGACAGTTGATGGGATACAAGAACTACGCCGACTATTCACTCGAAAAGACAATGGCGAAGAACTCGAAGAACGTGAACGACTTTTTGAACCAACTCATCAAGGAATATACTCCGAAGGCAAAGGCTGAGACACAGGCGATAGAGGAATACGCCCAGAAGACCGAGGGCAAGGACTTCAAACTTCAACCTTACGACCGCTTCTACTATTCTGCGAAGATGAAGAAGGAGATGCTCAACATCACCGACGACGAGGTGAAGCCTTACTTCAACATCGACAGCGTGCTGGTGAACGGCGTGTTCTATGCCGCCCATCGCGTGTATGGACTGAACTTCAAACAGCGCAAGGACATCCCGACTTATCATCCCGACATGAAAGTGTTCGAGGTGAGCGACAAGAACGGCAAGCCTCTCGCACTCTTCTACAGCGACTACTTCCGTCGCCCTACCAAGCGAGGAGGTGCCTGGATGAGCAGCTTCGCCAAGCAGAGCAAGCTGCGTGGACAGTTGCCTATCATCTACAATGTATGCAACTATGCCAAGGCACCCGAAGGTCAGCCATCGCTCATTACCTGGGACGAGGTTTGCACCCTGTTCCATGAGTTCGGCCATGCTCTTCATGGCATTCTCTCCAACTGCAAGTACAACACCCTTTCAGGTACAGCCGTGGCCCGCGACTTCGTGGAGATGCCTTCTCAGTTCAACGAGTCGTTTGCCTCCATTCCTGAGATATTCGACCACTACGCTCGCCATACCGAGACAGGAAAGCCGATGCCAACCGACCTAAAGGAGCGTATGCTGAAGAGCATCAACTTCCAAACAGCCTATGCACTCGGCGAGAACCTCGCAGCCACCTGCTTAGACTTGGCATGGCACGAGTTGACTCCCGATGAGATTCCATCCGATTACATGGCAGGAGCCTTTGAGAAAGAAGCACTCTACAACGTAGGCCTGCTCGACAACCAAATACCTCCTCGCTACTCCACCACTTATTTCAACCACGTATGGGGCGGAGGCTATGCCGCAGGCTACTACAGCTATCTATGGACCGAGGTGCTCGCTGTCAACATCGCCGATTTCTTCTCCAAGCATGGTGCGCTCAACCCAGCCGTAGGCCAGGCATTCAGAGACAAGATTCTGAGCCGAGGCAACACCAAGGACCAGATGGAGATGTTCACCGACTTCACTGGCATGAAGAGCCCGGATGCATCAGGCTTGCTAAAAGCAAGAGGATTGTAACATCGGAACATATCAGCACAGAATTGCTATATCCCAAAAGCTCGCAAGAAACATATGAGTTCTTGCGAGCTTTTTTCGCAATATAAGTTGTGAATCTTTTCTATATATAAAATAGGTATAAGACTAAAATTGCCCTTTCTCTTTCATAACAAGGATATTAAAATCACCCTTTCATCTATTTTCATGTATAAAAATAGTTACAATATAGAATATTTTTATTATCTTTGCCTCAAATAAAATCTATTGCAATATGACTAATGACTATTTCCAAATACGAGAAAGACATCATGCAACCAAAGTTGAATTCCTTTCTGTTTTCCGAAAGCCACTTTCATAGCCTGAAACGTGGCAAGCACATTCATCTCACGTTAGAAGAGATAATCAACCTCAAGGAATTATTTTATATGGTGTATCCATCGCAGCACAAATGCATGAAGCCGAGGACTTGCAGATGATTTCTCGCGAGCATTACGATTTGTGGTATGACGAGCGCATCAACAAGAACCGCAAGAAAATAGGTTGGGGAGAATACAAACTTCCTGAGACCATCGGCATAGAAAGAAGAATAGATCCTATATAGTAGGAGGAAAAATATGACAGACTTAAAACAAATAATATCCCATTTATACAAAGATTCACAAAATGAACATTGGATCATTCAATCCAATGAGGAGCATACTATTGGCGTTGCAGAGCGAACGTCACGTTTTGCTAGCGAATTTGGCTTGGGAGCTTGGGGCAGAGTGTTAGGAATGCTTCATGACATAGGGAAAGAAACAAACGCCTTTCAGCAACACATCAGAAAAGAAAGTGGATATGCACCTGAGATAAAAGTTGTGGGTGACTATCACCATGCTTATATAGGTGGTATTATCGCCAGAAAGCTTTATGGGAAATCTGCTGACAATTTCTTCGTCAACCAAATTTTGTCTCATCATTCGGGATTGCATGACTCGGATGAGTTGGACGGTGAGAATAGCGAACTTAAAAAGAAGATACCTGCAGAAGTAAATACAAATATAGAAAAAGTAGTATTAGAGAAGTTATTCTTTAAATGCGAAGCAAGTGACTTCCATCATTTGTCTCGTATGTTATACTCTTGTCTTGTAGATGCTGACTATCTTGATACGGAAGCTTTTATGGACAAAGTTGCCTCCGAATTACGTGCAAACAAGGCTGCAATAAAAGATTTGCTGCCAAAATTGGAAGCCTATCTTCAAAATCTGAAAGTTTGTGCAAATGTTTCTGAAGTGAATCGTATCAGAAACGAGGTGCAGCAACAATGCATCAAGACTTCTCTATCGCCTGTCGGTTTTTATAGCCTAACAGTTCCAACAGGTGGAGGTAAAACACTATCGTCTTTGGTTTGGGCTTTGAGACATGCTATCCATAATGGTCAAAAGAGAATTATTATTGCGATACCTTATACAAGTATCATTGTGCAGACTGCCGCTATATTGAGAGAAATCTTTGGGGCAGATAATGTTCTGGAGCATCATAGCAATGTTGATCCAGAGCAAATAAAAGACGAAAAGCTCAGAGAACAGATGAAGTTGGCGGCAGAAAACTGGGATTACCCTATTGTGGTCACAACCAATGTTCAACTGTTTGAGTCTATGTTTAGTAACAAGCCTGCTACTTGTCGCAAACTGCATAACATTGTCAATAGTGTGCTGATTTTAGACGAGGTACAGACACTGCCTATGGATTATTTGCAGCCAATAGTTGATTCACTGAAAACATATAATAAATTATTTAAGGTTTCTGTATTGTTCACGACAGCAAGTCAACCTGTTCTAAGCGGTTTTATTGAAGGATGCAACCCAAAGGCTTCGTTCCAAGGAATAAAAGAAGTTAAGGAAATTATTACAAAAGATTTCAAACTCCACGATAAATTAAGAAGAGTAAAACTTGATATAGACAATTCGGGGAAATCATACGATGAAGTTGCCGAGATGCTGAAAAGGCATAAAAAGGTGCTTTGCATTGTAAACACTCGAAGGGATGCTAAAGAGCTATATGAGCGTTTACCACAAGAAGGCGTTACCTTGCATCTTTCTAAAATGATGTGCCCTGCACATATAGGTGAAACTATAGAACAGATTAAGACTGCACTCAAAGATGACAATAATGAAATTATTCGAGTGATATCCACTCAATTGATTGAGGCTGGAGTAGATATAGACTTCCCGGTTGTGTTTAGACAAGAAGCAGGTTTAGACTCCGTCTTGCAAGCGGCAGGTCGATGCAACAGAGAAGGGGAAAAAGGCATTTGTACCACATACGTTTTTAGCCTTGCCAAAGAGCACAATCTTCCTAAAGGTGGAATACAAGATGGTAACAATGCAAGACTTAGCTTGGACACATCATCAGATTGGTTTGCTCCAGAAACGATGAGTACTTATTTCCGTCAACTATATTGTCGAAATGAAAGTTTCGACAAAAAGGATATGAAGCATTACTTATACGATGTGAAGAATATAAGCTTCGCTACTGCCACAAAGTATTTCCAACTTATAGAAGATACCGGAAAGACGGTTGTTATATGTTGGAAAAACAGTACAGAGCTTGTACAAGAGCTTGTACAAAACGGTCCTTCATATCTGCTAATGAAAAAAATCTCAAAATACTGCGTCAATATCTACCAAAGAGACTTTGAGGCATTATGCAAGATGGGAGTTGTAACAGAGAAAAGAGAAGGACTATTTGTGGTTGATTACGCACAACAATATGATGAACATATCGGTTTGCGTATAGACAACAATTGGGCAAAAGAATCGTTGATAATATAAAAAGAATAAAATATGGTAAAGAAGAACGCAATAAAGCTATTTGGAGACGACATGATTCGCACCGTATGGGATGACGAAAAAGAGAAATGGTATTTCTCCATTGTTGATGTTGTAGCGGTATTAACGGAGAGTGCTGATCCACCAGCATATTGGCGTAAACTAAAACAACGTCTAAAAGCCGAAGGAAATGAAACCGTGACAAACTGTCACGGTTTGAAAATGCGAGCTACGGATGGTAAAATGCGTATGACTGATGTAGCTGATACAGAGCAGCTTTTACGAATTATCCAATCAATTCCGTCACCCAAGGCAGAACCATTTAAAATGTGGCTTGCCAAAGTTGGAGCTGAAAGATTAGACCAGATGCAAGATCCAGAATTGAGCATACAACAGGCAATGATGGATTATAAGTTTCTTGGCTATTCTGATAATTGGATTAATCAACGTCTTAAGAGCATTGAGATACGTAAGGACTTGACAGACCAATGGAAATTGCACAATGTAGAAGAAGGTGTCCAATACGCATCACTAACCGACATTATCTATCAAGCGTGGGCAGAAAGAACGACCAAAGAATACAAGCAATTCAAAGGTCTAAAGAAAGAGAATCTTCGAGATAACATGACCAACGAAGAGCTTGTTCTCAATATGCTTGCAGAATTGTCTGCTACAAGCATCACCAAAGCCAAGAATCCTCAAACGTTGGACGAAAACAAGCAATGTGCTAAAGAAGGTGGCAATGTAGCTATGGTGGCAAGAAAAGAATTGGAGTCTAAAACTGGCCGACAGGTAATTTCTCCACTCTCTGCCAAAAGATTCTTTGAGGCACAAAAGGCGAAAAAAGAAATTGGAGACAAAGAGAATAATGACGATAAAGAAGAAAAATAATATGGAATATACTGACAAAGAGTTTTGTTTGGAAGTTTGGGGCGATATGGCTTGCTTCACTCGACCAGAGCTAAAAGTGGAGCGAGTCAGTTATGACGTTATAACGCCATCAGCAGCTCGCGCTATTTTTGAAGCAATCTTTTGGAAACCAGCTATTCATTGGCAGATAACCAAGATAGAAGTGTTGAATCCGATCAAATGGACATCGGTACGCAGAAACGAAGTTGGAGCCGTTGCCACCAAATCTCCCATATATATAGAGGAGAAGAGACAACAGAAAAACAGCCTTCTTCTGAAAGACGTCCGCTATCGTATTTGGGCTAAAATGGAATTTCGTTCAGTTGCTAAGCGAAAAGAAGAAGGAGACTTTTTTGTGCACGAACCTGGCAAGGATGAGAATCCGAAGAAGTATTACCAAATGTTTGAGCGTAGAGCAAGCAAAGGTCAATGCTTCAATCAACCCTACCTTGGAACTCGTGAGTTCTCTGCTTCGTTCCGTCTTGTCAATGTAGAGACTGACGAGTTGAACCCAGCTATAACACCAGAGCAAGGTGGCGATAAAAATTTAGGAATCATGCTATATGATATGGATTTCTCGAATCCAAAGAATATTCAAGCTATGTTCTATCGTGCAGAGATGAAACATGGGATAATCATTGTTCCACCATTAAATAGTGAGGAGATTTTAAGATGATATTAAAAGCATTATATGACTATTATGATAGGAGTGGCAAAGATGTCGCTCCTATAGGTTGGGCTTATGTTCCATTTTACTATTCGATAGTTTTGGATGGTTTAGGAAATTTTATTCGTTTAGAGCCACTTGGTGATAAAGACGGACTGCCCCTTCTAACATTCAGACCAGAAGAGCGAACATCTGCTCCTTTACCACACTGCATGGGAGACAACGGCTCTTATCTATTAGGCTTAAAAGATGTAAAAGACAAGGAAGACTTTGATTTTACAAAAGAATTTAAAGGCAATAATAAAAACTTTAGTGCTTTTAAAAAATCAATAGACAATGTTTTCCTATCATTACCGAATAATAAATACTCAAAAGCCATACATCTCTTTTACCAAAGATATGATGTACGTCTTATTGACAAAATACGACAAGATAACAACTGGAAGGACTTTTGTAAATTCTTATCCAAAAATATTACTTTTAGTATTGAAGGCGTAAATGGATATGCGGCATGCGATGCAGAGATTATCAATGAAAGAATAAAAGCAATGTCAAACGACAATAAAGAAGCAATATGTTTGATAACAGGTATAAAAAGCAAACCAGTAAATACTACTTATAGTTCTTTCATTATCGGGGGTAAAAGCAATGCAAAGTTGGTTGCATTCCAAATTAGTTCTGGTTATGATTCGTATGGTAAGAAAATGGGATTAAATGCTCCTATCTCCGAAGAAGCTGAGTTTAAATACACAACAGCTTTATTAAAGCTTCTTTCCAAAGGTTCACGGAATAAATTCATGGTCGGAAACCGTACCTTTGTATTTTGGGCATCGTCAAGTAATGAGGCCGCCGAGGAGGCCGAAGAGAGCCTGTTTGATTTGTTGGGATATTCTGAAACGAAAGAGGATAATCCTAACGCAAAAATAGAGCAGGTTCGTAAGGTGTTCTCGTCGATTGTTTCTGGTGTCCTAAGAACAAATTTGGATGATCGTTTCTATATTTTAGGACTAGCTCCAAACGCAGCACGAATAGCAGTAGTATATTGGTCGGAAACCTCTTTGAAAGATTTTGCAGGAATGATTCTTCGCCATTTCAATGATATGGAGATCGTTCATAAAGACAAGAAACCTTATATGGGTATCAAGGAAATGCTATATGCAGTCACTCTTGGTGGCAAGCAAACGGATGTTACCCCAAATTTACCAGAAGCTACCATCAAGAGTATCTTCCAAGGAGTACCATACCCTTACACCCTACTCTCTGCATGCATTGCCAGAATCAGAGCAGAAAGAGATGGTGCTAATCGTATTGCTCGCATGGCAATCATCAAGGCATATTTGAACAGACAAAATGATAACAATAAAAAAATAGAAGTTATGTTAGACAAAAGTAGCACAAACCAAGGTTACCTATGTGGTCGCCTTTTTGCAGTTCTTGATAAGATTCAAGAAGATGCAAACAATAGCCACAGTATTCGTGAACGTTACATGAATGCTGCTAGCGCAACGCCTTCATCGGTGTTTGCAACCATTCTGAACCTTTCCTCTCATCATTTGGAGAATCTTTCTAATGATGGAAAAAAAGTATTCTACGAGAAACTTAAGCAAGAAATTATAGACAAGATTGCTGCTGATGGTTTTCCTGCGCATCTTGACTTGCAAGACCAAGGACGTTTCTTTGTGGGATATTATCATCAAAGACAGGATTTCTTTGCAAAAAAAGAAGAGAACAAAGACTAAAGTATAAACATTTAAAATAAAAATATTATGGCAACATTGAATAATCGTTTTGATTTCGTTTACATGTTTGATGTACAGGATGGTAATCCTAATGGTGATCCAGATGCAGGTAACCTTCCTCGTGTAGATGCAGAAACAGGCATGGGGTTGGTAACAGATGTGTGCTTGAAAAGAAAAGTACGCAACTATGTGCAAATTGCCAAGGAACTTTCGGATGGTTTTGACATTTTTATCAAAGAAAAAGCCGTACTCAACGATGAGATTGATAAGGCACATGATGATTCAGAAGTTAAAGGAATCAAGGATGCCAAAGAAAAGACAGCAGCTGCACGTCGTTTTATGTGCAAAAACTATTATGATATTCGTACATTTGGTGCAGTAATGTCAACAGGCAAGAACGCTGGCCAAGTACGAGGACCTATCCAGTTGACTTTTGCTCGTTCTGTGGATACTGTTGCAACAGCGGAGCATTCTATCACGCGTGTAGCCGTGGCAACTCCAGGTGAAGCCGACAAACAGAATGGAGAAAACCATACTATGGGACGCAAAGCTACCATTCCTTATGGACTCTACGTTTGCCATGGCTTTATCTCTGCCAATCTTGCCCAGCAGACTGGTTTCTCAGAGGAAGATCTTCAACTCTTTTGGGAAGCATTGAAAAATATGTTTGATATGGATCGCTCTGCGGCTCGCGGATTGATGAGTGCTCAGAAGCTTATTGTATTCAAGCATGATTCTGTACTGGGCAATGCTCCTGCAAACAAGTTGTTTGACTTGGTTAAGATTGAGAAGAATACAGACTCGGCACCAAGATCTTTCAAAGATTACAATGTAACTATTGAAAAAGATGACTTACCATCAGGTGTAATAGTAGAAGAACTTATTTAGTATCACTATGTACACAGAAGAAGAAATGCTCATGTTGTCGGGGATACAGCACTTCATGTTCTGTCCCCGACAGTGGGCTTTGATTCATATTGAACAGCAATGGGCAGATAATAAGTTGACGACAGAAGGGAATATCCTACATAAAAATATAGATAATCCCTTCTACCGCCAGAAGAATGGTGATGTCATAACACTCCGCTCCTTGCATATCGCATCCAAGGAGCTAGGACTTTATGGCATAACAGATGCTGTAGAATTGTTACCTTCCGATTCTGAAGAGAATGCCATCACCCATCCGAGATACAAGGGGTTTTGGAAGCCTTATCCAGTGGAATATAAAAGAGGTCACAGCAAACCAGACGAAAGGGACGAGGTACAATTAGCAGCACAAACTATATGTTTGGAGGAGATGTATGGTATCAATATTCCTTATGGTGCGCTGTACTATGATGAAGTCAAGCATCGAGAAACGATTGCCATCTCAGACCATTTGAGAAAAACAACCAAACAATGTGCCATTCAGATGCATGACATCTTCAAAAGTGGCAAGATGCCACCTGCCATAAAGGAGCGCCATTGCAAGAATTGTTCGCTAAAAGACATCTGTATGCCAGAGATGAGTGATTGTATGCAAGTCTCAACCTATTTAAACCACAACTTATATGAGGATATTACTTAATACATTATATGTTACAACCCCAGAGGCTTACCTTAGCAAAGACGGATTGAGCGTAGTCGTATCCGTCAAGCAAACCGAGATATTTCGCATACCAATTCATAACATAGAGCAAATTATTACATTTGGCTATATGGGGGCAAGTCCAGGAGTAATGAAACTTTGTGCGGACAACGGTGTGTCCCTAACTTTCCTTTCTCCACAAGGAAGATACATCAGTCGCTCGCAAGGTCCAACAAAAGGGAATGTATTGCTACGCAAAGCGCAATATAAGAATTCTGATGATTCAAACTACTCGTTACATTTGTGCAAGCTATTCATTGGTGGAAAAATTCAGAACTACCGTAACATCCTACGAAGATTCATCCGTGACAATGGAGATCATGAAATCATTGCCAATGCCGCAGAAGATTTGGCAAGATGCAAAAGAAGAGTATTGAACGCAGATACCATAGAAAGCATCAGAGGTATTGAAGGAGAGGCCGCAACTTGTTACTTTGGGGTGTTCTCTCATTTGATTCTGAATCAAAAGGATGATTTTATTTTTGATGGGCGCAATCGAAGACCGCCTAAAGATGCCATCAATGCCATGCTCTCTTTCGTATATACTCTGATATGTAATGACATGACTTCGGCTTTAGAAACAGTAGGCTTAGACCCTTATGTTGGTTTCATGCATACGCTAAGGCCAGGAAGGGCTTCCCTTGCATTAGATATGATGGAAGAGTTGCGAGCCTATCTTGGAGACAGATTGGTATTGTCGCTCATCAATAGAAAGCAAATCACTATCAAAGATTTTATCAAGCAAGGTGATGAAGGAATTGTCATGACAGACTCTGGGCGCAAAACCATTCTTACTGCTTGGCAAAACAGGAAGAAAGAGCAAATTACGCATCCTTATCTCAATGAGAAAGTGAGTATCGGGCTTATTCCATACATCCAGTCCATGCTTCTTACAAGATTCATTCGTAAAGATTTAGATGATTATCCTGTATTTTTAATCAAATAGCTTATGTTTGTACTAATTACTTATGATGTCAACATCACTTCACATAAAGGAGCCAAGCGATTGCGAAACGTAGCAAGAGCTTGTTTGGATTATGGAAAAAGAGTTCAGAATTCTGTTTTCGAGTGCATCTTGACTGAAGCGCAATTCGTGAAACTGCGCAACCAATTAGATTGCATAATCGATTATAACCAAGACAGCATTCGTTTTTATATCTTAGGCAGCAATTGGAAACACAAAGTTGAAATTATAGGAAAGGATCTTAGCATTGATCTTACAGGCGAACTTATCATTTAACACCAAGGGGTGCGAACTTATAGAGTTGCACAAAACACCATTAGTTTCGCACCCTTTCATAATCAACAGATTATACAATTTTAGAGCTTTATTAACTTTTAATACATATAATTTTTCTATCTCTCGCAAAAATTGTATTTTTGCAGTGTGATATTCAGCCTTTTGCTGAATACGCCGGTCGCACCCCACGTGGGTGCGTGGATTGAAAC
>DJOI01000009.1:0-676 GCA_002439605.1 Candidatus Segatella mututuai | reverse complement strand
GTCGCACCCCACGTGGGTGCGTGGATTGAAACATAAATTTATTCATACTACAATAACGCCATTACTGGTCGCACCCCACGTGGGTGCGTGGATTGAAACTCATTAACGCCTGTCCTATTTTTGTTATCTTTGGTCGCACCCCACGTGGGTGCGTGGATTGAAACGACCGATGGTAATCATTTGTTATTTGCTTTTGCAGGTCGCACCCCACGTGGGTGCGTGGATTGAAACCCACGTTGGTAACTATACTTGCCAACACATTGTCGTCGCACCCCACGTGGGTGCGTGGATTGAAACTGCTTATCCATGTGAATTAAACGACGCTCATCGAGGTCGCACCCCACGTGGGTGCGTGGATTGAAACGTAAGGCAATGGCAACTAAAACTAAGTTTGGCATGTCGCACCCCACGTGGGTGCGTGGATTGAAACCTTCGCTACGATGTCGTGCGCCTCTGGGCTGACAGTCGCACCCCACGTGGGTGCGTGGATTGAAACCTATGTTGCGAGTATGGTAAGGATACTCAACGACCGTCGCACCCCACGTGGGTGCGTGGATTGAAACAGTTGTTTGCTTTTATGTGGCATGTGAATGTTCGTTCATGCCACGTTCATAATTGTTCATAAATGTTCACCGCACATTCAGTTTTTGAATAAAGTAACAGTTAAAAAATAACT
>DJOI01000005.1:19749-20202 GCA_002439605.1 Candidatus Segatella mututuai | reverse complement strand
AAGGAGGTGAAGAAGGTGTACTCCATCAGCATCCTGTACTTCGACCTCGGAAAAGGCTCCGACTACATCTATATCGGGCAGAACAATTTCACGGGTCTGCACACAAAGGACCAGCTCGTGATAAGCGCCAAGGAGAAAGACAACATCGTGAGGAAGTCGCCGTCCGAGATCTTCCCCACCTACATCCTCGTGCGTGTAAACGAGTTCAACAAAGTGGCGAAATCGCCGCTGGAAGAATGGGTGAACTACCTGAAGAATGGCACCATCCCTGCCGACACAAAAACTCCTGGACTGCAAGAAGCCCGCGAGAAGCTGAAATATTACGAGATGTCGAATGCGGAGCGCTATGCCTACGACGAGCACATCAACGCCATCATGATTCAGAATGACGTGTTAGGAAATGCAAGATGGGAAGGACATGCCGAAGGCAAAGCCGAGGGAAGAGCTGAGGGA
>DJOI01000005.1:0-19691 GCA_002439605.1 Candidatus Segatella mututuai | reverse complement strand
GACGGGCTGAAGGACGGGCTGAGGAAAAGAGCAATATTGCCCGCAAGATGAAAAGATGCGGCATTGACTTGGAGCAAATCAGCCAAATAACAGGTCTGTCGCCTGAACAAATAGAAAAACTGTAAAAGTGGCATGTTTCGAGAGAAAGTCCCGCATCATAAAAATGATGCGGGACTTTCTGTTCTTATTAAAAATAGGAGTCGTTCGATGATGGTCCATCATCCTCATAAATTCCACGGAAGACTTATCACCGAATAACGACTTTACGCACTTCGCCATTGGCATAACGCACGAGGCAGACTCCAGGACGAGGCCCGTCAAGGTGAGTGCCATTGAGCGAGAAATAAGCAACAACACCATTCTCTTCGCCCGTCATGATGTCATGAATGCCGGAATCGATCGTTTGGTCAACCACCTTCACCTCATCGAGGAAGAAACGCTTTTGGTTTGCCTTGAACGTGACTCTTACAATACCTGTAGCTGTTATGTTGACACCAAACTGCCCCCAGGAGCCCCGAGTAATCGGTACGGATGCTTTAGAAAGCGTGCCATTATCAATAGAAAGTGTCAAAGACGTGGCATCATTACCTGTATCCCATCCACCCGCCTTGAACGACAGATAAGCCGAACCATTGACAGTAAAAGAAGGAGTAGTGATATTACCAGTATTTTTACCGCTACCCAAGCGTACACATTGGTTTCCTGAATATATTTTGCCTGTGCTTGTCCATCCGTGGTTGTCAAACTCGCTTGCGAGGGCTTCGCTCCCGGCAACACCGCTACCACTCCACTTGTCATCATTGCCACCTACTCCACCACAATTGTCGAACGACTCATACAACAAGGTAGAGCCTGATGGTGTGACAGGAGTATCGGGATCCGTTCCTCCACCGCTACTGCGGTCTGCCTTGCTAAAGGTGAGCGAGGCTGTTCCGTCGGATGCCACGCTGATACCCGTGATATCCACATGCATGTACTTGGTGCCGTCGCTGTTCTTATTATATAAGGTGGCGGCAGGACTGGACGTGGCTGTAAGGCTGTTGTTGCCACCATAAGGATAAAGGTCGGAAGCTACGCCTTCTTCCGATGAAGAATGGCCTGCACGGAAGATGGTAAAACGCTGATGGTCGTTGGTATGAGTAACCCCATTTGCATCCTCGTAAGTATCTCTCGTGTTAGGAACGTTCCAAGACCAAATATCTGCATCATAGTCCACATGGGTTATCATCACGCCTTCGGAAGGAAGATAGGCATCCCAACCTGTATTTTGGCGGTTCTCTACGATATAATATTCGTCCTCGTGTGCTTTGTTTTTCAGGATATAGGCATAGCCTCCCTCGCTGATGGCTTTCAGACCCGTGACGTTGAGGTCTTCCTCGATAAGGGTAGCATCCTGGTACGTCAACCAGCCACACTCGTGCTTTTCGTAAGCAGAATATCCCGCAGGACATCTTCCATCGCCATTATAGCTTCCTGCGCACATCAAGTCGTAGTCACCCATTCCAAACCAACCAGAATATCCAGTGTCGTAAAAATCCGGGAAACCCATACAGTGGGAGAACTCATGGCAAAATGTTCCGATTCCATCAAGATTACTTTCTCCATTCAGCTCGGCACTACAAGCATAAGTATCTACCGTGACCCCATCAAAGGAAAGAGATTTACCATAATCAGAATACGAAAGGGCATACATGTGCGGCCATATCGTAGATGCAGCGCCACCATCTGCCTCTCCCATTCCTGCATAAAGCACAAACACCTGGTCTACCTCACCATCGCCATCCCAGTCGTACAGAGAGAAATCTACACCTTGAGAATCTGCCCACCGGCAGGCCTCAGCAACCATCTCACCGGCACGAAGGTCATCGCCATTAGAAGCATTTCCACCATAATAGGAACATTTGTTCTTCAGTTGACAGACACCCACGACATCGAAATCGAGTTCAAACTGTCCTGCGCTTTGCGCCTTGAAGTAATCTTTCACGCTGCCTTTGAATCCATCGGCAGTATAGTTCTCAGCATTGGCTATCTTGTCGTACAAAGCACGGTCATGGCCGCTCTTGAACTTGGAGTCAGTAAACTGTGCCAAGATGACCAATCCCTTCTTCTTTCCTTGAAAAATAGTGGCAGCATTGACCTTACGCTTCATGATGCGGCGATTATTAACCTTTGCTCTTCGTGCCACTGCCTTGCGACGGGCATCCGAGAAATTGGTCGCAGAATAAATTTTGTAAGTTCCCGAAGCGGAATCATACTGATAGCGTGTTCCTTCAGCACTCTGATAATAGTGCATGAACTCATCGCCAACCAACTGTACCTTGACCTGTGTACCATCAGTAAGCGAAATGGTACGCCAAACTCCAGGCTTGGCGGGTACTGCCATTGCCGGCAAGACAACAAAGAGCACACCGCATAATAGCATAAGCAACTTTTTCATCATAAGTATGTTTGTGTGTTAGTAATTAAAAAAATCTTCTCCAACGTTTCATAATTAAGTGAGATTTGCAAATTTACTCATTTTATTTTCATTACACAAACTTTTAAGCATATTCTTGCAAATAATTCAAATCTATGTTTCAATCACGTATCAGAACGAGCCGAACAGAGATAGGATGAAGCAAAGATAGATAAAAAACATCATCAGAAAAAAAGTCCCACATCACAAAAAATGATGCGGGACTTCTGTTTATATTCTATCCACCAGAGAACCACAAAAGCTTTCGGATGGAATAGAAATCAGAATCTTTACTTGAGTGCGAACTTAATGGTAGAAGTCTTACCATCAATGACAGCCACAAGATGATAAACACCAGCTATAGAACCAGCCAAGTTAAGGCTCACCTTATCGCCTGCATGCACCTGACCAAGCACCTGCTGAGCCATCAGCTGACCAGCGTTGCTATAAGCACGGAGCACAACCTTGTCGGCATCGACATGAAGAGTAACCTCGCCATTCTCGTTTACCGTAACATCAGCCTTGTTGCTATCATCTGCCTCGACACCATCGATGCCTGTTGCCGCAGATACTGTCAGGGTGATAACACCAGTTTTCGTCGCGCCATTGGCATCGGTAGCCACCACCTTTATCTGGGTGGAACCAACCTGCTTGGCCGATACGATAAAGCCCGTCTCGGAAGTAAACAAAGATGCAACTGCAGAGTTTTCCACTGCCACAGTATAGGTCATCTCATCGCCATCAGCATCCTTAAACAACTCGGAGAAGTTATAGACACCAGACGACTGACCTGCGGCAAGAGCCAACTCGGTAGCACCGACATACTCTGGAGCACGGTTGGTTTTCTCGACATAATAATTGACATCGGCTGAACTCTCGTTGCCATTGGCATCGATGGCTGTAATCGTAAACGAGTGTGTGCCTGCGGTACCATAATCAGGAGCCACGGCTATGCTGAGCATAATGCCGTTGTTAGCCTCCACATGGTATACGCCGTTCTCTACCTTGACACCATCCTTGGAGTCGTTCATGTCGGAGTAGTCCTCTACCGTTGCCGCACCTATTTTATCGTCGAGGCTAACGCTGAAGGCATCACCCTCCGTATCGTACACAGGCACCTCGACCTTTATCTTGCTGCCCTCAGCCACGGTCTTGGTTCCAGCAGGAGCCTCGATGGTAGGAGCACCATTCTTGTTGAGATAGATGTGACTGTTGACTACAGGGTTCTGTGGGTCATTGCTCTTGATAACAAGAGTAGCCTTATTGTTCTTGGCGAAATAAGTGCTCTTCGGATTAATCTCGAACTTGAACTCAGCCTTGTCCTTAGACTCGACAACGCCCTCGGTATCGCTGAGCAACTTGATCCAAGGCTCGCCCTTCTCGCGCTCCACACAAGTCATGAAGTAACCAAATGCACCATAGTTGTACTGAGCGTCGTAAGCAGCCTCGATATCGGTCCAACCACCAAAGTCGCTCATGTAAGCCATATAGCGGTTAGTCTCCATCTCGCCATCCTTGGAAGCCATGACTGCAGAGTAAGGATAGCCAGCAGGATACTTCAATACGACATAGAATGTATCGGCAGGATTGATGTACATAGGCTTGTCGAAAGTAAGCATACGTGGTTCTCCCGCATAAGTACCTGTATTCGCATTAGGTTCTTCCTTGTAGACATGAAGTTTGCCACGGCCTATGATCTTATCCTTGGCTGTCACATCATTGCCCAACACCACGTAAGCCTCGATGTCTACATTCTCCAGGTTGCCGACGGTACCAACGAAGTAGAGGTCGGTGAGGTTGAAGCCCTCGGCAGGACTCTCGTAACGTGTGGCTGCCATGAAGTTCTCGTCGAGGTGGTTGGTGCTGCTACCAAGCACTGAAGACATAGCTGCCGAAACAGGATTCATCACAGGATGATACAAGGTGTTGTATGTATCGGCAAAATCCTTAGAAGGCACATCATACACGTAGTATTGGTCATCCTTGGTGCTGCTCTTGCGGCTCTTCACACCGAGGCTCTTCAAGACAGACTTGCTGTCAATCTTCTCTGTTCGGAGCGTCAATACGTTCTTGAGAAGATCCTTGCTTGGCTTGGCTGCCAAGACGCTACCCCATCCGATGTCGCCACCTGGTTCGTCAGATCCAGAGTTGTCGCCCTCGTCATTGCCAGATGGGTCGAGGCGCAAAGTATACTTGAGCTTATAATTACCAGCATTGCTCACACCGAGTACCGCAGTGAACTTTTCTTCGCTCTCTGGGGTCAGCTGAAGATCCTTGTCCTCAACAAAGGCAAGCTCAGGATAGTCAGTAAGATTCAAGTGAATCTTAGTTTCATACTTCATCTCTTCTCCACTCGCAGTCTCATAAGAGAAGGTGAGAGGATAAGTAACATCCTTGATGTCGTTTGTATTGGTGACAACAATCTTGAACTTGACCGTATCCAAGCCAACAACGATAGGCTCGCCTTCGGTATATGGCAACCATGCCTTGTTGGCAGAAGCACTTGTCAAGTTGACACCCATGCCAGGATCGCCGATGTCAGGACCGTCACCACCTGTGTTGCTTTCGCCCCATACAAAGAGAGTAGCATCCTGTTGGTAATTCTGATTCATGGTGAACAAGTCAGACTTGATGCCAGTGATAGAAAAGGCTTTTTTGCCCTTGTTTACCACATTGAACTCAACGCCATTTTCATCGTAAGTGCCAGCCACCTGCTCTATCTCTATCTGCTTCGGGAACTCAGGAACAGCCTCACCAGTTATGTTCACGCTGACAGGTATCTGTACGGTCTCGCTGCCAGGAACATTGGTCTTGACTGCCATTGTGTAGTTGTATGTGTCAGCCAACTGGTTGGCCAACAAAGTAACAGGCACCTGTGCGCTCTTGCCTGCCTCGACAGCATAGGTTTTCACTGGGTGGAACATGATGGCGTTGCCAGAGGCGAGATTAGTCTTTGGAACATCTACGCCACGAGTACCAGAATGATCCATCACACCAGCATGGCCGAATGGACTAATCATCATACCACCGTCTTCCAGCTGATACTGGAACTTGAAAGTACCATCCTTGTTGATGATGACCTGGAAATCCATACCCATCATCACAGAGTTGCCATAGTTCTTATAACTTACCACCACGTGGTCGCCACAATCCTTATAGAACACACCATCCGTAGAGTATGTGGCCATGGCATGATTACCCCAGAACGGGAAGATGATGTTCTTGTAGAAGGTATCTGTAGTAGGTATCGTCGTAGGAGGCTCAGGGAACTGCTTGTAGTCTTCTGTAGGCTCATCGAACGAAACAAAACCTGTGTTGTAGATATACATCTTCTTATAGGTCTTGCCATAGAACGGGAATTCGAAAGGCAATTCTACCAGCTTGTAGTCAGTCTTCTCCGCAAAGTAAGAGTATGGCATGTGGGCTGTGAAGTCCTTGGTAATATCCACCCATGAGAAATCTACGTCACGACCATCCTGCTTCGAGTCATAGGAGTAGCTGACAGAAGCACTCTTGTCATCGGCAGTCATATCCTTGAAGGTAAACCAGTCCGCTGGCTGTACCTCGAAGCGCATCTGCTCGTCACCCGTGTTGCTAATGGTGATGTCCTTGTCTACATTGACACCATAAGGAGTCTCGACAGAAAGTTTCTCTGGCTCAGCCTTGAAGACAGGAGTACCGATAACTGTACCTTTCAATGCCACGGTAGACTGAGTTTCATCAGTATAGACTATAGTCAACACGTCCTCTACCACACCCTTGGTCTCGGTAGGCAATGTCACGACAATGTCCTTGCCATCGCCAGCATTGACATCAAAACCATTCTTGACGTCATCGGCAACAGTAAATTTACCGTCTTTCACCGTAACGCTCTTCACATGGAGTACGTTCTTGCCATTGTTCTTCAACAATAGAGAGCGGTTCTGCACAGAAGTACGGAATACAGACCCGAAGTCTAACTTCTCGGCTGAGAGCTGAGCCTCTGGCTTCAGGTTGTCACCTACGATATTAGCCTTGAATGTGATATTGCTGCTTGCCGCAGTAGGATCATTGGTAAGCACAACCAATTGATTGGTCAACTCACCGGCAGTGAGGTTGTCGTTAGCCTTGGCAGTAACAGTAATTTCCTGCTTCTCGCCAATTCCTACATAACCATCCGCACTCGAGATGCTCTCAAGCATAGACTTGCCAGGAGCCACAATCTTAACGGCAGCACCCGTCTTGAAGTTTTCGTATACATGTTCATAGCCAGCCACTCTGTGATAATGGTCGGCATCGGTTACTACAAAGTAATCTTTGGCATCAACATCGCTCACACCTACGAAGATGGCAGCACCTCCCTCGAAGACATTGGCTGGAGTATAGTCGTCATAATAAACAGCCACATCGCCATTGGGGCTCAACGTCATGTGGTAACTAACGGTAGTTACGCCCCAACCGCCCAGCTGTGGAACAACTACATTCTGATACTTAACCACGAACTTGCCATCCTTGTGACCATAAGACACCTTGCTGTCGCCACCCATGGTAAACTTGCCAGCAGTAGCAAAACCTGAAATATAACCCAAGCCACTACAGCTACTTGCGGTAGGTACCTGACTGGAGATGTTGCCCTTGATGGTGTTGAACGCCAAGCCACCATACGAAGTAATATGTATGTTTTCGTAATCAGTGCCATAGAACGGGAACTTGAAGCCGAGGTCAACAGCCTCTGAAGACCAGTTGCTCTCGGTGAACTGAGAAGTAATATCTACCTCATCGCTCAACACTGGTGCCTTCTCGTAAGTCACATCCTTGCTACCACCGAAATTAGACTGATAAGTGTAACCAAAACGGTGAGCCACAGTCTTTGAGCCTTCGATAGACTTCTCCGAGAATTTAGGGAACACATACTGCAATGGGTAGTTACCCTTGTTCTCTATGGTGAAAGTCTGGGTCTTAGCCTCACCACCTACGGTCAAATCGCCCAAGTCGAAGCTTGCGGTAGGCACATTGAGCTTTGCCGGCTCAGAAGCCACACCACGTACCGTGAAGCTATAAGAGATACCTTCAGAAGATGTCAAGGTAACTTTGCCACTGAAATTACCAGCCTTGGTAGGTTTAAAGGTAACATCCATCGTGCTCTTGGAACGAGGAGCCACAGCTGGTGCGCCACCAGAAATGCTGAACTGGTCGGAAGAGCATTCCAAGCCAGAGCCTTGATAGAAGCCACCATTCTTACCTGCGAACGCACCATAGCCAGCATTAGCCAACTCTACGGTAAGGGTCTTGCTCTCTCCTACCAACAAGCTACCAAAGTCAACGAGTTGCTGACTTGACACAGAAGGCTTATAGCCCTTTACGTTCATGGTAACAGTGAGCTGCTTCTTAGAATCCTTAGCCTCATTGGTCTTGACGTGCAGATTAAACTTGTATGTTCCGTTTACAAGCTGCTGGCCATCATTCTTCAGGGTCACCTTCTGACTCTCGCCCTTGCGAACCTCACCACTCTTCGGAGAAGGATTGAGGACTGTGCTCCAGTCAGGGTTCTTGCTGAGTGCATAGACATCCCATACCAGCATATCAGACTTCGACTCATAGGAAGAGCCCTTCAGCACGTTTTTCAACAGACTCCAAGACTGTCCGTCGTCTGAACTATAGTAAGCATACTGAGCCAAGCCCGAAGCTTGGGCCGTACCTGCGCCCAATGGCTGTTTTTGACCAGCAGGGAACTTAGCCACCACCCAGAAACTGGAACCTGGTGCAAAGTAAATCTGCTCCGGCACAGCAATATCGGAACCATAAGTGAAGTATGAAGAAGTAAACGTCTGCAAGAGAGATGCAGAAGATATGTTGCGAGAACCATCGTAAATCTCGATGGTAGGCTGCTTGCCATTAGAACCTCCAAAGCGCAGGTGAGTCAAGTTGAAGCCATTAGGATAGAGCTTCTTGTCCACATAGAAGTACTGGGCCAAGGCATTGGGCTTCTCTGTGTCGCTCTCGCCCAAGTAGCTGTAGATGCCCTTGGAGTAAGTTACAGTATCAGGCCACTCGTCTGCCTGATAGTCGGCACTCACCACGGTATGGGTAGTAGCCTCGGTGGCCTTCATTTGGCCAGCAAAAGCCACGACCTTACCAGGATTGGGATTACGGCTGGTACTGCTTGTGACATAGCTTGCCGACTTCGTTGCCGAAGTGAGCTCGTACTTGAGTACGCCCTCGCCCTTGTTGGAGATGTTAAATTCCCCCTCAGCAACTCCAGACTTAGTGGCATCCACACTCATAGACAGGGCTGTTTTGTCAAGAGCGACTTTAGGCCCTGCATTGGTAGTGGCCTCCTTCACTGGAGACATAGCAGAAGCCTTGCCCCAACGGTTGTAAGCCACGATGGCAAAATAATATTTGGTAGTAGCCTTCAGGCCTGTCAGCTCATACGACATCTTGTCGCCAGAGGTCAAGAACTTGGTATCCACCGACACACGATTCAACTTAGAGAGGTCGCTCTCCGAAGTGAACGCCTCTGTGCTATAGTAAATAACGTGGTGGTCGATACTCTTCTCCTCTGTTTCTGGAATAATCCATTCGATGAGCGCATTGTCATGAGAAGGAGTTACGGTAAAATCGCTCACGGCATTAGGAACGCTACCCTCCTTACCCTGAAGAGCCTTATATGCATCTATATAGCCTGAACCCATTTTACCCACGTAATCAGGATTCTGCGTGTAAAGGTCATTGACAGCGGTTGTCAACAAGGTACGAAGCGTCTCGTTAGAGAAGTTCTTGTTGCCATACTTGGAAAGAATCAAGGCAGCAATACCCGATACGTGAGGACAAGCCATAGAGGTTCCCTCGTTGTAGCCATACTTGCCGTCAGGCAAAGTGCTGAGCACACCATACTGCGAGCCAGCATCCATCAATCCACCAGGAGCAGTAACATCTACGGGTTCACCATAGTTAGAATAGTAAGCCACATCGCCATTGGCAGCCATGGCGCCTACAGCCACAACGTCGTTGAGGGCGCCAGGATAGAAATTGCCCTCCTCACCGTTGTTACCATAGGCAAAGATACAAAGGCCACCGTTCATCTTGTCGCCGCCACCCTCTTTGGTGAAATAGTGAACGGCCTCGCTGGTAGCTTTATCCTCTTCATCAGCCACCGACATGCCCCAAGAACATTGCGCGATGGCTGCGCCACGGTCGGCAGCATAAACCAAGGCACCAGCATAGTCGGCCACAAGATTGGCACGATTGTCAAAGATTTGGCAAACCATCATCTTGACGCCGCCCTTGCCGTCCTTACCACCGGCAACGCCGCATACACCGATGCCGTTGCCATTGGTGGCACCTACGGTACCTGCCACGTGTGTACCATGCTCGTGGGCACTGATGTCGGCAGAATTGATAACAAAGTTGTAGCCATAGATATCGTCCACATAGCCATTGTTATCGTCATCCTTGCCCGACTGGCCATTAAGCTCGGCTTCGTTAACCCAAAGGTTGTCCTTCAGGTCGGGGTGAGTAACGTCGAAACCACCATCGACGATGGCTACAATCACATCGTTAGAGCCATACACACCCGACTCCCAAGCCTTGAACAGATTGATGTCTGCACCAGCCTTGGTACCGTTCATGGAACCATCGTTATGATAATGCCACTGAGCACTCAACAGCGGGTCGTTGAAAGGCAACGACTGGGCTGCAGGCATCTTGGCGGCCATCTTTGCCGCCTTAGCTATCTGCTCGGGAGAAACGGTAATGAACTTCTCTCCACCTACAGGCTTGTAGATAGGAATACGTTGAGCATAGCTCACACCCTCTACCGAGCGGTAGACGTTGCGTGCCTGTGCACACTTCATGGCCGATGCATCATAAGTTACATCATACCACAGGTCGAGTCCGTACTTTCTGTGCTTGGCCTCATCCTTTCCAGCATAAGGGAAAACACGTTTCATACTGACTGCCTTTACTTGCTCGTTGGCACGGTCGAGGCGTGCCACACCTGTCTGAACATACTTCTTGTTCTTGCCTTTTACCGACAGCGGAAGTTTGGCGGCCACCATGTGGTCGGCTACCTCACGCTGTAGCTTGACACGAACAACGCCTTCCACGAAATTACCATCCGCAGAAGTTGCTGTAGAAGAAGATGCAGACTGAGCTTCCATACGCACGCTGCCGCCAAAGCACAGCACCGCACATACAAACAAAAGTAATCTTCTCGTCATGTTAGAATTATAAAAAAATAAATTAAAAATAATAGTATACCTTAAAAGTTTGATCCTATAAAAGTATCGATATAACAATCTCTCTTTGGGGTGCAAAATTAGGAAAATAAAATGACATACACAAAGGATTTTGACATTTTTGCTATAAAGCATAATAAAATCCACAAAGAAGCCACTAATGGAAGTTAAACTCGTTAAAGGAAGTTAGAGAAATACTTCGCATCATGCTCCACCCGACAAAAAGCCGTATCTTTACCAAGTATTTTTCGGAAACAAAAAGAAAAACAAAAATAGTAAAAGAGAGAAAATTTATGAAAAAAGCATTCGCATTGTTATGCTGTCTGTGTGCATTCATGGTGAATGCCACTGCACAGACATGGGTTGGCACCTGGGCTACAGCCCCGCAAGCAGCAGAAAAGAACAAAGTACTCTACAGCAAGATGCCACACTCCATCAGACAAGTGGTGAAAGTGTCAATAGGTGGCAACGTGATTCGCCTAAAGCTAAGCAACATCTACAGTTCTGAGCCTGTGGTGATTCGTTCCGTCTACATCGCCCATGCCAAAGATTCGTTTGGCGTAGATGCCAAGAGCGCTGAGTACCTGAAGTTTCATGGTAAATACAAGACCGTGATTCCCGCGGGCAAGGCGATAGAAAGCGACCCTCTGAAATTCAACCTCAAGGCGTTGGAACGCGTGGCCATCACCATCAACTACACCTCGTCACCAGCCAAGCCTACCATGCACCCAGGCTCTCGCACCACTTCTTATATAATAAAAGGTGTAACCAACGCTCACTCCAACTTTGCGAAAGCACAACGTGTGAACCATTGGTACAACATCGCCGGCATCGATGTGTACACGATGAAGAACGACTTGAGTGCCATTGCCATCATTGGCAACTCTATAACCGATGGACGAGGAACCACAGACAACGCACAGAACCGCTGGCCCGACATCATGAGCGACATGCTGCACCTGAAACATAAGATTACCAACCAGGGGGTACTCAACTTAGGCATCGGAGCCAACCAAGTGGTGTTGCCTGGAGGAATAGGTACGCTTGCCAAAGACCGATACGACCGCGACATCTTGGGCCAGTGTGGAGTGAAGAAGGTGATTATCTTCGAGGGTGTCAATGATATCGGAAACACCAAGAGCGGCAACAACGAGACGACGGCACGACTTCTGATAGAAAGTTACCAAAACATGATAAAGAAGGCAAAGGCAAAGCACTTGAAGGTGTATCTCGCCACCATCACTCCCTTCAGGGGCGCAGGCTATTACAGTCATTTCCACGAAGCATGTCGTCTATATGTGAACGAATGGATTCGCCGTCAGGGCAAGGAGAAAAAAGTGGACGGTGTGCTCGACTTTGCAAAGTTGATGCAAGACCCATCCGATGAGCACAGAATGAAAAAGGAATATGTATGCAGCGACTGGCTGCATCCCAATGCCGCAGGATATAAGATAATGGGTATCTATGCGGCAGAAATTGTCAAATAACGAAAGCGGCTTCGTCGCTATACGAAGCCGCTCTCAATTGCCATCGAAGCGTATTTCACCAAGGACAGAAGCTATACTTCAAAAAAAAATCCCCCCCAAGCATCGTTTTGCTCAAGAGGGATTTTTCATGTTTCTATATTTATGAATTTTACTTCAAGACTATCTTGCAGTTGTCGAGGCTCTCAACGGTAGCCAAGGCCTCATAACGCATGCCTTGCCTACGCAAGAAATCGCCACCATGCTGGAAAGCCTTCTCGATGATGAAGCCCATGGCCTCTATCTTGGCTCCTGCCTGCTGGCAGAGATCCATCACGCCCTTGGAGGCATTGCCATTGGCGAGGAAGTCGTCGATGAATATCACATGGTCGTCGGGGGTAAGGTAGCTGTTGCTAACACATACGGTATAGTCACGATCCTTGGTGAAAGAATGCACGACAGAAGTTATCATTCCCTCCATGGTCTTGGGTTGTTTCTTCTTGACGAAGACTACTGGCAGATGAGTAAGATAACCCACCATGATGGCAGGGGCTATGCCCGAAGCCTCGATGGTAACAATCTTGTTGTACTTGACGTCGGAGAACAAACGCACGAACTCCTTGGCCAAGTCCATCATCAGGATGGGATCCATCTGATGGTTCACAAAGCTATCTACCTTTAAAATACCTCCAGGAAAGCAACGGCCTTCCTTCATGATTCTCTCTTTGAGCAAATCCATTACGACTCGAATTTTAGTTGATTTAAAATTGATGCAAAAGTAATACTTTTTTCGCAATAACGAAAGGCTATCGATGTTTTTATTACAGGCCGGCCTGTATTTTTGGGTTTCGTGCCCTTACTTCTCCATATTCTTGGGCAACACGAGGTTGAGGACTACCGCCAAAAGGAACACCACGGCCACACAATTGTCAGCGAAAACGGTGCGAACAATCTCGGGGAAGACATTGAACATGCCCGTGGCCTGGGTAAAGCCAAGGCCCACGCTGAGCGAAAGACTTACGAGGACCATGTTGCGCTGAGAGAATCCGGTACGAGCCATCATGCCAAAACCTGCAAAGAGGATGCTACCAAACATCATGATGGTGCAACCACCCAACACAGCCTGTGGAATGGTGGTGAGCACATATCCTATGGCTGGGAACACACCACCTATAATCATTATGATGGCACCCATGGCTATGGTGAAACGATTGACCACACCCGACATGGCCGCCAAACCTACGTTCTGGCTGAAGGAAGTGATGGGGGTGCAACCGAAGAGACCCGACACACTGCTCACAAAGCCATCACAGCAAACGGCCGAACCCATCTCCTGCGTCTTTGGGTCACGCTTCAGGGCACTGTTGCAAAGAGCCGAGGTATCGCCAATGGTTTCTGTCGCCGACACCAGATAGACTGCCACCACCGAGAGGATGGCACCCACGTTAAACTCTGGAGTAAATGGCAAAAGCTGGGGCAAAGAAATGACAGAAAGGTTGGATAAGCCACCGAAATCAACCATTCCCATGAAACAAGCGAGGATATAGCCCACTATCAAGCCTACAAGAACGGAGAGAGAGCGAAGGAAACCCTTGGCAAAAATCTGACAAAGCAGGCAGGCCAGCAACGTGACGGAACCCACAATCCAGTTGCTCATGCTACCAAAGTCGGCAGCGCCCTGGCCACCGGCAAACGAATTGGCTCCTACCGGAAGGAGCGAGAAACCGATGGCGGTAACGACAGTGGCGGCCACAACTGGGGGGATCAACTTAATCCAATACTTGGCAAAGAGTCCCAACGTTCCCTCGACCAAGCCACCGATAATGACAGCACCGATGAGCGTTCCCATGCCATGAGCGGCGGCAATGCTGATTGCCAGCGAAAGGAAGGTGAAGGAAATGCCCATCACGATAGGCAGACGAGAGCCAATGCGCCACACTGGATAAAGTTGCACCAACGTACCGATGCCCGCAATGACCATGCAGTTCTGGATGAGCACTGCGCTCACCTTGCTGTCGAGGCCTACGGCACCTGCAAGAATCATGATGGGCGCAATGTTGCTGACAAACATGGCTAAAACATGTTGAAGACCAAATGGGAGCGCTTTACCGACGGGCACCCTACCGTCAAGCTTGTAGAGATTTTCTATAGACTGTTCCATGTCGTGTATATAAAAGATGTGCTTTGCGCAAATTATGCGGCAAAAGTACAAATAAAATCTGAGAAAGTGCGACTTCTATTGCCTCAATTCTTGGCAATAGGAGTTTTTCTTTATACTTTTAACAACAACATATTCGTAGATTGGCTATTTTTTAGTAACTTTGCATAACGATATAAATAAGAAAAGGAAGAACAATGGAAAATCCGTATATCACACAGTTTCCCGACTTGATGGCGGACAAGAAAATCATGTATGTGCATGGATTCCTGTCGTCGGGACAAAGCGGCACCGTCAAGATGCTGCAAGAGCTGATGCCCAATGCTACCCTCGTGGCAGAAGATATTCCCGTGCATCCCGAGGAGGCCGTCACGATGCTACAGAAAATGGTGGAAACAGAAAAGCCAGACCTCATCATCGGCACTTCGATGGGTGGCATGTTCACCGAGATGCTGAAGGGCTATGACCGCATTTTAGTAAATCCTGCCTTCGAGATGGGCAACACCATGAGCAGCATGACAGGCAAGCAGGAGTTTCAGAATCCTCGCAAGGACGGCGTGCAAGAGCTGATGGTTACCAAGGGACTCATCAAGGAGTACAAGGACATCACCACACGATGCTTCCAAGACATCACTCCCGAGGAACAAGCGAGAGTGTATGGCCTATTCGGCGACAAAGACCCCGTGGTACACACCTTCGACCTATTTCATGAGCATTATCCCAATGCCATCCGATTCCATGGCGAACACCGCCTCATCGACAAGGTGGCTTTCCACTACCTATCACCCGTCATTCGCTGGATAGACGACAAGCAGAACGGCACGGAGCGCCCCATCGTATACATCGACTTCGATGCCTTGCACGACAACTACATGAAAGCCACAAGCAGCATGCACAAAGCCTACGAGATGCTGATACAATATTATAATGTATATATAGTGGCATCGGCACCTACCAACGACGCCGACTATATGGCTCGTGTCATGTCGTGGGTGGAGGAGTATCTCTCAGCACCTGCCTACAACCATGTCATCTACTGCAACCAAAAGGCTCTACTCTACGGCGACTACTTCATCGACCCCTGTCCCGACAAAGGTTTCATGGGCACCACCATCGAATATGGCAGCGATGAATTCAAGACTTTTGAAGAAATCATCACCTTCTTCGAGCGTTTGGGAGGGCAATAAAGAGCCTCTCCTTATTCGAGCTCGATGAGGAAATCGATAAGCGACTATAAACGCGGAAGCCGCTTACTATTTTTCGTGAGATTTTCTTTACATCTTTTTAGCTGAGATTTCCTTATTTTCAACTGATTCTTATTTGTTTATGAATATTGAAAATTTGGCGATATATATGAAAATACTGAAAATCAGAAAGTTACATTTTTATGTTTCAATGGTAATGTTTGAAAAATTCTATAGCCGTACGACATTGATTCCTCTAATCGTACGACTATAGCCTGCATAGTTGTACAACATGAATCTGTATAGACGTACGACTACGACTTTTATAGTCGTACGACTATAGAACTTAATCTTGCGAAAAATGATAAAATAAGGAAGCGTTCTGTGCTGAAATCCCTTTTTTCACTGTTAGATTGCAAAAAATAAACAGGCAAAACTTGGAAATAAATCATTACAAAGAAGAATGCCATAATTGGCACTTAATACTCAGTCTTCTCAGCATTTTCTTCCCACATGCGGAAAGCTCCCAAAGCCTCATCGCGCATCAAGGCTATCATCGGCTTATGGCGGTCTTCTATCTTTCGGTCTATCTCTTCATAGATGAACTCATCGTCGAAACCTATCTTGGCAGCGTCCCGACGGTCGTTGGCATAATAGATGCGGTCGAGGTGTGCCCAATAGATGGCTCCCAAACACATGGGACAAGGCTCGCAGGAAGTATAAATCTCACAGCCCGTCAAGTCGAAGGTCTTCAGCTTAAAGCAAGCCTGACGCACACAGTTTACTTCGGCATGAGCCGTAGGATCCTTGTCGATTGTCACACTATTGGAAGCCTCAGCAATGATGATTCCATCCTTGGCGATGACGGCTCCGAAAGGTCCGCCACCATCTCTTACGCTATTTTCTGACAGCTCGATGGCTCTACGCATCAATTCTTCTTTTGTCATAATTCTAAGTTTTTATACCTTTAATACAAATAGAGGGTTACAAATATACGAAATATTCTTGAAACCACAAGTTTTTCGCACGAACATTTGATGCAAAGATACACTTTTTCGAACAAACATCGCACATTTTACTACATTTTTCGCACGAATGTCTTTGTTATTGCATCAACTTCTCAAAGTGGAAACGACAAAAGATAATTTGTTTTGTCAATTGTGGATTGTTTTGTCAATTGTGGATAAATCTATGTTCTGAACTTTCGAACTTATATTCTAAACTTTCGGATATAAGTTCTATACTTCGGAACATAAGTTCAAAAGTTTAGAACATAGATTTTATATGTGGTTTAACGATTTTAGTTGACCACTGAGTGATAACTTCCGAACTTGCTAAAGTTCAACAACCTACTTTTCTGGCACTGGTCCTTATCCCGAACAAAGGCAACTTAATAATCAGATTTTAAATGATTTGACGGAATCCGTGAAAGGAAAAGGAGGCTTTTTGATAAATTTCGTCGAAAATGTTTGGCGATTCAGAAATAAAGTCCTATCTTTGCAAACAGATATAGTTACGAAAATTATAAAATAGAGAATATAAGATTGGGGATTCCGATGCTATTTATATACAGGCACCGGGATTCTTTATTTTTTACCCCATCTCTAAGAACACATTATTAACAATATAAACAACAAGAAAATTATGGCTTACATGTCACAAGAAGGCTACGACAATCTCGTAGCTGAACTAAAACAGCTCGTTTCCGTGGAGCGCCCCAAGGCATCAGCCGCAATTGCCGAGGCAAGAGACAAGGGTGACCTGAGCGAGAACTCCGAGTATGATGCCGCCAAGGAGGCACAGGCTCATTTGGAAGATAAAATCAACCGTATCAAACTCACCATTGCCGAGGCTAAGATCATCGACACCAAACAACTCAGCACCGACTGTGTGCAGATTATGTCGAAGGTGGAGATGACCAATATGGCAAACAAGGCAAAGATGACTTATACCATCGTGAGCGAGAGCGAGGCCAACCTGAAGGAGGGCAAGATTTCCATCAAGACTCCTATCGCACAGGGCTTGCTCAACAAGAAAGTGGGCGAAATCGCAGAAATCAAAATTCCGCGTGGTATCATCAAACTGCGCATCGACAAAATTTCATTCGAGTAAAAACAGGAACTATCATAAGGGAAGTGTCCCCCCTATGGTAGTTCCTTTTTTATAAAATATGTAAGCCAAACGAAACATAACGAGAATGAAACGCTGATGAAGCGCCACATGTCTTTCAGCAACAGATTTTGATTAACAATAAAAACGAAACAAACTATGGCAAGTATTTTCTCAAAAATTGCTGCCGGTGAAATCCCCAGCTACAAGTGTGCAGAAAGCGATAAGTTTTACGCTTTCCTCGATATCAGCCCTATTGGAAAAGGTCACACATTGGTGATTCCAAGAAAGGAAATAGACTATATCTTCGATATGGAAGATAAGGACTTGGCTGAGTTTGAGGTCTTCGCCAAGAAGGTGGCTAAGGCCATCAAGGCTGCATTCCCCTGCAAGAAAGTGGCACAGGTGGTTCTTGGTCTCGAGGTACCTCACGCACATATCCACCTCATCCCCATGAACAGCGAAGCGGATGTTAACTTCCGAAAAGAACACCTCAAGTTGAGCGAAGAGGAATTCAAGGAAATCGCCAACTGCATCTACACAGAATTCCAGAAGCAGAATGTATAGAAGTTTTGCATGTATGGGAAGTTATTGAAGTTAAAAAGTTATATCTCTTCGGTCATTCGGGAAGTTAAGGGACAACCCTTTTTAAGGATAGCACCCTTTAGACATTTGTTCCTTAACTTCCCTTGACTCCTTTTGCTTCCCCCATTTGCGAGTTATATATACTCGTCGCCCTTCTTGATCTGCACTTCATTCACATACTTGCGAACCAAGGCAGAAGAATCTTCCTTGCGACATACCAAGAGTACATTGTCCTTCTCGGCCACGATGAAACCATCCAGCCCATTGAGCACAGCCAACTTACCTTTGGGTAACTTGACAATATTATTGTAGCAGTCTTCCATCAGCACATCACTGTCTATCACCACATTGTCATTCTCCCCTTTCCGCATGGCCTCATAGATGCTATGCCAAGTTCCTAAGTCTGCCCAGCCGAAGTCGCATTTCATCACATATACATTAGTTGACTTCTCCAATATGGCATAGTCAAGCGAGATGTTGGGATAAGAAGGGAAGTTTTCCTTCATATAGGCATTCTCTGTCTCCACATCGAAGGAAGGATATTTCTCGTCATAACCACGAAGCACGGCAGGCAAAAGGTGCGCAAAGTCCTCCTGGAGATGTTTCACTTTGAAAAGAAAGAGGCTGGTGTTCCAATAAAATTCACCGCTCTCTACGAAGATTTTGGCAAATTCTCGTTCTGGCTTTTCTGTAAACGACTGCACCTTGTAGAGCTCATCACCTACAGAGTCACCCAGCTGGATATAACCATAGCCTGGCTCAGGACGAGTAGGCTTCACACTCATGGTGAGGAAACAGTCGTTATCGGCAACAAAGCACAATCCTTTCTTCATATCCTTACAGAAAGCCTCCTCGTTGAATACGGCCTGATCGGATGGTGTTGCCAAGATGCAAGCCTCAGGATTCAACATGGCTATGCGGTGAGCTGCCCACGCCACGCTCGGAGCCGTATTGCGATGAATGGGCTCCGACAAGATGCGATCGGAGGAAACATCAGGCAGCTGTTCCCTTACAAATTCCACATATTCCTCGCTGGTATTGATATAGATATGATCGACTGGCACTATTCTTGCCATTCGGTCATAAGTTTGCTGCAACTGCGTACGTCCCACACCGAAGAAATCAAGAAATTGCTTGGGGTAGGCATCACGGCTGCTGGGCCACAATCTTCTACCTTTTCCGCCTGCGAGTATAACACAATAATTATTATGATCGTTTTTTGTCATTTGGCTGGTTATATAATGCATTGTTTCAATTTATGTGTAAAAGTAGGAAATATCTATGAACTCACCAAGTTTTTTTCCACAATTTAAGATAGAGATGTCAAATAAAACAATTATTTAGGCTTTCGCATCATAAAAATCATATTTTCAGAAACTTTTCTGAAAAAAAGTTTGTCAGTTCATTTTTTATTAGTACCTTTGCAACCGCAAAAGCCCAGATGGCGGAATCGGTAGACGCGCTGGTCTCAAACACCAGTGGAGCAATCCATCCCGGTTCGATCCCGGGTCTGGGTAC
>DJOI01000010.1:94018-106916 GCA_002439605.1 Candidatus Segatella mututuai | reverse complement strand
ATATTGCCGAGGTGGTAAGTCGTTGGACTGGAATACCAGTGAGCCGTATGATGCAGAGCGAGCGTGAGAAATTGCTCCACTTGGAGGAAGAGCTCCACAAGAGAGTGATCGGTCAGGACGAGGCTATCACAGCCGTGAGCGATGCCGTGCGCCGCAGTCGTGCAGGTTTGCAAGACCCTAAGCGTCCTATCGCCTCGTTCATCTTCCTCGGTACCACCGGTGTAGGTAAGACCGAGCTTGCCAAGGCTCTCGCCGAATACCTCTTCAATGACGAGTCGATGATGACGAGAATTGATATGAGTGAGTATCAAGAGAAGTTCAGCGTTACTCGTTTGATAGGTGCGCCTCCGGGGTACGTAGGTTACGACGAGGGTGGTCAATTGACCGAGGCTGTGCGCCGCAAACCATACAGCGTGGTGCTCTTCGATGAGATAGAGAAGGCTCACCCAGACGTATTCAACACCCTCTTGCAAGTACTCGACGATGGTCGTTTGACCGACAACAAGGGCAGAGTGGTGAACTTCAAGAACACCATCATCATCATGACCAGCAACGCAAGCCGTGACATGTTGAAGAAGACGTTCCGTCCTGAGTTCTTGAACCGTATCGACGACATCATCACCTTCAAGCCATTGACCAAGGATCAGATAGCCAAGGTCGTAGAGCTTCAGATGAACAGAGTGAAGAAGATGTTGGAACCACAGGGCTTCGACCTCCGCTGGACTCCAGCCGCCATCAACTACTTGGCAGAGGTAGGTTACGACCCAGAGTTTGGTGCCCGTCCTGTAAAGCGCGCCATCCAAGACTACGTGCTCAACGACTTGAGCAAGAAGATCTTGTCAGAGCAGGTAAGCCGTGAGAAGCCAATCACCATCGACCATACGAAGGATGGAGGTCTGGTTTTTGAAAATAAATAAGCAACTGAATTTCAGTTACTTTCAACACATGATTTGGTGATACACCGAATCATCCCTACGTATCTACTACGTATAGAACGACAAAAGGTTCCCTCGTTAGGAGTAACACCCCAACGAGGGAACTTTTTTTGTTTCACACGTAAGGTACGCTTAGCCCCCTAAAAATTATCGACCCCACCCCATCAATGTTCCTCTAACTTTTATCAAGGCAAAGGACGCTTAGCAACAAAATACCACACAAGATACTTTTTTGCATAATTCCATAGAGATTTCATGCGTTTGCATGATGCCTTTCAGAGGCTATTCCACCGATAGAGGATAGCGGAGCCTACACCTTGCCAAGCCAATAAAAAAATGCCCCGACATCCCGTCGAGGCAGTTCTTACGTTTTTGAATGTTTCAGCAGTTTGTGTTTTTTATGTAGTTATGATCTTTTTTGAAAATCAGTTTGTGTTTCTTTTCAACTGCAAATATAATACAAATAATTGATTTAAGTCAAAAACTTCTCTTTTTTTATGCTAAAAATTCACGTAAACGTTTGCGGTATTTGCTTTTTTTTCGTTTTTCCCTACAAGCCTTTTTCTTAAAAAAAGCATAAATTATACAGCTATTATTCCATAAAAATAGCTTTTTTTATTAACTTTGCACCTATTATATAATAACAAGCTAATCAATGAAGGAATTTGTCATCTCAGAAGTCAAGGCGGAAACAGCCGTCCTCGTGGGTCTTGTCACCAAGGAGCAGGACGAAGCCAAGACCAAGGAGTATCTCGACGAGCTGGAGTTTCTTGCCGATACGGCAGGAGCAGTAACCGTCAAGCGGTTCACGCAGAAGGTCGTCGCACCCAACCAAACCACCTATGTGGGAAAAGGAAAACTCGAGGAAATCAAGCAATACATCAAGGAAGAAGAGGAAGAAGACCGTGAAATAGGAATGGTCATCTTCGACGACGAACTGTCCGCCAAGCAGATACGCAACATAGAGAACGAACTGCATGTAAAGATTCTCGACCGCACGTCGCTCATCCTCGACATCTTCGCCATGCGTGCGCAGACTGCCGCTGCCAAGACGCAGGTGGAGTTGGCGCAATATCGATATATGTTGCCACGACTACAACGCCTGTGGACTCACCTCGAACGCCAGGGCGGTGGCTCGGGCTCGGGTGGCGGCAAAGGCTCGGTGGGACTTCGTGGACCAGGCGAGACACAGCTGGAGATGGACCGCCGTATCATCCTCAATCGAATGAGCCTGCTGAAGGAACGCCTTGCCGAGATAGACAAGCAGAAGAGCACCCAGCGCAAGAATCGTGGCAGGCTCATCCGCGTGGCTCTCGTGGGCTATACCAACGTGGGCAAATCCACCATCATGAACCTCCTGAGCAAGAGCGAGGTGTTTGCCGAGAACAAGCTTTTCGCCACCCTCGACACCACCGTGCGCAAGGTAGTGGTCGAGAACCTGCCCTTCCTTCTGGCCGACACCGTAGGATTCATACGCAAGTTGCCTACCGACCTGGTGGATTCCTTTAAGAGCACCCTCGACGAGACTCGCGAGGCCGACCTGCTGTTGCACGTGGTCGACATCTCGCACCCCGACTTCGAGGAGCAGATACAGGTGGTGGAGAACACACTGAAGGAACTGGGATGCGCCGACAAGCCTTCGATGATTATCTTCAACAAGATAGACAACTACTCATGGGTGGAGAAAGACGAGGACGACCTCACCCCCATGCAGAAGGAGAACATCCCGCTGGAAGACCTGAAGAAGACATGGATGGCGAAGCTCAACGACGACTGCCTCTTCATATCGGCCAAGAACAAGGAGAACATCGACGAGTTTCGTGAGGTGCTCTACAAGAAGGTGCGCGAGCTGCACGTGCAGAAGTACCCCTACAACGACTTCTTGTACCAGGACTACGACAACATGACCGAATAAAGAACAGCCCCCTTCTATGTCCGGGGGGCTAAAACATCATACGACAATGAACGACTACAGACCCCTGACCTCGGAAGAAATAGAGGCATTGCAACACAACGGATGCTGGGCGGAAGACTGGACATCCGTCAACGTGGCCGAAGATTTCGCCCCGGAGCACATGCAACAAGTAACCCTCTATGGCGAGGTGAACATCGGCAGCTTCAACAAGAGCATCGAGGTGAGCCCTGGCTTCATGAAGCACACGGGCATCAAGAATGCCACCTTGCACAACGTGACCATCGGCGACGACTGCCTCATCGAGAATATAGGAACGTTCATCAACAACTATACCATCGGCGACGAATGCTACCTCTGCAATGTGGCCACCATCGAGACCACCGAAGGAGCTACCTATGGCGAGGCCAACACCATCAGCGTGCTCAACGAGGCCGGCGAGGGCAACATCATGCTGTACAGCGACCTGAGCAGCCAGATGGCGGCGCTCATGGTACGCCATGCCGGCGACAAGGAGGCAAGGGAACGAATCTTCCAACTGGTGAGGAAGGACGTGGGCCGCAGGATGCCCGAACGCGGTCTGATAGGCAACAACGTCAAGATAACCAACACCAAGGAGATAACCAACTGTATCGTCAACGACTATTGCGAGGTGAGCGGAGCCGAACGGCTGAGCGACTGCACCCTGCTGGGCAATGCCTCATGCAGCGTATACGTCGGCACGGGCGTCATCGCCGAGAACAGCATCATCGACTATGGGGCCAGCATCACCAACGGGGCCAACCTGCAAGACTGCTTCGTGGGCGAAGCCTGCCAGATAAGCAATGGGTTCTCGGCGTCGGCATCGGTGTTCTTTGCCAACTCGGTGATGAGCAATGGCGAGGCTTGCGCTGCCTTCTGCGGTCCCTTCTCGGCCTCGCACCACAAGAGCAGCCTACTCATCGGTGGGCAGTTCTCGTTCTACAACGCAGGCTCAGCCACCAACTTCAGCAACCATGCCTACAAGATGGGCCCCATCCACTGGGGTGCCCTACAGCGAGGCTCCAAGACCGCCAGCGGCTCGTATCTCTTCATGCCTGCCCACATCGGCGCCTACTCGGTGTGCCTGGGCAAGATGATGAGTCATCCCGACACTCACCTTTTCCCCTTCTCGTATGTTTTCGGCGAAGGCGAAAAAACTATCCTCATACCAGGCAAGAACCTGACCACGGTAGGCTTCTACCGCGACATCAACAAATGGCCCAAGCGCGACTTGCGCCCCATGGAGCATCGCAAGAGCCTCATCAACCAAGACTGGCTCTCGCCCTTTGTCATACAGCAGATGATGGAAGGCAGAAGAATACTGAAGGCACTGGCCAACACCTGCGGCAAAGACTGCACCGAATACCAATATCACGGGCTCAGCTTTCCGGGCAAGTCGCTCGCACGAGGCATCTCTTATTACGACTCGGCCATCAACATGTTCCTGGGACAGGCGCTGCAAGAAGCCAAGAGCCATCAGGACACCAACGAGTCGGGATGCCTTTGGGATGCCGACGAGACAAACCTACGAGAAGGCGAGCTCGCCCCATGGATCGACCTTGCGGGTATGTTGCTCACCCAGCGACAAGAAGACGAGATGGTACAAGCCCTCAAGACCGACCAATACGAGGACATTGGCGACCTATCCGAAGCCCTGGAGCAAGCCCACGCCGAGTATAAGGCTCGCAAGCAGGACTTCGCCCAAAGACTCATCCAGCAGCTTTATGCCGATGCCGACAGCGTCGAGGAGCGCAACGAGCTCATCAAGCGCAACGCCACGACCGCCACGACGAGATGGACAGAGGACATCAAGAAAGACGCCAAGAAGGAATACCTCATGGGCGATGTCGAAGAAGACACCTACCAACATTTCATCAAGAGCATCATTTAAACATTTCAAAAACATAAAATTATGAATTTAAAATCAACCATGTTGGCTGCTCTCCTAGCCATGGGAGCCTTCAGCGCCAACGCCAAGGACTACCATTACACCACCGTGCCTGGCGATGCAATGCAGACCCGCATCTACACCCTCGACAACGGGCTGAAGGTGTACATGTCAGTGAACAAGGAGAAGCCCCGTTTGCAGGCCAACATCGCCGTGAGAACAGGCTCGCGCAACGACCCAGCCGAGACCACAGGCCTGGCACACTACCTGGAGCACCTCATGTTCAAGGGCACCCAGAAATTCGGCACCACCGACTACGCCAAAGAAAAGCCATACCTCGACGAGATTACCCGCCGCTATGAGACTTACCGCAAGCTCACCGACCCTGCACAGCGCAAGCAGGCTTACCACGAGATTGACTCCATCTCGCAGTTGGCAGCCAAATACTTCATCCCCAACGAGTACGACAAGTTGATGACCAGCATCGGCAGCGAGGGCACCAACGCCTACACCAGCAACGACGTGACTTGCTATGTGGAGAACATCCCCAACAACGAGATTGAGAACTGGGCCAAGGTTCAGAGCGACCGCTTCCAAAACATGGTGATCCGTGGCTTCCACACCGAGCTGGAGGCCGTATACGAGGAGAAGAACATCTCCATGGCCAGCGACGGCACCAAGGAGTTTGCCGCTCTGTGGAAGTTGCTCACCCCCACCCACCCTTATGGCACACAGACCACCATTGGCGAGCAGGAGCACCTCAAGAACCCAAGCATCATCAACATCCAAAACTACTTCCACCGCTACTATGTGCCCAACAATGTGGCCATTATCCTCGCCGGCGACTTCGATCCCGACAAAACAATTGCCATCATCGACAAATACTTTGGCGAGTGGAAGAAGAGCGACAACCTCTCTCGTCCTGAGTTTGGCACACAACCCGACATAACAGCCGTCAAGGACACAACCGTGGTGGGCAAGGAAGCCGAGAACGTAATGCTCGCTTGGCGATTCAAGGGCAGCAACGACGTACAGAGCAACGACATGCTCGATGTCATCAGCGACATGCTTGCCAACGGCAAGGCCGGACTGATGGAGGTTGATCTGGAGCAGAAGATGAAACTGGCCTCGGCCGGTGCATTCAACTACGGATTGCACGACTACTCTGCATTCATCGTAGAGGGATTGCCCAACAAGGGACAGAAGCTGGAAGACACACGTGCCCTGTTGCTACAGGAAATGGACAAGTTGCGCCGTGGCGAGTTCGACGACGACCTCTTGCCTTCGGTCATCGCCAACAAGAAGTTGAATTTCTACAAGGGCCTCGACAACAATAACAACCGTGCCAGCATCATGGTCGACGCATTCATCAACGACCAGAACTGGAAAGACGTGGCCCAGCAGCTCGACCGCCAGAGCAAGTTCACCAAGAAGGACATCGTCGACTTTGCCAACAAGTATCTGCGCGACGACAACTTCATTTGCGTATACAAACGCATGGGCGAGGATACCACTCTCAAGAAGATAGAAAAGCCTATCATCACTCCTATACCTGCCAACCGCGAGTATGAGAGCGCATTCGTCAAGGAAATCAAAAACTCGCAGGTGGAGCCTATCCAGACTCAGTTCCTCGACTTCAAGAAAGACCTAACCGTGGGCAAGACCAGCAAGAAGTTGCCTCTCATCTACAAGCAGAACACACAGGATGGCTTGTTCAACCTCGTATTCCGCTATGAGTTCGGTGACGAGGACGACATCCGCTACAGCTATGCCGCCAACTACCTCAACTACATCGGCACCGACAAGATGACCGTATCTCAAATCAAGCAGGCTTTCTATAAGTTGGCTTGCAACTACAGCGTAAGCCAGGGGAGCAAGAGCCTCTCTATCAGCCTCAATGGTCTGAACGAGAACTTGCCTGCAGCCCTCAAGCTCCTGGAGAACGTATTGCACAATGCCAAGGCAGACAAGGCTTCATGGAACCAGTTTGTTGACCTTATCGAAAAGGAACATGCCGACTCCAAGACCAACCAAAGAGCCAACTTCAGCTATCTATGGGCCTACTGCACATACGGCCCCTACAACCCTATGCGCAATGGCATCAAGACCGACGAACTGCGCAAGATGAACCCACAGGCTCTCATCAACCTTTTGGGTGATTTGGATAACATCGAGCACACCGTACTATACTACGGTCCTTACAGCGAGAAGCAGCTCAGTTCGCTCCTTGCCAAGGAGCACAAGACCCCTGCCAAGTTGGCCGCCGTGCCACAGGGCAAGGAATATAAGATGGAGCAGGTTAACACCAACGAGATTTACATCGCTCCTTACGAGGCAAAGAACATCTACCTGCGCCAGTACCAGAACGAGGGCAAGCCTTTCAATGCCGACAACGCTGCCTTGGTGGGCATGTTCAACGAGTACTTCGGCGGCGGCATGAATGCCATCGTCTTCCAGGAGCTTCGCGAAACCCGTGGCTTGGCTTACAACGCTGGTTCTTACTATGTTCGTCCAGGACGCAAGGATGACACCGAGTATTTCTTTACTCACATCATCTCGCAGAACGACAAGATGATGGACTGCATCCACACATTCAACGACATCATTAACAACTTGCCACAGAACGAGGCTTCCTTCAACCTGGCTAAGCAGAGTCTCACGAAGAGCTTGCAGAGCATTCGCATTACCAAGGCTGGTGTCATCGACGCTTACCTCAACGCTAAATTCAAAGGCATCGACTACGATCCCAACAAGAAGCTCTACGAGATGTTGCCTTCTATCACACTACAGGACATCACCAACTTCGAGAAGCAGAACATCGTAGGCAAGCCTTTCCGCATGGTTATCCTCGGCGACGAGAAGAACCTCGACATGAAGTCGCTCGAAAAGATTGCTCCTGTCAAGAAACTCACACAGGAGGAAATCTTCGGTTACTAAACATTATACAGGAGTCTTGCGGGGAGCTATCTCTCTGCAAGACCACCTTGCGAGAAATAATCAACTATTTTTTAGTATAAGAATATATGGCAAAAACTCCAGATTTTAAGTACGCTCCAATGTTCCAACTTGGAGAGGACAAGACTGAGTATCGCTTGCTTACCAAGGAAGGCGTAAGCACAGCTGAGTTTGAGGGTAAGACTATCCTCAAGGTTTCTAAAGAAGCATTGACCTTGCTCGCACAGCAGGGCTTCCACGACGTAGAGTTCATGCTCCGTCGTGAGCACAACGCTCAGGTGGCTAAGATTTTGAAAGACCCAGAGGCATCTGAGAACGACAAGTATGTGGCTCTCCAGTTCCTCCGCAACGCAGAGGTGGCTGTAAAGGGCATCCTCCCATTCTGCCAGGACACGGGTACCGCCATCATCCACGGCGAGAAGGGTCAGCGCGTATGGACCGACTTCGAGGACGAAGAGGCTTTGAGCCGTGGTGTCTACAACACTTACACCCAGGACAACCTCCGCTATTCACAGAATGCTCCTCTCAACATGTATGATGAGGTGAACACTCGTTGCAACCTCCCTGCACAGATCGACATCGAGGCAACAGAGGGCGATGAGTATCGTTTCGTAATGGTTGCCAAGGGTGGCGGCTCTGCCAACAAGACATACTTCTACCCTATGACCAAGGCTACCATCCAGAACGAGGGCACACTTCTCCCATTCCTCGTAGAGAAGATGAAGAGCCTCGGTACAGCGGCTTGTCCTCCTTACCACATCGCCTTCGTTATTGGTGGTACTTCTGCCGAGAAGAACCTCTTGACCGTGAAGCTTGCTTCCATCAAGTACTACGATGAGTTGCCTACCACAGGTGATGAGACAGGTCGTGCATTCCGTGACCTCGACTTGGAGGCTAAACTCCTTGACGAAGCTCACAAGATTGGCTTGGGTGCTCAGTTTGGTGGTAAGTACTTGGCTCACGACATCCGTGTGATTCGTTTGCCACGTCATGGTGCCAGCTGTCCTATCGGTATGGGCGTAAGCTGTTCTGCCGACCGCAACATCAAGGCTAAGATCAACAAAGACGGTATCTGGTTGGAGAAGATGGATGACAACCCATCAGAGTTGATTCCTGAGGAGCTTCGCAAGCCAGGCGAGGGTGCCAAGGGAATCGAGATCGACCTCGACAAGGGCATCAACGCAGTACGTGCAGAGTTGACCAAGTATCCTGTAAGCACACGTGTCAGCTTGAAGGGTACCATCATCGTGGCTCGTGACATCGCTCACGCTAAGCTCAAGGCTCGTTTGGACGCTGGAGAGGACTTGCCACAGTACTTCAAGGATCACCCTATCCTCTATGCCGGACCAGCCAAGACTCCAGAGGGTTATCCATGTGGCTCTATGGGACCTACCACAGCCAACCGTATGGACCCATACGTTGACGAGTTCCAGAATCACGGCGGAAGCCTCGTGATGATTGCCAAGGGTAACCGTGGCCAGGTAGTTACCGATGCCTGCAAGAAGCACGGCGGCTTCTACCTCGGTACCATCGGTGGTGTTGCCGCCGTTCTCTCTCAGAGCAGCATCAAGAGCATCGAGTGCGTAGAGTACCCAGAGCTTGGTATGGAGGCTATCTGGAAAATTACCGTTGAGGACTTCCCTGCCTTCATCCTCGTGGATGACAAGGGCAACGACTTCTTCAAGCAGTTGAAGCCTTGGACACCTTGCAAGGAATGCCAGAAGTAACATACACCTATTTATATAGTAACATACACCTTTTATATATAAACTCTCGAACGGCTCGTACGTTCGGGAGTTTTTCATATACTTCCATCACACACATAGACGCTTGGCACAGAAAGGAGAGTATTGAGAGAGTATTTCTTCAACTGAAAAAACTTGTTTTTTACCAACAAAGAAGAGAGTTTCTCAAATTTTATTTATATCTTTGCCACATCTTGTTGAGGACTCATTTGATTTTTATAGCAACACTAAGTTAAGTGAATCTCACAGCAAGGCAAAGCCCATAGCAATATTTTGTTGCTCTGGTGCTTACAATAAAAATAAAATGATAGTGTTGCAAAGTTTATGATTATGAGAAAGTGGTTTTTTATGCTTCTTGCCATCCTGCCGTTTAGGGTGGCACAAGCACAGAATGTCGAAGTAACACTAAACAACGGTAGTGTTGTGAAAGGAGAAACTTCCCTTTATTCTTTTTATGTAGACAACGCCCACGAGATTAGAGTGAAGGATAAGGCGAGTGACGAAAAGTCGGATTTCACCTCTACCGATGTAAAAAGAATAAAATTCTATGACAAGAAGGCCAAAGAATGGACAAACTGGATTCCGATGGTTGCACAGATGGGACTGAGCATGTCCTATAAAAAAGAGCCAAAGCTCTACAAAAATCCCGTATTTCTTCAGCCTGTCTATGAGGGGAAAAGCATTTCCGCCTATATCCACTACACAAGTACAGCTACCCATGTGAAATCGGGAAGCATCTACGGATTTGGCATCATGTTTTATTACAAAGCCAAGAATGACGACTTTGCGAGAACCTATTATTTTAATGATAACAGTGTTACAATTGGAATCGGTCAAAAGACCATGCTGAAAAGGTACTTTAAGGAATATCCGCAAATAAATGAAATTCTCAAAGACCTCAGCATGAAAGAGTTTCGTAAAGACCCTGCGCTGTTAGTCAAGAAACTCGATGAAATGCTAAAATAACAAACGCCTTGCAATCGAGGTAATAAGAGGATAATGACATTCGATTTATGGAGAAGACAAGGAATCAGAAAAAAAACAACAAGCAGACCCGGCAGTTGGTGCTTTGGATTGGCGCATTGGCCGTTGGCACCGTGTTGGGAGTGCTGGGCATCGAATGGCTCGATGGATTGATGAACTTCATCGCCACGGTTTATACCCGGCTGTTCCAACTCTTGGCGGTACCTACCATCGCCTTGGCGGTGGTGACGACCTTGTCGTCGCTTGGCAATCAAGCCGACACGGGAAAGATATTCCGTCATGCCATCGTCTACACCTTGCTAACAACAATAGCCGCGGCGGCTGTCGGACTGGTGCTCTACAACATCGTGTCTCCAGGCTATTTGCCATCGACCGTGGTACAGAGTGGAATGGCAGACCTGCCGCAGAATCTGGGCGAGACATCTTATTACGACCATATTCTTGGAGTAATACCCAACAACATCATCAAACCCTTTGCCGAGGGCAACGTCTTGTCCATCTTGATATTGGCAGCCGCAGCCGGCATCGCCCTGGCAAAGATGCCACAGACAGACAAGAAAGAGGTGGTTGTAAAAGGATTGTTAGGCTTGCAAGACCTGATCTTCATGCTCATCCATGGTTTGATATGGACATTGCCAGTGGGCATCATTGCCTTTGCAGCCCAACTGTCGGCACAATTCTCCGCCGGCATCGTAATGGAATCGATAGGCAAATATGTAGCAGTCATCGTGGGTGGCAACGTCCTCCAGTCCTTCATCGTGCTTCCGCTCTTCCTCCTGGCAAAGGGGTTGAACCCTATCCGCACATTAGGCAAGATGATGCCTGCGGTGTTGATGGCACTTTTTACGAAAAGCTCCGCCGCCACCCTGCCTGTCACCATGCAGACGGCAGAGGATAGGCTGGGAGTATCCCCCAAGGTGTCGCGCTTCGTACTGCCTATCTGCACCACCATCAATATGAATGGCTGCGCCGCCTTCATCCTTGTCACCTCACTCTTTTTGATGCAGAATGGCGGCATAGCCTTGCCCTGGAGCACGATGGTGCTCTGGCTCTTCATTTCCGTATTGTCAGCAGTTGGCAACGCCGGCGTTCCCATGGGTTGTTATTTTCTCACCCTCTCCCTCATGTCGGGCGTGAACGCACCTATCGGCATCATGGGCATCATCCTGCCCATCTATACCATCATCGACATGATAGAAACGGCCGAGAACGTGTGGTCGGACTCCTGTGTATGTGCGATGGTGGACAAGGACATCCGGAGATGAGCGAACACAAAATCATCCACATCGACATGGATGCCTTCTTTGCATCGGTTGAGCAAAGAGACAACCCCGACCTTCGAGGCCAGCCCATAGCGGTAGGCTTCGACGGTCCACGTGGCGTGGTTTCCACAGCCAGCTACGAGGCGCGACGCTTCGGTGTTCATTCCGCTCAGTCCATCGCACAGGCCAAGCGTCTCTGCCCGCAACTTATCATCGTACCCTCCCGCCATGACCACTACAAGGAGGTGTCTGCCAAAATACACCGCATCTTCCAGGAATATACCGACCTCATCGAGCCTCTCTCCATCGACGAAGCCTTTCTCGATGTCACACACAACAAGAAAGGCATAGAGTTGGCTGTAGACGTGGCACGCGAAATCAAAGAACGAATCAAAGCCGAGACTGGACTTACCGCATCGGCAGGCATCAGCTATTGCAAGTTCCTCGCCAAGGTGGCTTCCGACTATCGCAAGCCCGACGGCATCTGTACCATCCATCCCGACAAGGCACTCGACTTCATCTCGCAATTGCCCGTAGAAGACTTCTGGGGCGTAGGCAAGAAGACCCTGCAGAAGATGCACTACATGGGCATTTACCGGGGAGCCGACCTTCGCAAAGTATCCGAGCGACATCTCGTCGAGGTATTTGGCAAGGCAGGCCACATCTTCTACAATTTCGCCCGGGGCATAGACAATCGTCCCGTGGTAACCTACCGCGAAAGAAAATCCGTGGGTTGCGAGCAAACATTCCTGGAGGACATCTACCTCAAGTCAGCCGTCATCATCGAACTTTACCACACGGTACTCGAACTCGTCAGCCGCATCGCCAAGAATGAATTTGAGGGCAGGACATTGACTTTGAAGGTGAAATACGCCGACTTCACCCAGATAACTCGTAGTTTTTCACAAGACAAGATACTGAAAAAGAAAGCTGACATTCTTCCCCTCGCCAAGCGATTGCTCAAGCAGGTGAAGTACTCCTCCGCCCGTCCTATCCGCCTCTTAGGTCTCTCCGTGAGCAATGCCACTTCGGAAGAGGCTCGCAAGGAAGACAAGGAGAACAGTATCCACAGACCTGAATACGTCGAGCTATGGCTGGAATTTGAGGATGAAGATCGCCCCTGACTACTCGCTAAACTTCATTCCATAGGTTCTAAGCTCCATCTATCAAGCCTTTTTGTTAATCATACCAAATAA
>DJOI01000010.1:63016-93969 GCA_002439605.1 Candidatus Segatella mututuai | reverse complement strand
TTATTTGGTATGATTAACAAAATCACTCTCTTTGCAGAGAGTTTTAAGTACAACTAATAAAAATGTGCTTATGATACGACTTATCAACCGTCCAAGCTATACTGAACGCATAGCTCCGTTCATCAACAAGAACATCATCAAGGTGCTCACCGGTCAACGACGAGTAGGAAAAAGTTGCATTCTTCGACAAATACAAGAGCATATCAAGAAGACTCTGCCCACCAGCAACACCATTTGCATCAACAAAGAGTTGGAAGAGTTTTCTTTCATCCGTACTCACGAAGACTTATCCCAATACATATCAGAGCATCTAAAAGAAGGCATTGCCAACTATCTTTTTATAGACGAAGTACAAGACATACAAGGTTTCGAGAATACCTTACGAAGCCTACAGGCGCAAGACGCTTGTGACATTTTTATCACAAGTAGCAATGCCACCATGCTTTCCAGCGAATTATCCACCTATCTGTCAGGCAGATATGTGGAATTTCATATCTATAGCTTAACCTACAAAGAATTCTTAGAATTTCACAAGATAGATGCTTCCTCCAAAAGCTTGCGCAACTATCTCACCTTTGGAGGGTTGCCTTACCTGAGCAACTTGCCACTTGAGCAAGATATCGCATTTGAATATCTGCGCAATGTCTATTCCACCATCATGCTCAAAGATGTTGTAAAACGTAAGGGTATCAGAAATGTAGATTTCCTCGAAACATTGGCGATATATACCGCCGACAATGTAGGCAACCTTTTCTCCGCCAACAACATCAGTCGCTATCTCAAGTCCCAACATGTCAACATATCAGCCCTGCAGGTCATCAACTATCTGAAAGCACTTCAGAACGCCTATCTCATCCATAAAGTCAGACGCATCGACGTCAATGGTCTTCATACCTTTGAAATTGGATACAAATATTACTTCGAGGACTTAGGCTTGCGCAATTGCCACTTTGGATTCTCGATGCAAAAGGATATTCACAAACTGATGGAAAATGCCATTTTTCTACACCTTTCCCAACAACATTACGAGGTATTCACAGGACAACAAACTGCAGGAAAGGAAATAGACTTCGTAGGTCGCAAAGGCGATGAAGTCGTATACATCCAGTCCTCTTATCTCTTAGGTGACGAAAAAGCGAAAGAAAGAGAATTTGGTAATCTCCAATCCATCCGCAACAATTATCCAAAGTATGTGGTCAGCCTTGATGAATGGACCAGCGGAAGCAGTGTAGATGGCATCAAACATATACACCTTGGTGAGTTCCTAATAGATTTTTAAAGTACTCCGCCCGCCCCATCCGCCTCTTAGGTCTCTCCGTGAGCAATGCCACAAGCGAGGAAGCCAAGAAAGAATAAAAGCAAGAATAAACCAATTAGAACCAAAGAAACTATTTAAGAGAAGTCTTGTGTGTTTCTTCATCCTTCATGCTTTCTCAAAGAAAGCGAATAGGCTCATCCCCCCAATAGGAGATGAGCCTCGCAAAGTTATGGTATATGAAAAACGATGTGTCTTATCAACAACCTAAGCAAACAATTACAGAATCATCACTAAATCAATACTGGCGTATTTTCAGGTTGCTTATCTTCACGTTGGCACCATTGTAGCTGTTGATACTCCAGCAGTTCTTCTGAATGCCATAGATACGGTTGGTGTAGCTGCAAACGTCATTGACGTACATCACACAGATGCTGTTGTCGGTGTATATGGTGATGTTGTACACATTGTCGGAAGGACGTGCAAACACGTAGCCATCAATTCCTGCGATGAAGCCTTTGCCCTCTTCACCCTCTTCCTCGAAGTTCACTTTGCGGGCGTTCTCGCTCTCTGGGTTGACAGCCATGGTGTAATACTTCTTGGAGTCAGATCCACGAACCAAGGAAATGCCGAACTTATCCATTTTGTTGGAAGTGGTGACAGTGAAACTTATCTTGTTGTGGCTGCCCAAACGCCCCATCAGCATATAGGCATCAGACTGTTCGCCATTGCCAGCAAGCGTATAGACCCCATTGTCCTCGGTCATGTTCTTGCTCTCCTTCACCTCCACGGCTGCATCCTGGTTGTACTTCTCGCTCACGGCATCAATCTGTCCGAGCGTCAGCGTACCGTCCTCGTGCTGGATGAGCTTATAGCACATTAGGTTTCCACCCCACTCAGGCTCGGCAGGCGAAGCACCCACGGCAGTATTGTCCCTGCCGCTTCTGGTAGGGCACCACCCCCAAAGATAGCGGTTGGTTCCATCGCTGGCAGTCTTGCCAGCATAGAGACCACGGCTGTCGAGAAAGCCTTCGTGACCATCGGGCCAAATACCTGCGTCATTGGCCGTGCAGGCCTTCAACTCTTCGAGCGTTCTTCCCTTGAAGTACTGTACACGGCGCACGGCATGATGAATCTCGCTGTACACCAAGTACCAGTAGTCGCCTATTTTGAAGAGGTCGGGACACTCGTAGAAGCGATCCCACATCATGGTCATGAACACGCCATTGTCGATCCAGTTTTTCAAGTCGTCTGAAACGAACTCAGCCAAGCTGCCTTTGCCACCCTTCTTAGTGGAAACGAGCATGTGATATTTGCCGTCATCACCCTTGAATACGAATGGATCACGAAAATCCGTCTTGTCATAGCCAAAGTCCTCGCCTTTGAGCAGGAAGGTACGATCCTTTGTCCATGTCTTGAAGTCGGACGAAGTAGCCACCATCACAGCCTGCGCACTCTCGTCGGCTGTAGGCAAATACTTGTTGCCAGTATAGAAGGTATAATAAAGCTTGCTTGCCTCATCATAGACGGTAGAGCCAGTACCGATGGCTGCATCCTGCGACTTCTTGGTGCCGCAAGGAATCAGCTCGCCCAAAGAAGTGTAGTGGGCGGCATCCTTGGTACTTACCCCCCAAATGGGGTGGTAAGTGCCTTCTGGATTAGGACGGAAGTCCTGCAAATACAATATCTTGAACTCGCCTGCCACGGGGTCGAAGAAAGGCATAGGGTCGCCCACATAGCCAACGGCTGGCTTGTAGTAAGTATCCTGCATGGCTGCATCGGCAGAGTAGAAATAGCTGGTGGTAGACCAGTCTTTCTGCTCCAGCGCAGCATCGCTGTCACTACATGAGGTGAGTGGCATGGCAAGGCAAGATACCAATATGATAGAACTTAACATAGTTTTCATGTCTGCTTGAATTTTTTATTTATTCATAAGATAATCGAAAGCATTTTTGGTCAGGATAGCTACGTTGGCATGGAACTTCTCTGTGAATGCTCCCACGCTGTACCAGTCGTAGCAACCTGATCCGATACAGAGCGTCTTGCCCGATGTACCATCCGATGGGAATTCCCATACCACGATGGCACCGTCGCCACCATAGCCCAGGTCGATGCCGCCAGTCTTGTCGCGCCAGTCCTGATAGGTAGCATATCCACCCCAATCGGCACCAATATGCCATTGGGCAGTAGAGTTGGTGATGCGATAGTCGGCATCTGTGGTATAAACACAGTTGGCATCATCGCCTTTCACAAGTCCTTGATAGAGGGCATGGTCAGAGTGGTAGCCACCAGCATCGTTGCCCATCTTGAAGTCCCAAGCCCCCGAACAGGTCTCGGCATCGTTCTCTACCTGTCCCCAGCAGTTGTTTGGCACACTGCCATCCTTGGCAATGCCCAATTCGCCCGGCATATTGGTGGCATAACGGGTGAAGAGAAACGAACCACCAGCCTTGTAGTAGTCTCTCAGCACAGCCTGTGCGGCGATAGCCTCGGGAGCAGCTTTCTCAAAGGCATTTTTGCCATCCACGCCGCCATCCTTGTGGAAGTGCCACCATATGACCTTGCACTCGCTCAGGTCTACATTACCGTTCTTCACATCCTCGAAAGAGGCATAGAGCGAGTTGTCGATGTTTTTGAGCATCCACTGGCAAGCAGCCAACTCTTCTGGGTTCAGTTCTTCCATGGTCAATGGCAATCCCACATAAACAGCCGAAGGCTTGCCTATCTGCTTCACGGTCACGATGTAGGTACTTGTAGCAGTATTGTTGGTCACGGTATAAGCCACAGGATTGGTAAAGTCTTGCGGAAGTCCGGCAGCTGGAGAAACCGTTGCATTCTCGCTGATGGTGATGGCAGGAGTCAGCTTGGTGATGTCTACCGTCTTTGGCACGTTCACCGTGATGGTCTTGGCAACCTCGTTGATGGCACCTGTATAAAGGTCGTTCACCTTGAATGAGAGAATCTTGGCCTCGTCGCGCTTTGCCACGAGCGTCCAGTCGAGGAACACATCGCCGTTCTTTACACGCAAGGTCTGTGGCGTAAGCATGTTCATCTTGTCGCCCACCCTGGCATCGCATGCAGCTCCATCGCTCAAGGTGAGTTTGCTCACCTCCATCTGTTTAACATCGTAAGTCTCGGGCACACGCACGGTAATGGTACGGGTTGTCTTGTCTACAATTCCATCATAGTTGTCGAGCGCCAGTTCCTCTATGGAGCAGCCGCCCTGCAACTGTAAGTCTGATACATTATCTTCACTGCATGCAGCGAGGGCGAATATGCCCATCAATATAAATAATAGCTTTTTCATTTTTACCATCCTCCTATGTTCTGTGTGTAATGTCCATCAGATGCAGCCACCTGCGAGAAAGGTATCGGAAGATACTCGTTCTTGTTGGCAGTAAAGTGGGCAGCCTCATAGATGGAGCAGTGCTTGGTTTCCTCGGCAAAGTACTTGTTGAGCACCTGCTCTGCCTCACCCCATCTTACGAGGTCGAAGAAACGCTCGCTCTCCATACCCATTTCCAAACGGCGTTCCATCTTTACCATCTTCAGAGCCTCAGCCTGACTGTAAGAGCCTGTATAAGTGGAAATGTTGAATTTCACGCCATAGTCGGCAGGATAGTTGACTATCATACCTGTGCTCTGCTTAGCACGCTGGCGAATCTGATTGACCAGCTTGACAGCCTCGGCAGGAACGTCCAGTTGCGCATACGCCTCGGCGCGCTCCAAGAGCACATCGGCATAACGGAACACGATGCGATTCATTGATGTGCCCCACCAAGAGCCCTTCACCAAATAGCCGCAATCTGGGTCCACATTCTGCTTCAAGGTTACATAGTAACCATAGAGGCCATTCGAACGACTCCATGTAGAGCTTGTCTCCATCATATATTTCGGATTAAACTCGTAAGGTAAGCCGGGGATGCCAACGGTAAGGAACAAACGGGGGTCGGCATCCTGTGTCAGGTCATAGTCCTTATTGTTGAAGGTATCAAAGAAAGGATGGCCGTCGGCATCGGTACGATAGGCGTTCACCAGATTCTGGCTGGGCTTGTAGAAGTCGCAACCACCATCGGTGACACCAGGAATGTTGGGCACTATCAAACCATAGCTCCAGTTCAGGTTTCCATACTTCGTACCATCGTTGATGGAGTATTGCATGGCCCAAATGCTCTCCACGCCGTTCTCGTACTCTGTCTCGGGGCGGAAGTTGTTGTGGAAGTCGGGCTCAAGACCGAAACCACCTTCGCTATAGATGTCAGGATTGCTGTACTCGATAACCTTCTGCAAGTCGTCCTTGTTGATGCTGGTCACTTGATTCGTGGTAGGATCGTCCTGACGATAAGCCTTGTAGAGGTAGGCCTTTGTCAAGAAGGCGGCTGCCGCAGCCTTGGATGGGCGTCCCTTGTCAGTTTGGGTGATAGGGAGTGCATTATAGGCATCGGTCAAGTCGTTGATAATCTGCTGCCATCCCTCGTCGTTGGTGAACTCTGTGTTTGAGAGTTGGTTGTACTCTTCCTGCTTGAGGTTGGCATCCATGATGAAAGGAATGTTCTTGTAGAGACGCTTCAACAGGAAGTGGGCGTAGGCACGCAAGAACTTCATCTCGCCCAGTCTCTGTTCCTTGAGCTGATAGCTGTCGCTTGTCGTCTCAAGCACCGAGATGGCAGAGTTGACACGTGAGATGCAGTTGTATAGTCGCACCCACATATCGTTGATGTTCCAGTTGGTGGTAAGCACACCTTGCTCTATCTCCAACTGATGGAACACGTCGCCGTCGCTGGTTCCGTTGCCTCCCTTATAGGCATCATCGCTGCGAACATCAAAGTTCCACATAGAGAAGGAAGAGTTGATGTCTTCGGCTGTCGTAAACACGGCATAGGCGGAGATTACAAGATTGTCCACATTGCTCGGGTCCTTCACTTGGTCGCTGTCGAGCACGCCCTGGGGCTTCTGGTCATCCAAGAAGTCAGAGCAGCTGGTCGTACCCGCCAAGGCAAGAACCGCGAGGACTGAATATAATATTTTTTTCATATTGTGACTCGTTTAGAATGTTACATTAAGACCAAATGTTACGTTAAGAGGAATAGGATAACCAAAGTTTGGGTTCTCCGGATCCAAGCCTGTAAACTTGCTGCTCTTGATGGTGAACAGGTTTTGCGCACTGACATACATGCGCAGGCGTTGCATGGCAAGTTTCGAGGCGATAGTCTGAGGGAAGTTGTAGCCCAACTGGATAGTACGCAACTTGAGGTAGCTTCCATTCTCCACCCAATAGGAAGACACTCGCTTCTCGTTGTTGTTGTCCGACAGGGTAAGAGCCGGGATGTCGCTGGTAGGATTGTCAACGCTCCACGCACTGAGTAGACGACGTCCTTTGTTCAAGTTGCCGATGTTTAGACCAGCCCAGATATCCGTCTCTTTCTTCAGGTCGGAGATGATGTCCACACCCTGTACTCCCTGGAAGAAAGCCGTGAAGTCGAAGTTCTTGTACTCTAAATAGATATTGAATCCATAAGAGAAATCGGGCACTGGGTCGTATATCCAGGTCTGGTCAGCCTCGGTTATCTTTCCGTCTTTGTCGAGATCCTTCCAGCGGATACGACCAAGGCCTGCACCTTCCTGCGTGGCATGGTTGTCGATTTCTTCCTGGCTCTTGAAAATACCGTCGGCCACATAGCCCACCTGTGCGCCCATAGGATGGCCGATAACACTCTTCACGCCATTGCCACCGAAGGTGCCATTGGCAGCCACCGTTGCTGGCAATGCGGTAATTTTGTTGCGATAAGAAGAAATGTTGGCTGTCACGTCATACTTCAAACCAAAGTTGGTCTTGTTGCGATAGCCTATGTTGAACTCGAAACCGCGGTTCTCCATCTCTCCCGCATTAATCCACTGCGAGCTACCCTCGCCCATGACAGCGATACCAGGCATATTGACGAGGATGTCCTTGGTCTTCTTGAAGTACCAGTCGAAGTTGCCGTAAAGGGTATTGCCGAAGAAGGCGAAGTCGAGACCCAAGTCGGTCTGCGTGGTGGTTTCCCACTTGATATCGTCGTTGCCTATCTGGTTGCGCTTGAAACCCGAAGGCAAGGTGCTTCCACCATTAGAGCCTGTAATATCATAAGAGGTACCATAGCTCTGACCGCCATTCTCGCCCACTCCATAGTTGCTTACAAAGATAGTATAACGAGCAAGGTTGTCGATTTCCTGGTTACCAGTCTGTCCCCAAGACGCACGAATCTTCAAGTCGTCAATCCAGGAAGCCTTCTTCAGGAAGTTCTCCTGGTTGATGCGCCAACCGGCAGATACTGACGGGAATGTGGCATAGCGGTTGTTCTTACCGAAGCGAGAGCTTCCGTCACGACGTATGGTAAACGAAGCCATGTACTTATCGGCATAGTTGTAGTTGGCCTTGCCGAAGAAAGACACGAGCGAATAACCAGATCCGCCACCGTAAGCCTGTGCGCCGGTAGTACCAGCGTCAGGCCACATATAGTCGGGGTTGAGCACGGCAAAACCCTCTTTGTAACCAGAGAAGTATATGTCGTCCTGTCGATTGAGCTCCATACCCGCCATGAGGTCGAAGCGATGACGGCCAATCTCCTTGTTATATGTAGCCACGGCATTCCACATCCACTTGGTCCAATGTTCCTGCTTGGCCTCGACAGCGTTCTTATCGTTGGCTACGTTGCCTTCTGTCACAGGATAGGTGAAGATACGCTGTTGCTTCTGCGAATAATCAAGGCCGAAGGTGGTGCGGATGTTGAAGCCCTTGAATGGGTTGAGATTCAAGTAAGCATCGCCAAACATGCGCCAGTAGGTATAACGGTTGTCCTTGTTGCGCTCCAAGACTGCCACAGGGTTGTAACGGTCGGGGTATCCGCCCACAGGACCAGCATAGTTGCCATCCTCCGTATAGACAGGCAAAGACGGGTTGAATTGCAGCACATTCTGCAGGAAGCCACTTGGTGCCGCAACCTCTGAAGTACGGTTCACGGTGAAGTGCTCGCCCACGGTAAGGCAATTGTTCTTCAAGAGCTTGTACTCGGTATTCATACGAGCAGAAAGACGGTTGAAGTCAGAGTGCTTGATGATGCCAAGGTTCTTGTAGTAACCCAACGAGAAGAAGCTGCTGCCCTTGTCGGAGCCTCTGCTTACCGAAACATTATACTGCTGTACAACGCCCTTGCGGGTAACCTCGTCAAACCAATCGGTATCAGCAGCTGGTGTCGTACCTGCATCATCAAGATACTTCTTCATGCTGATGCCATTGAGCACAGGGTTACCCTGCTCGTTGTAGCCCCAGTCGTAGCTGTAGCCCAATCCGTTGGTATTAGGATCCATGCCGTCGTTCACATAGGCACGCCACATCACCTGACCAAACTGCTTGGCATTGAGCACCTTCATCTTGTGAACGTAAGAAGAGACTGAAATAGAGCCATCGAAGTCTACCTTCACCTTGCCCTCCTTGCCTTTTTTGGTTGTGATGATGATGACACCGTTGGCAGCACGACTACCATAGATAGAAGCCGAAGCTGCATCCTTCAGCACCTGGATGCTTTCGATATCGTTTCCGTTAAGCTCGTGCATACCTGCCTTGGTAGGCACACCATCCACGATATAAAGAGGATCGTTGTTGTTGAGGGTACCAATACCACGGATGCGGACGGTGGCACTTCCCGAAGGAGAACCATCTGCCGAGATATTCATACCCGGCACACGACCTTGCAGTGCCTTGATAGGGTTGTTTTCGTTTTGCTTGGCCAGCTCGTCTACGCTGACCACCGAGATGGCACCTGTCAGGTCAGCCTTGCGCTGGGTGGTATAGCCAGTGACAACTACCTCGTTGAGCAACTTGGCATCTTCGGCAAGAACGATGCGAAGACCTTTGGCAGCTTTCACCACCTGGGTCTTGTAGCCCATAAAAGAGATAGATAGTTTCGAACCAGACTGAACCTGCAAGGTAAAGTTACCATCTATATCGGTAACAGCCCCCACATTTCCTTGCCCCCCCACAACGGCAACAGAGGCACCAATGACTGGTTCTCCATTGTTGTCGGTAACATTTCCACTTGCCTCTTCGGTCTGGGCGAATGATACCATACTGACGAGCAACAAACAAATACTCATCAAGAGAGTTTTCATTTTCTCCATGTAAATAAAGGTTTTGTTAATAGTAATTCCTATTTTTGTTGTTTATTCAATTTTTTGGAGGCAAAGATAGAGAATCTACTTTTTATAGCAGAATAAAAATCGTTCATCACTTTGCAATTATGTTACATGCAACGATTTTATAGCATTTCGTTCATTTATACGACTCATAGCTTACAAAGAGTTATGAACATCAAGAATTCAAGTTGTTGAAAAGCAGGACACAAAGTTGGCAAAAACAAAGAAGCCGAGCTGTTAAGATAGAGCATTTTCACACTCACCCGACAGTATCGGCTTCTTCATCGACCATACACACCAATCAATCTCTCAGCTCCGTAGGGTTGATGCCAAACTGCTTCTTGAAACAAGAAGAGAAGTAACCCGGAATGGCAAACCCCACCTCGGCAGCTATCTCGCTGATGGTCTTGTCGGTTTGCTTCAGAAGCAAATAGGCTTTTTGCATACGCATCTCCCTAAGCACCTCGGCAGGTGTCTTGCCTGTGAGAGCCTTTACCTTTCGATACATCTGCACCTTGCTAAGACTCAGTTCCGAACCCAAGTCATCCATGCGAAGGTTGGTATCTCCTAAATGCGACTTGGCAGCCTTCTTGAACCTCTCCAAGAACATGCGCTCTCCAGGTTCATCAACCTGTATTTCTTCCGCAGACAGCATCTGCTTGCCCTCTTCATTCTTTCTTTGCCGGAGAGCCTGCAGCAGGTTGGATATGCGCACCAATAGTAGATTGGCACTGAAAGGTTTTGTGATATAGGCATTGGCACCATGCTCGTAGCCCTCTATACGCTGCGACTCTTCGCTGCGGGCAGTGAGCAGGATGACGGGAATATGGCTGGTCACCACATCCTCCTTTATCTTCGAACAGAAGGTGAGCCCGTCCATCACAGGCATCATCACATCGCTGACAATCAGGTCGGGGACACTTTCCTTAGCCAAGCGAAGACCGTTCTGACCATCCGATGCTTCCAAGACATAGTACTGACCAGAAAGCAACACACGCAGATAGCTGCGGATGTCCTCATTGTCGTCTACGACAAGAATCGTGGAAAGTTCCTCCACATCTGGTTGCACCAACATCTGATGGCGACTGTCGCGAAGCACATGCTGCGAAAGTTCCCTGTCGGATGCCTCGTCTACCGGAGCTTGGTTCATGGCATCTACTTGTTCCTTGAAGTTGAGCACATCGGCAGTGAGCATCTCCAGCTGCCCCACATTACGCGACACTACCCGTAGCAACATCTTCTGCTCTTCGGTATAATTGCCAGCCTGCATCAATCGGTCCAAAGGTCCCGACACCAAGGTAAGCGGTGTGCGGAGTTGGTGGCTTACATTGGTAAAGAAAGCTATCTTCTCGTCTGCCATCTGTTTACGTTGTTCGTTGAGCTTCTCTTTTGCCCGATGCACATTGTAACGGTAGCATATCATAATGAGCAGCAAGACTACCACGGCTACAGCCAAGATGCTGATAATCTTCTGCCACCTATACATCTTCATATAGTTGTTGATGCTCGAATAGATGGTGTTCAGACTGGCCGTCTGCCCTTCTATCTCCTTGTACTGCATGTCTATCAGCTTGGCATTCGCGGCCGTGACAAGCGCCGACTGAAAATAGTTCATGCGCTTATAGGGCTTGCCCTGCAGGATGTTCATGGCCAAGGGGACGATGGTCTCGCCTTTGGTCGGATAAATGTAAGATGCCGTTATGACTCCCTTGCCCACAAGGTCGACTCCTTGATTTTCGCCAGGCAGTCCGTCGATGCCCACAAAGAGCATCTGCTTCTCTCGGTTCTTCTCCTTTGCCGCAAGCTGGGCACCCCAAGCCTCCGCATCGTTATGTCCGAAGACGGCATCAACGGGGTTTCCTGCATCCATATACCGGCGCATCAACGTCCTGGCACCTGCCAAGTTCCAGTCGCCGTGCAACGTCACGACATGTATCTGCGGAAAGGCTTTCATTCCCAGCATAAAACCACGATGACGGTCGGCTACAGGCGTTGAGCCACGCTCGCCCGTTATCTCCACAACCGTTCCCCTACCCTGCAACCTATGCGCAAGGTATTCCGCCACTTCCTTGCCTATTGCCACATTGTCTGTTCCTATATAGGCTGTATAGTGGGTAGACTCTATCATCCGGTCGTAAAGGATGACGGGAATGCCGGCACGATAGGCGCGCTCTATCGCAGGTGCTACAGTCTTGACATCACTTGGAGCCACCACCAAAAGGTCCACCTTGGCTTTCACCAAGCTGTCTATCTGCCGGGCCTGTCGATGTCCATTGTTGTCGGCAGAGGCAAACGCCACGTCTACATTCTTATACTGATATTGTCCTATTTTGATTTCGCGGTTCACCTTTTGCCGCCAAAGGTCATTACTACATTGGGACACGCCTATCACGGTGCGCCTCTCCGAGCAGGAAACCAAGGCGAGCAGCAAAAGAACTAAATATAAAACGATGTGTTTCTTACAGATTCTCATTGTCATATTTTGGCTTTATAGCATAAGTAGTATGATGCAAATTTAACAACAAAAAAGATAATCCACAAATCAGACAAGTAAAATTAATATCTTTTAATAGCAAAAATACACAAAAAGGACTTCGCCACCATCGAGCCATCAATGCTCTGGTAAAGCGAAGTCCTGTATCACAAATATCAACTAACATCCAAGACCAAACGCATACGTTTGGAAAACGCTACTCCGTATATTTTTCGGGAAGCACAGGCATGGCACCATTCTGTGTGCACACATAAGCACTCACCTCTACCGCCAACTTGTGAGCCTCGGCGATGCTCTTTCCCTTCAAGATAGATGCACAGAATGTACCCGTGAAACTATCGCCTGCCCCCACAGTATCCGCCACTTCCACCTTGGGTGTTTCCTGGAACGACTTGAAACCAGGCGCAAAAACATAACTACCATTCACACCACAGGTAAGCACGAGCATGTCAAGATTGTATTTACCAAGAATCAGCCAGCACTTGTTCTCGATGTCAAGACCAGGATAGCCAAAGAGACGCCCGATGGTGATAAGTTCCTCGTCATTAATCTTCAACACATTGCAGCGCTTCAAGCTCTCGCAAAGTACCTCCTTGGTATAGAAGTTCTGGCGCAGGTTGATGTCGAAAATCTTCAAACAGTCATCTGGTGTGTGGTCAAGAAACTCATAGATGGTGTTGCGACTCACCTCACTGCGCTGAGCCAAAGAGCCCCAACACACAGCACCGGCATTGGCTGCCACTTCCTTTATCTCGTCGGTAAAGGGAATATTGTCCCAAGCTACGCCTTCCTTGATATCATAGGTAGGCACGCCTTCTGCATCGAGTTCCACCTGTACCGTACCTGTAGGGAAGTCCACCCGGGGCATCACGTACTTGAGGTGCTTCTCGTCCAACAGACGGAGAGCCTCATCGCCCAACAAGTCGAAGCCTACAGCACTTACTGCCACAGACAGCAAGCCATGCTGCCCTGCATGATAGGCAAAATTGGCAGGGGCACCACCCAACTGGGAACCCGTAGGAAGAACGTCAAACAGTATCTCGCCCAAGCCTACACAATATTTCTTGTCCAAATCTTCTATTTTCATAATCTATGTACTGTATTATAAAATATCGCTTTAACTTACGAAGTTTACATCTTCACCTTATTCATATAAGAGAACAGGTAGAGCACGCCCACAGCCATGACCAACACGGCACCCATCTGCCCAATGGCATCACTGGCGATTCCCATAACAAGAGGGAACACCGTACCGCCGAACAGCCCCATGATCATCAGGCCGCTTACCTCGTTCTTCTTCTCGGGCACAGAAAGGAGAGCCTGCGAGAAAATGATGGAGAACACATTGGAGTTGCCGTAACCCACCAAAGCAATGGCAGCATAGAGCACCATCTTGCTCTCTCCGAAGAAGAGTCCTATCATACTCAGTGCCATCATCACGACGCTGATGGTAAAGAACAGACGTGGCTTCATCATACGAAGGAAAGCAGTACCCGTGAAACATCCGATGGTACGGAAGATGAAATAGAGCGATGTGGCAAATGCTGCCTCGTTGAGTGTCCACCCCAAGCGTTCCATCAGAATCTTGGGAGCCGTGGTGTTGGTTCCCACGTCGATACCTACGTGGCACATAATACCTATGAAAGAAAGCAGCACGATGGGCTTGCCCAAGAGCGCCAAGCAGTCAACAAAGCCAGAAGCCTTGCCCTCTATCTTCTCCTCCTCGATGGGAGTTCCCGCCAAGAACAGGGTTGCGCACACACCGATAATCATATAGATGGGGAAAAGCACACGCCAGCCAAGGCCGAACTCAGGAATACTTTCCACAGCACCCCACATGGCAATATAGGGAGCCATAAAGGAAGCGATGGCCTTCACAAACTGTCCGAAGGTAAGAGTAGAAGCCAAATTCTTGCCAGATGTGACGGCAGAAACCAACGGATTGAGCGAAGTCTGCATCAAGGCATTTCCGATTCCCAAGAGGGAGAACGACACAAGCATGATGCCGAAAGTTTCGCCAAACAGAGGCAGAAGAAGCGAGATTACCGTCACTACGAGCGAGAGCAGCACGGTCTTCTTACGACCAATTTTATTCATCAACATGCCCGTGGGAACAGAGAATATCAAGAACCAGAAGAACACCAACGACGGGAACAGGTTGGCCGTGGCATCATTCAGGTTGAGGTCTTCTTTCACATAATTGGAGGCAATGCCCACCAAATCCACGAATCCCATGGCGAAGAAGCAGAGCATCACTGGGACGAGAGTCAATTTCATAGACTTGTTCATATCTTTTTAGTTATTATTTTGCAATACTTATTTTCCTATTCGATAAACCACATACTTGCCTTTGCCCTTCAGCGTAAGCTTGGTGTAAGGCTTGGTGGGGAACACAAGGTTGGTCATTGCCATCTTGCCACCAGCATCCAACACCTCGATGCTGCTCTTGTCGATAAAGATTCTGAACTGGCTGATCTTTCCGTAGGTAGGAGCCTTGGTGACGGCAGCAAACTCGTTGCTGAAGTCGGTCTTGCCGCTCTTTGTACGATCCATCTCGAAGGTCTCCGCCTTGGCATCATAAGCCATCACCACCTTTTCTCCCTTGTCGTTGCTAAGAGTGATGGTGGCATCGCCCTTCACATTGACCACAGCCTCGCAAGCCTCTGAGACAACCTTTGAGGTCTTCTTGCTGCGCGCGGCATTTATCTCTGGCGAAGGAGTCACGCTGCAATAGGTCTCTCCTTTGTACTCAAACAAGCCCAAGTCGCGGGCTATCGAGTTGGCAGAGCGGTACTGCATGGTAGGAACCAGACTGGCATACTGCCAGTTGCTCATCCAAGCCAAGGCTACATGACGTCCGTCAGGCGCATTGTCAAAAGTAACCGTGGCATAATGATCTTTGCCATAGTCCATCCATTTGGTAACCTCGGGCTTGCTCTCACAAGTAAACTTATGTCCGTCGAACTCGCCAACGAAATATTGAGTGGCAGAACCTCCGAAAGGACCGCCAGGGTTGATGTTGCAGATGAGCATCCACTTCTCCTTATCGGTGCCACGAACCTTCATCTTCATCAAGTCTGGGCATTCCCACACGCCGTCATGGTTGCCATACTCGGCACCGAAAGAGCTCTCGTAAGTCCAGTCCTTCAGGTTGTCGGAAGAATAGATGTTCATCTGCTGACCAGCGGCGAGTATCATATTCCACTTCTTGATGTCCTCGTTCCAGAACATGTGCGGGTCGCGGAAGTCTGGCACATTGCTGGTAATGATGGGGTTGCCCTCATACTTGGTGAAGGTCTTGCCGTTGTCTGTGCTATAAGCCATGCTTTGTGTCTGGTTCTCACCTGCAGAGGTATAGAGAGCCACCACGGCTCCTTCTCCAAAACCTGTCGTGTTTTTCTTGTCGACGACAGCCGAGCCACTGAATATCGTACCTATCGCATCAGGCTCTACTGCATCTCCCTCATACTTCCAATCCACGAGATTGGTAGAGGTAGAATGTCCCCAAGTCATGTTTTCCCACTGCGACCCATAGGGATTGTGCTGAAAGTAAAGGTGCCACACACCATCCTTGTAGAACATGCCATTAGGGTCGTTCATCCAACCATAGGCAGGGGTATGATGATACAGAGGACGATACTGCTCGCGATTCTTCATATCGAAGGTCTCGGAAGGCTTCATGTTTTTCCAGCAAGCGAAATCCTGCAACTCACCGTCATTGCGATAGCTGCCATTCACATGGATGTCGAGCGACAAACCTTTCTGTCCCTTGAACTCGTCCAAGTCGAGTGGCACATAATAATCAATGTGGCTGCTGGCCAAGCGCACGTTGAAGGTCTTCACCTGATTATTATTGGCAATAACCTTGACATTGCTGAGCTCTGCATTCTCCTGAACAGGAAGCAAGAGATATTTTTCAGTCTGGTTGATACGATAAATACAGTGGTTGGCACTCAAGAATTGTATTTTCTGAGCAGAGACTGAGGCGCAAGCCATCATCAACATCATACCAGCGATTATTCCTTTGATTTTTTTCATTGGTTATTGTTTTTTGTTTTGGTTTTAAGTACATTTATTAATATACAAATTGAGCGTTGGTACTATACCTTCCCAACTTTCGCTTGCAAAAATAATAATAAATTCGCCTACACGCCCACAATATTCGTTCATCGCATAATACAAATGTTACAAGTAATAAATTTTGCACAACATGAAAGGAATTTTGCAAGATTGTGCCGATTACAGCACAATCTTGTATATTCCTACCAACATTTGTTTTTCATCTTGCAAGCGAACGACATGCACACCATGACCTGCCACTTTCAAGTTACCAACCTTTCCAAGATGACTCTCAGAAGCAACGCATCTGCCCGCTATATCATAAACTGACAAGCGACCGCCCTCTTGGTTCAGCTCATAGTTCACCTTTCCTTCACCAGCATAGACCTTAGCCTCAACTTTGTCATTTTTGACAAGATTGATGGCTGTAGGAATCTGGTTAACATCAAGCACATAAGCCTGAAGTGTCTTCACCGTCATCTCCCCATTACAGAAAGCTGTAGCTTGAATGCCGTCTATATCCCTCGGGAACACTCTCACGGACGCAGCATAAGTATCATTCACGAAGACGTCCACAATGGAATGGTCCACATAAACAGTCAACTTCATCTCTTTTCCAGAAGCGATGCCAGCAGGTAATGTCGTCTTATACTTGCCACCAAACACGCCATCTTGTTCTATGCGACTGATACCAGACAAGTCAAGTTCCAAGGTTCCAGCCGAAGGGGAGCAAGTCAATGTGACTTTCTTGCTTCCATTCCCCAAAAACGTGAAGCCAAAATCATTGTTTCCTGCGACAAACACCCCCGACAATTCCAAGCATCTTCCCTCCACTGGTGACAAGTCTTGTGTACCTGACAAAGGAAAGTTGCTCTTAGAAAAAGCTGTTTGCGAGCGCAAGCCTGCCAAACCTTCGAAAGGCTTTTGCACAAGATTGCCATTGGCATCCAATGTAATCTCACGAGGAAGACTATATGTATGCGCATAACCCATATAATAATTTTCCTCGCTCGGCAACTTATCAGGAACGATGCCCAGCAGCAATGTCTTGCCGTCTTTCTGGAAGATGGTAGGGGACAATAAGCCATAACCTTCCTTGGAGAAGCCTGTCATCTCCAAGTTCTTTGGAGTCTTGCTGTCAGGATTGAACGTCCCGTCGGCATTGATTGTACCTGTCCAATAAAGGGTACGTACACCAGTGCTTGTATTCTGAGGAGTTGTAGTAAACAACCACTTGTCACCAATCTTGGTGATATTTGGCATTTCCCAGAAAGTTCCATCTTGTGAAGCAGAAGACCCACTGAAGAACATGCTGCCATCATTACTCCAAGTCTTCGTGCTTTTATCATAACGATGCAATGTCGTTGCTCCAATTCCGTTCTTGGAAGTACCCACAATCATGTAATATTTTCCCTCATTCTTGAATACGTAACAGTCACGAAAGTCATCGCTCAGCCCATCTGGACGACCGTTTACAATAGGATTATTATCATTCTTGGTCCAAGAGAGGAGGTCGTCATCTTCGGGCTGGGCTTGCGAAATCATAGCATGACCATAGTCTACACCCGTATAGAAGATGTTCGGTTTACCTGCCGTCAGTTCATCATCCGTAAAGACACACCCCGACCAGCAACCTTTCAAGTCATACGCCTTTTCTGGGCTTATGGCTGTCTTCACTTCTTCCCACTTATACAAATTGTCGCTCTCTATATGTCCCCAGTTTAGGCGAGCCATGTAAGGTCCGTTAGGGTTCTTTTGGAAGAACACATGGTACTTGCCTTTGTAATAAACTGCTCCATGCGTCTCGTTCGTCCATCCTGCGGATGGCATTCCATGAAAGGCTGGGCGCAAGATGTCATTGGCATAACGCTTAGGTGAATAAGCAAAGACAGGAGCGTGCTCAGGCTTCTCGTTGATGATGTCGGAGCGAATACCAGAATAAACCTCGAAATCATCTATCAAACCATTGAAGGTATTCAGATAAAACAAGCCCGACTTAATGTCTTGGTACGATTTCCCCACATAGAAGTCGGCGTTTCCGCCATTGATGGTCTTTTGAGTTTTCACCGAAGCTACCTCCACACCATTATTATACATCACTATCTTCTTGCTGGTTCCATCGAATGTTACCACCAAATGGTTCCATTGATAACGTGGAAGCACTTCTTTGGCAACACATTTCACTGGAAACTTATTGCTATAAGCAACAAACTGATAAGTACCACGAGAACCTAATTGAAAGGCGAAGCCCTTGTCCCCTGACACTCCAACATTATTTTCCGAAATTTGCAAATTGCCAGCCATTGTGGTAAACCACTCTCCGTCCTCATCTATCCTCATCATTGGATAACTCTCAGGGGCTACCCAAAGGGAGAATGTCAACTGCGACTGTCCTTCTATTTTTGTAGGATCTATCTTCGCTTTCAGATAAGACGAATATCCATCCAGTCGCCAAGCCTTACCTTTGGCACCATCCATAGATACTGGACTCAACGCACCATTGACCGTATAACTCTGATTACTTATCAACTCTTTGGTTGTTCCATCAGATGCAATCTCCATCGGAAACTTCACTACTTGCGCTTGAGCTGTCATTCCCGTTATCAAGACAAAGGAATAAAATAGTTTTTTCTGAAACTTTTTCATGCAAAAAATCGTTTAATTATTAGACTGTCCTTAAAACCTCGAAAAGGAATACCCTCCTTACGAGCAATCAATGAACAGATTCTTTCATAGCATCGCAAGGACAGCCTTCCTAATTATTATAGACTTTGATTACTATTCAGCGAGATAGTCAATGCAGTTCTTGGTCAGGCGATTCGTATTTGCCTGATACTGGTTGCCACCTCTCTGATTGAACTCATAAGCACTCAAACCGATGCAGAGCACGGTGCCCTTATAGTCGGTTGTTGGATTGAACTCCACGATACCTGCGCAGCAATAGTCTGTTACGTGCCCCCATGTAGCAAGCACGGTAGAGTTGGTCAACTGCTGCCAAGCATCCACCACGTTCTTGCCGTTTGGCACCTTGGCAGGAAGATCGTAGGCATTCAAGTCCCACATGCAGTTGTGGTCTTCACGGAAACCAGGACCTTCCAAAGGATAAGACTCATGGTCGTAATGATCAACAGGGTCATCAACAGGAAGAATATCCAAACCTGCAAAAGCCTCATGTGAACGATGATCGTATGAAGGATTCTGACCACTACCAATCACAGCATTGGTTGTCCAAATGTCAGAGCCTTCACCCCCTTCTCCTGAACCAAAAAGACCAGGAGCCAAAGAATCTTCGATACGCCCTATGGCAGCAGATAGCTGAGTAGCATGCTTGGTAAGGAACAAGTTACCGCCAGACTGAGCGAAAGCCTTCAACTTGGCTATCACGTCAGCATCCACGATGTCAGCTGGTAAGTTCTGCCAACCCTTTTCCAAACCTACACGGTCTATCTGAATCCAAATCATGCTATACTGACCACGGTCTATCTTGCTCATAGCCTTGATGTCGGCAGGAGTAAGCACTACTCCATTATCACCATAGGTATTCTTGAACCACTCCTCGGCTGCGCTCTCATCGTCATCGAGCGTAGAAACATCGTTGGATGGAAGCAATATGGCTACCTTGGATGGCTCGGCATCAATGGTGACGCTGGTGGAAACACCTTCTGAGACACGGCCGTCACTATACTTCATCTTGACGGTATAGAGACAAGTTGACTTACCAGGCTGAAGTTCCAACACGGCGGAGTTGACCAATCCGAGGCTCTCCAAGAGAGAGTTGTTTCGGTAAATATCCACGCCTGACTTCTGCTCGTCGGCAGGAAGAGTCCAGTTCAGCGTCACAGTTCTGCCATCCACCTGGGATGTCAAGTTCTCGACCTTTGACGCAGCAACACCTGCAGGGATTTCTACATCAGAGCAAGAAGAGAAAGCGAAGCAAGCTACGAAAGCTACTATGAAACTATATATATACTTTTTCATCATTTATTTCTTTAAATAATTCGTACTCTATTACAACTTATTACTTGTAAAGACCATTCGAGTTGTTCACCTCCTCGTATGGAGTTGGCAAATAGATTTCATCCTCTGTGATGGAAGCTCCCTCGTAATAGGTCTGATACTGCTTCTCAAACTGCATGTAGCTATTGACAGTAGAAACAACTGTACCCCATCTCACAAGGTCGAACCAACGATTGCCTTCCATGGCAAGTTCCAATCTGCGCTCCATACGCACAGCCTTGCGCGCATAGTCTTGCGTCCACTTAAAATCGTTAGGATAAAGACCGACCTCATAGTTAGCCTTGCTTGGATCCAAGTCTACTGGAGTATAATCACCATCCACACTGCGTGCAGCCTTCTCACGGATAGAGTTGATCAACTGGCGAGCCTCATCCAAGTTTTTGTTTTGTTCGATGAGAGCCTCAGCCTTCAATAAGATGATGTCAGCGTAACGAATCAAGCAGAAGTTTAGGCTTGACGCACCCCAAGGGAAACCCTGTACCATATCAGGAGAACTTGGGTCTATCAAACCCTTCTTACCAGAATACTCACCATAGATATCGTATGCACGACACCAGTTCATGTTATAGGTATGTCCACGGAAAGGCATTCCCAAGCGCCCCACTGTAAGGTCAAGGCGTGGGTCTACATTCCCCTCGTAATCATCAGTACCTGCCACCGTTGTCTTGACATAATGGTCTGAGCCATCGAGATAAGGCAATCCGTTCTCGTCGGTAGCGAAAGCATCCACCAAGTTCTGACTTGCCAAGAAGAAGTCATCGCCATTACCGAAGAGGTTGTTCTCCGAATAAGTGGTGTTCAGGAGGTTGCTCCAGTTGATATGCGCATTGTCATTAGCTGTAGAGAACTGAATCGCCATGATAGACTCTTTCTTGTTGTTGAAAGCTATCTTCGACATATCCGCAAAGTTATCGTACAACTCATACTTGTGACTATTGATTACATCGTCACAATAAGTCTCTACATCAGCCCAAGAAGAGGTGAAAGCACTTACCTTTGCCATCAAGGCTGCGGCAACATACTTGTTATAACGTCCCACCTGACTTTGAGTCTCAGGCATAGTCACATAAGCCTCTCGCAAGTCTTGCTTGATGAAATCCAAGATTTGTTCTCTGGTGTACTCATCATTGCGCTTGCCATTAGGGTCCTCGTTCTCCGTGAAGTACGGAATGTTCTTGAAGATGCGAACCAAGTCAAAGTAGAAGTAAGCACGAAGCAACTTCAACTCACCCAACAGAGCCTCCTTGTTGCTTACGTTCTCTGCCGTCTCGATGGCGTTCATTGCCTTGTGGACACGAGAGATGCCAAAGAAGTCGTTCTTCCACTTATCAAGTCCTGTGACGTTATCAGTTGTGATGTTGGAGATTTCCAACTGATGGATGTTTTGCTCCATGGAAGTGCCACCACCACCTTTCACTGCGTCATCGGAACGAACGTCAAACACCCAGTTGGTGATAGGACCAGCAAAAGCCTCGTTATTGCCAAAGTTGTGAGCCTCCAAACCTGAATAAGCGGCAGCTAACAAGCCGTCAATGGAATTGTCATTCAATTGTGCCTCTGTAAATGAGCCCTGTGACTTCAAGTCCAAAAAATCATTACATGAAACGAATGCCAATGAAGAGCCCATGATTACGGCAGAAGCCAACATATATCTTATATTCATTGAGATTTTCATACTATATATATAATAATGTGTAACACTTAGAATTGCAAATTAACACCTACCGTGAAGGTATGAGAACGTGGGTAAGGGCCATTGTCCAAACGGGCGCCATAAAGACCTAACGGCAGTTCTGGGTCAAGACCTGAGTAATTGGTGATGGTAAACACATTCTCCATCTGACCATATACGCTCACAGAGGAAGCACCAATGTGCTTTACCCAGTTGGTAGGCAACTCGTACTGCAACTTGATATACTTCATCTTCAAGTAAGAGCCGTCCTCCACATAGTAAGTTGACATACGAGCCTCATTGTTGTCATCCGTCAACGACAAAGCTGGAATCGTAACATTTGGATTATTAGAAGTCCAAGCATTCAACACATCCTTGCTACGGTTGGTATTAGTACCGCCATAGCTCATGAAGTCAAGCTGACGCTTGGTAGTGTTATAAATATCAAAGCCGAAATCACCTATAAGGAATGTACTCAATGTCAATCGTTTCCAAGTCAAACTCAAGTTAAGCCCCATGCTGAGGTCTGGGTTAGGGTCACCGATAACACACTGGTCCTTGTCGGTAATCTTGCCATCACCGTCCAAGTCACGATAGATCAAACGACCTACGCCCTTGCCCTGCTGCTCGGCATGGTTGGCTACCTGCTCTGCGTTCTGGAAGATGCCATCGCATACATAACCATAGTAAACGCCCATTGGTTGACCTTCCATCAAGCGGTAGTCACCACCTATCGTTGTCACGAAGTCATTCAACTTCACGACCTTGTTCTTGTAATGAGAGAGATTGAGGCTTCCATTAAAAGACCAATCGCCATACTGAGGACTGTTATAGCTCAAGGTCAACTCCCAACCAGTATTCTTCATGTCACCTGTGTTCATCCACTTTGTGTTGGCATTCTCACCAGCTACGGAAAGTGCAGGTGGTTGGGTCAGCATGTCCTTGGTGGTCTTCCAATAGTAATCGAACGAGAGGCTCAAACTACTATTGAGCATATACAGGTCGAAGCCCAAGTTGGTCTGAGTGGTAGTTTCCCACTTCAAATCCGTGTTGCCCAAGGAGGAAACAATGATACCACTGACAACATCCGTATTTGTACCATTCAGATCGTAAGCACCATTGCCTGTGGTATAAGCGTAAGTAGAATAAGCCGCATAATTGCTCACTACGGCAGAGTTACCATTCTGACCCCAAGCGACTCTCAACTTAGCGTCGTTCACAATGTTGTTCTTTGGATAGAACTTTTCCTGTGAGACACGCCAAGCACCAGAGAATGCAGGAAACACACCTGAATTCTGCTCATTATACAAACGAGATGTGGCATCACGACGCAAGGTAGCAGAGAAGAGATAACGGTCGGCATAGTTGTAATCCAACTTTCCAAACAATGAGAACAAAGCCCACTCCGACTTGCCGCCGCCATTGGTTTGAGTTCCTGTACCAGAACCTATCTGCATATAGTCCTTGTCTTCAAAAGCATAGTTCTTGCGGGCTGCGCTCAAGTCCTCGAAGGTATACTTGATAGCCTCAGTACCTATCAATGCACTCAAGTGGTGATCCTTGTTGATGTCCACCTGATAGTTGGCGGTATTGGTCCAAGTATAAGTATCACCCTGCCCGTATGTACGGCTCATTGAGTTGACATCAGAGTCCAATACCTTTCTTGTCAATACCTTGTTGAAATACTGGGAATGCTCCAAACCAAAGTTGGTCTTCAAGGTAAGTCCCTTGATAGGTGTCAGCTGCAAGTAAGCGTTACCAAAGATACGCCAACTCTCGTTGGAGTCATCACGTCCGTTGTACAACTGCTGTACAGGGTTGGCATAATCAGAGTTCAACTCTTTCATTGGGCTTGTAAAGCTGCCATCGGCATTGCGTACAGACAAGCCAGGAACCTGACGCATGGCGAGGAATGGAATACCACGCTCGTCACCTGTAGTACAACCACGGTTATACCACTTTGCCACCATCAAGTTCTCACCCACCTTGAGATACTTGGAAATATTGTATGTGGAATTCAAACGAGCGGAATAACGACGATAGAAAGTATAGTCGATTAAACCGTTCTGGTTGATGTAATTGGCAGAAAACATCATGCTTCCTTTCTTGCCACTGTTCATCACGTTGGCAGAAAGATTGTTGGTCCATGCCGAACGATACACCTCGTCTTGCCAGTCGGTGTTAGGCAATCCTTCTTTCATTTGAGGTGTGTCACCAGAACCATAATAAGGATGGGATGGAGTGATATTGGAGTTCTTTGCCGCAGCCCAATATGCCTGTCCCCACTCCTCGGAATTAAGCATATCGTATGTCTTGCCCACAGTCTGCAAGCTGGCTGCATAGTTCACGTTGACCGTCAACTTCTCACCCTTACCTTGCTTGGTGGTGATAATGATGACACCGTTGGCTGCACGAGAACCATAGATAGAAGCTGAAGAAGCATCCTTCAGCACTTGGATAGACTCGATGTCGGCAGAGTTGATGGCGTTCATGTTCTCATTGGAAGCAATACCATCGATAATCAGAAGTGGACTGCTGCCATTGATAGAACTCATACCACGTACCACGATGGAAGAGCTGCCGCCACCAGGAGCTGCATCGGTCACGATGTTGACACCAGCCAACTTACCTTGCATGGAGTTCAACATGTTAGGGTCTGACGCACTGACAGGCTCTTTCATGTTCATCACGGACACAGCACCCGTCAAGTCTGCCTTGCGCTGTGTGGTATAACCCGTCACCACGATTTCATTCAATTCCTCGGAACTGTCATCGAGTGTAATCGTCAGATGAGAGCCGCCTTTCACTTCCTTGTTTTTATAACCGATGTAAGAGATGACAAGGGTTGCACCAGGCTTCGCCTTCAAGCTAAAGTTACCGTCCATATCGGTAACTGTACCCAAGGTGTTGGCATCTCCTCCTTTGACTTTCACGGTTGCGCCAATGATAGGTTCACCATTGTTGTCGGTCACCTTACCACCAATTTGATCATTTTGAGCATAGACACCCGAGCTTGCCACCAGCAAGGATGCACTAACCAGAAATGTTTTTACTTTTTTCATATAGTTCTTGTTTTAATTATCTTTATTCATCCCAAACAGAATGAGAACTTGTACTTTCCTCTTCCTCAACAAAGAAGGTATTTTCCTTGGCTCCTTGCCAATCATCACTTGCTTCCTTTTGATCAAGTTGCACACTTGAATCCATCAGGCTTTCGTTGCCAACGAACATGCACTTGATTCCTGGCTTAAAATATCTCTTTTTCATATCTAAATACTATTTTTGAGATTCTTACTTTTGCAAATACTTCTTACCTTTCTTGATGACCAAGCCTTTATAGTCTGTAACAATACGTTGTCCTGCCACATTGTAAGTTTCTGCCTTTTCATTCTCCATGCTTGTCTGTACTTGGTCAATACCAGTAGCCTCGCCGAAAGTCAAAGTAAGCGACTTAGACTCAGAAGCCAAAGGTATCAAGAGATAAGCCTTGTTGGCTGCATTCGTCACCTTCTTTCCTTCAGTACCTTTCTGCCAGTAGAGCCCGTATGTATAGTCGTTCTCCGTACCTGTACGACCGAGAATGTAATAAGTTCCCTCATTCTCGAAGGTTGTTTCTTCATCAGAACCTCGCAGGAGATTGTTGCTTACTTTCACTGCCTCGTCAGCATCCACAGCTGTTGTCAAGGTCACTTGCTCTTGCGCGGTAGCTGACTGCAAGAAGAAACCTTCTCCGCCTGGAATCACTTCTCCACCCTCGGCAACCTTCACTAACTTGGCATAGCCATTGTCGGCTTTCTCGACTACATAAGCAGCAATGCCCTCAGGAAGCGTCTTGGCTGCACTCGAATAGAATGTGCCCCAATAGCTCTCTACACCATCCACCTTGATGGGTGCTGCAACGGATGCTGCTGTATTCAAGGTCTTCAAGTATTCCAAACTGTTGCTGGTCAACTTTTCTATGTTGCTTTGATAAGGATTGGCCACATCATTCTGATGCCATTCGTAAGCGGCGATGCCGTTGCACAAGATGGTTCCCTTGAACTCGTCTGTTGACAAGAACTCAATGACACCAGCGCAAGCATAATCTGTAACATGTTGCCATACACCAATCACAGAAGAACGAGTCTTGTTCTCAAAGTCTGCCAACTTGTTTGGATTGTCCTCCAAACCTGCAATGGCATTAAAATCCCACTTACAGTTGTGGTCTTCCTTCCAACCGTTGCCAATCAAAGGATATATCACATGGTCAGTATACAAGTCAGAGTTTATTTCCAGATCCTTATAGATAGGATGAGAGCGATGATCATAATATTCTGCTAAATTAGGATTACAGCCTATCTGTGCATTGATACCCCAAACATCAGGATTCTGTCCACCAACTCCCGAGCCAAAGATAGTTGGTGCATACACGTCCGACACTCGTCCAACGGCCACAACCAACTGGGTAGCTTGGGTTGTGAGCAACAAGTTACCACCATTCTTCACATAAGTCTGAAGGGCTCCAATGGATCTACTATTTACAAAAACAGACGGAAGATTGGCAAAACCAATCTTAAGCCCCACTCTATCAACAACTACCCACAACGCTTTCACCTCATTAGAATTAAGCGAAGAAATGGTACTTGGAGTATAGAACTTACCCTTACCAGTAGCTACATAAGTAGTATTAAACCATTCGGCGGCAGCCTTTTCGTCATCGTCTTCGATTGCGTCCACGTTATCATAACCGATAAACATACCCACTTTCTGTGCCTTAGCCCATTGGCTACCACAAACAAACAACAATGTCAATAGTAACAAATTAGTAAACTTTTTCATACTCAATTTTATTAGTTATTATTTTGATTAAGATTTCTCAACGACTACGCCTTTTCCGATTGCAAATGTAACAAACATATCTTTTCACTCCACACAATTATCGTTCATTACATAAGAAATATGTTACAAGAAACATTTTTCTTATCTTTAGAACTCTTTTTAAAGGATAAACAATTCCTGCACACTTCCATCCATGAAGGCAAGCAGGTGCCATCTATTGTCGTTAGAAAGGCATGTTCAATAACATCTAATTCTACTTTAGCAAATGGGGAAGTTAGAGAAGTTACTCAGGAAATCACTCCCTATGGTCGTTCGGGAAGTCCAGACTTTTTGCCCTTTCCCATGTCGGAAAGAGCGAGAACTGCAATTTTCACTCTTAAGCATAAATATCCGTTGCTGAACAAGACTTAACTGCGAAAATTTTAATGAATATCCGCAGTCATCCAAATTGCAAAATATCACGGTGTTAAAGAGAACTTCTTGCAACAATCTCTCGATTGATTCTGCCATACGGCAGGTTTAGATGATAGCAAATGTCCAACTCCGTCGGGCGTTCCACGACCGTCAGTCGCTTGGCTCACGGTCGTCAGCCAGTCGTCCCACGGTCGTGGGACGGTCAGCTCACGCCCGTGGAACGCCCTTCATATTCGAGTTTGACACCCTTTAAGGATGCGCAATGTTACCCCCCAAGGAAGTACAACTTTGCCCCGCAAGGAAGCGCATCTTTGTACCTTCACTATGATTACTATCTACAAGAGTTATATGTTTGAATCATGCTCTGCCACAAACCAAATTAGTCATCAGGAAATTCGATGCATTTCCTTCTATAATTTGGATGATTGCGGATATTCAAATATTTTATTCATCAGTTGGGAAAAAATTATTTCCCAGTTAGGAAAAAAATTATTTCCCAGTTGGGAGGCTATCCCCCATCACGAAGAAGCACTCCATGAAAGCTTGACATGTGGAATATTACGCCACCAACTTCCACATCCAGCAAAAGTTGAGTAAATATCATTTCAAAATAGAATGAAATAATTACATGCAACATATTTTCCAAAGAGCGAACGATTTTTAATCTTAAGCTTTATAGCAATATCGTATTTTTGCAGCAAAACTAAAAATAAAGCGTTCGGAGGATATAGCTAAAACCGACATTCCTCCTCTCTTCTTATATAATAAACCTGAACATTGTTAAACTAAAAGATTCAAAAATGAGAAAAGTATTTACTCTATGCATTGCTTGCTTGGCATCAGCAGCAACATTCGCACAAACCACCCTTTGGGATGGAGAAAACTGTACCGTGGGAACCCAAGGCGGTTTTTGGAACGATGGTAATCCCGAAGTTGTAGCTAACCCAGAGACGGACGGCATCAACACTTCCAAGATGTGTCTGAAGTTTGTGATGACCAATGGCAATAAGGTTGTGAAACTACCTTTCCGCGAATGGATAACTCCTTCTTTACAGGGTAGCACCCGTGTATCTCTGATGATCAAGAAGTCGAAAGCAGAAAACGTACTGATAGAACTCTCCGACCCAACAGACGGATCTGATCGTTACTGGAAGAAAGTAGCAGCTTATTATAGCGAGGAAGGAAAATGGCAGAAAGTCGTGTTCGACTATTCCACCAATGGTAGCTTCGACAACCCTGGACTTATGACAATCACCGCCCAGACTGGCGATGTAGAGGGAGAACAGGATGTTTACATCGACAATATCGTCATAGAACCTGCCACTAAAGTGAACGGCCAATTACTCTCACAAATAGGAGACAAGTCACTTGAGGGAGTTATCAAACTGTCGGGTGCCTGGATGAAGGGAGAATGCCAAAATGCTGACGGCGATTGGCAAGCAGTTACTTATAATGACTTTGCCGCTTTGACAGCAAAACTTTCCGACAAGCCAGCCAACATAGATATGCGAGGCTGCATCGTAAAAGATGCTGACATCAACGGTATGCGAGGTGAACACAGCAATATTCTCGTGTATGCCGATGAAGCATACGATGCTGTAAACGTTGTAAAAGACGGAACATGCGCCAATCTCGTACTCGACGAGACCAAGTCTTTCATGGCCGCAGAAGATTTCACGGCAACAACAGTCACCCTGAAACGTTCAGTAAAATCAGGCTACAATACCATGTGTCTGCCATTCTGGGTAAGCAAGGAGGACATGAAGGCTGCAAACATCGCTACCTATAAGGAAATCGTAAACAAAGAAGACAACACATCTATCGTTACTTTCAAAAAAGAAGATCATGTCGATGCCAACGTTCCATTCATCGCCAACTACAATGAGGCTATCCCCGAGTTCACCTTCACCGACAAGGGTGTGGTCAATACAAACAATAGTCTTGGCTCAACATTCGTAGGAACCTACACCCCTGGCAGCGCTGAAGGCAAATATGGGCTTACAGAAAGCAACACCTTCCAGAAAGGCGGTGCTGATGCAACCACCAAGGCTTTCCGTGCCTACTTGGAATTGTCCGAGGGCAGCGAAGCAAAGACTCTCTCTTTAGGCTTCACCGATGGCGAGACTACAGGCATCGAGAGTACAGCAGCTTTCGGCAACAAGGCCGTGAAGGTTTACAGTCTGCAAGGCAACCTGATAGCAACAGCCTCTTCAATGAGCGAACTGCACTTGAGCAACGGCATCTATATCATCAACAATAAAAAAGTAGTTATCAAATGAAAAAGCAAACATATATAAAACCTTCTGTCGTAATATGCCACTATGCCTCGACAACCTTGCTGGCAGGCTCTTCCGACGACATGAACATAGACATTGTTGACGGAGAATACAACTCCGAGTTCCTTTCCAAGCCCCACAACTTCGATGTGTGGGCCGATGACGACAAAGAGGAAGAATAAAATTGGGATGGTAGACACAAGGCTGTTTGATGCCCCATCAACAGCCCTGTCTGAGGACAATACACGACAAAAGCTGCTGATATGAATCAGCAGCTTTTGTCGTGTAAGGAGTGGAGCTGGAGGGATTCGAACCCTCGTCCGCACAAGGAAACCATACGCTTTCTACACGCTTATTCCAGCCTTTGGTTTTCGTGACATGGCAAGACCTGGACCACCAACCATGCCCTTATCCTCTAAAACTTCACACTTGCAACGAGGCCTGCAAGAGCTATTTCCGATTTACCTGCACCGCTTGACCAACAAGATTCGGAACCACATCCGTTGAGCGATGTCCCGTTCCATCACCTTGTGACGGAATAAAGCCAATCTACTGTACTTCGATTAGGCAGCGAGAGCGTAGTTATTTTCGCCAATTAATTGTTTGTTCACTAAGATTTAGGAGGTAGCCAACGAGCCTCCGCGTGCTTACGTACCATCTCATCTCGCCGTCAAATCCAGTCAACCCCGAATCTGCTTGCTTCTTTCATGATGGGAAGATACAAACATCCCAATAGCCACTCACTTGTAACTATTGGGATGCAAAGATAGGACGATTATTTGAAATCTCCAAATATTTTTTCAGTTTTTTGCGTCTTTCCTCACATTTACATCGATATTACATCGATATCGGTGTCTGAAAATATAGCTATCATTTCTTCGTAGCCTTCACGAAATAGGCAATGAGGAGGACATAAGCGATGAGCGAGCAAACCTCAGACAGCGGATTGGCCCACCAACTATCGGCAACGCTCACTTCGATGCCACCAAACTTGAGCAACGCACTCACCACACCCATCAAGGCGCCACCGGCAATGAACCCGCTGGCTATGAGCGTACCTTTCTCGCCACGCTCCTTGTTTACCTGAGCGTCCTTAGAACGGGTGGTAATCCACCAGTTGATGGCTCCACCTACGACAAGAGGCACATTGAGTTCGAGAGGAATAAACATGCCCAAGGCAAAAGCCAAGGCTGGAATTTTGAAATAAGTAAGCACGATGGCCAACAAGGCTCCGATGCCATAAAGCACCCATGGCGCTCCCACTCCATTCATCAATGGGTCGATGACCGCCGCCATGGCATTGGCCTGAGGTGCCGCCAACGAGCCCGAAGCAAAGCCATAGGTCTCGTTCAGGAGCATCATCACGCCACCGACAGTAGCTGCACTCACCAAGGTGCCAAGGAACTTCCAGCTCTCCTGCTTCTTGGGAGTGGTGCCCAACCAATAACCTATCTTCAAGTCGGTAATGAACGAACCTGCCACCGAAAGCGCCGTACATACCACACCACCCATGATGAGTGCCGCCAACATACCGCCAGGACCTTTCAAACCTACAGCCACCATCACCACAGAGGCAAAGATGAGCGTCATCAAGGTCATACCCGAAACAGGATTACTGCCCACGATGGCAATAGCATTGGCTGCCACCGTAGTAAAGAGGAAAGCGATAACGGCTACCAGCAGTATGGCAATAACGGCAAAGAGCAAATTGCCATCCATCACACCAAACCAGAAGAAAAGGAAAGTGACAAGAATGCAGACCAGCGAGCCTATGGC
>DJOI01000010.1:26159-62909 GCA_002439605.1 Candidatus Segatella mututuai | reverse complement strand
CTCCTTGGCTGCCAACCCTACAGCTCCCTTGATGATACCCCAGCTCTTGATGATGCCAATAATGCCAGCCATGGCTATTCCACCGATACCAATGCTGCGGGCATAGGCACGAAATATCTCCTCTGGAGACATGGCTCCCACAGTAGATGTTATGGCAGGATCCCAGGCATTGAGCACCTGGTCGTGGAAAAGCAGGCTCATACCAGGAACGATGAGCCACCATACAGCCAAAGAGCCAAAACAGATGTAAAGAGCATACTTGAGACCTACGATGTAGCCCAAACCGAGCACGGCAGCGCCCGTATTCACCTTGAACACAAGCTTGGCCTTGTCGGCAAGGTCGCATCCCCATCCTATGACACGGCTCGTAAAGTTCTCGTTCCACCAGCCGAAGCTTGCCACGATGAAGTCGTACAAACCTCCCACCAGTCCTGCTATGAGCAAGGGCTTGGCTTGGTCGCCTCCCTTGGCACCGCTCACAAGTACTTGTGTGGTGGCAGTAGCTTCCGGAAAAGGATACTTGCCATGCATGTCGCTCACGAAATACTTACGGAAAGGTATCAGAAACAGGATGCCCAAGATGCCGCCGAGAGCAGAAGCCAGGAATATCTTCATAAACGAAGTGGTCATCTCTGGATACTTGGCCTGCAGAATATAGATGGCTGGCAGGGTAAAGATGGCTCCCGCCACCACGGCACCCGAACAGGCTCCGATACTCTGTATGATGACGTTCTCGCCCAATGCCTTGTTGCGCTTGGTCGCAGTACTTACGCCTACGGCAATAATGGCGATAGGTATGGCAGCCTCGAACACCTGTCCTACCTTCAGTCCAAGATAAGCAGCTGCCGCCGAAAAGACGACTGCCATCACAATACCCCAGGTTACCGACCATGCATTGACCTCGGGATAAGCCTTGTCGGGACCCATCAACGGCTCATACTGCTCGCCATCCTTCAACTCGCGGAAGGCATTCTCGGGGAGGTTCATTTCTTCTTTCATCGCGTCAAATTAAAAAATATGTGTTACGTATAAACTTGGATTAACGAATCATCATTTCTCTATCGTAATGGTGTACTCGCTCATGAAGCTGGCACCAGGCTGCAGACTGTTCATGAGATACTTGTCCTTGAACTCACCGTCGTACTCGGCCCAGTCGTGAATGCCATACCAAGGCTCGATGCACACGAAAGGAGCATGCTTGCCAGCTGGGCTCCAGATACCTACGGCAGGAGTCTTGATGTCGAGTGAGACATGGGGCTTTCCGGCCTCGTCGAGAAGAGTAATCTTCTTGAGCTGGCTGCGGTCGAAGATGACGGCATCGTCGGCAAAGCTGTCTTCCGTAAATGCCCATATACCTTTCTCTGTAGGCACCTTGTGGTAGCCTTTTACCACGCAACCACCCACATTTCCATAAAGACGCTCTGGCTCGGGGTTGTCGAACTTCAGTTGTCCCTTCAGTTCCTCACCTTTTTCGGCACCAGGAACGAGGAAAGCTGGATGCCCACCTATCTGGAAATAGATTTGCTTGTCATCGGTATTGGCAACATGCCAGACGACGTGCAGTTTCTTGCCCTCCAGACGATAAGAGACTGCCAGGTTGAAGTGATAAGGATAATTCTTGAGCGTAGCCTCGGTGTCGGTCAGGGCATATGTTATGCGGTCTTCACCCTTGCTGACAAGGTGGAACTCCGTGTCACGGGCAAAGCCATGACGTCCCAGCTTATACTCCTTGCCGTCGATACGGTATGTATCCTTCCACAAGCCACACACGATAGGGAATAGTATAGGAGAATGGCGATTCCAATACTTCTCGTCGCCGTCCCAAAGATATTCGTTACCACGAGCATCCTTGATGCTCTGAAGTTCTGCTCCAAGAGAAGAAATCTCTACTGTGAGTTGGTCGTTCTTGATCTGTTCCATTTGTTTTTTATTTTGCTTGATTATTTTGATTATTCAAAGTTTGGACACGACAAAATCGCTACTTAATCGCAAAGGTACGATTTATTTTCGAAAAAGTAGCAAAAGTTTTCTACTTTTGCTTTTTTTCTCAAATTAAAAATGTATTTTTGCAGCCAGAAAATAAATCAGACTACACCTAACACTCCACAACAGAGTGAAACGGGAGAAAAAATAATAAAGTAAAAAAATGGAACAACAACCCTCTACCAACAAAACATTTAAAGGTTTTGCAGCTGCTGTCGTAGCTGCAGTTTGTTACGGCACCAATCCTTTGGGCACCCTCAAGCTCTATGAAGACGGAATCAACTCTGGTACGGTACTCTGCTATCGATATGCATTGGCTGTTCTGATGTTTGCTATCATCATGCTGGTACGCAAAGAGAATTTTTCCATCAAATGGGGACATGCCATCAGATTTGCCCTCTTGGGAACTTTCTTTGCCATGTCGTCCATCACACTCTACGTAAGCTTTCATTATATGGCAGCAGGTATCGCCAGCACCCTGCTCTTCGTCTACCCCATCATGACAGCTGTGCTGATGACGGTTTTCTTCCACGAGAAGGTTACATGGAGCACGTCTATAGCCATCCTGCTCGCCGTTGCTGGAGTAGGAATGCTCTACCAAGGTGACGGAAACGCCAAGCTCAGCACGACAGGTTTCGCATTGGTCATGGCATCGTCTTTGCTCTACTCCATCTACATCATTGCCGTAAATCAATGGCAAACAACCATGTCGAGCCTAAAGTTCACTTTCTGGATTTTAACATTCTGTTTCCTAGTTGTTTTGATTTTCTCATGGCTGTCTGGCGACAACCTGCAGATGCTTCACACTCCCACGCAATGGGCCTGTGCCTTGCAGTTGGCACTTCTGCCAACAGTACTCTCGCTCTTCTTCATGAATATCTCGATCAACCTTATAGGATCCACTCCTTCCGCCATCATGGGAGCCCTCGAACCGGTCACGGCAGTTTGCATCGGTGTTATCATCTTCGACGAGGCTTTCTCGTTGCGCTTGGGTGTCGGCATCCTGCTTATCTTGGCTGGCGTAATTCTTATCATTCTAAGAAAAAGGAAGCCGTCCACAGAGCAATAATCACCCCCTCGTCACATCACCAGGCAACATTCCATACTCATCCTTGAAACACTTGGTGAAATAAGAAGGTGAAGAGAAGCCCACCTCGTAAGCCACTTCGGAAATATTCATGCTGTCGGCTTCGAGCAAACGACGAGCCTTGGCAAGGCGGGTCTTGCGCAGAAGGTCTACTACCGACGAGCCTGTGATGGCCTTCACCTTGCGATAAAGCTGAACACGGCTCAGCCCTATCTCGGAGCCTATATCCTCGACCCCAAAGTCGCTGTTGCCCATGTGCGACTTGATGATGTCATGCAGTCGCTTGACAAACACCTTGTCACGATTGTCCAACTTGGCCATTTCCTCAGTTTCTTTTCCATCGGCAGCGCCCTGGGCAAAAAGTTGACGCAGATGGGCACGCTGGCGTAACAGATTTTCCACACGAGCCAAGAGCACCTTGCTATGAAAAGGCTTGGTGATGTAAGAATCGGCTCCCTGCTCGTAACCTTTGGCACGGCTCTCTTCCAAGTTCTTTGCCGTAAGCATGATGACAGGAATGTGCGAAGTGGCGATATGAGCCTTCAACTGCCGGGTAAACTCCAGCCCATCCATGACGGGCATCATCACGTCGCATATCACCAAGTCGGGCACTTCCTTACGGGCCATCTCCAGTCCCTCCTTGCCGTCTGATGCCTCAAGCACGAAATAGCTGTCCTGCAAGATGGTTCGTTCATATTGCCGGATGTCGTTATTGTCGTCTATAATAAGCAAGGTGGGCTTTTCGCCATGCTCGCAGATAAGCTGCTGTAGTTTACCACCATGATGTCCTCCGTCATCTATATATTGCAACATTCCATCATCACAGAAAGCAGAAGACTTATCGGCAGCAACCGGCTGCTCGCCTTCCTCAAAGCCTTCCTGGCATCGGGGCATCTGGATGATAAAACAAGTTCCGTTGCCAGGCTCGCTCTCTACCCTTACCTCGCCATGATGCAACTCCACAAACGACTTGACCAACGCCAAGCCAATGCCCGTTCCACTTGTTGCTCCCTTGGACTGGAAGAAGCGATCGAACACTTTGGCAAGTTCTTCTTTGTCAATGCCTTTGCCCGAGTCTTTCACCTCAAGACGTAGCCGCTCACCCTCATCCTCCAAAGACACACGGATAGAGCCACCCGCAGGGGTATACTTCAAGGCATTGCCCAGAAGATTGAAAACGACACGGGCAAGTTTCTCCTTGTCTGCCACGACTGCCGAAGAAGAGAAATTCGTAGTATCCAACTGCAAATTTATCTTCTTGCGCTGAGCCGTCAAGGCGAAGTCGCCCGTCCATTGCCGCAAAGCCTCAGACAAATCGAAACTTCCCAGTTGTAGTTCCATCTTGCCGTTCTGTATTTTCCTGAAGTCGAGAATGGAGTTTACCAGCCGCTGTAGCGACAAGGCGTTGCGTTTCACCATCTGCAAGAGCTCCCTGCTCCTGCCCTTGATGGAAGTATCGTCGAGCAACATCTCTACAGGGTCGGCAATAAGCGTCAAAGGAGTACGAAGTTCATGACTGATGTTGGTGAAGAACACCAGGCGCGAATGAGTAAGTTCGAGCACCTCCCCGTTGAGTCGCCTCAACTCGTCGTTGCGCTGGGCAAGTTGCTCGTTAAGGCGGGTCTTGATGAGATAGCTGCGAAACATATAAACCGCCACAACAACAATGAGCACAACCAACAGGACAAGACCCAAGGTAAAGAGTCGCTGCACATGATAGGCAGAGTCATATTGAGAAACCTTCTGATGGAGCATGTCCAGGCTGTTGCGCTGTTGCTCGCTGTCCTTGGCCTCCATCAGGATAAGTTCGGCATTACTTTGGGTTACAATCGATGTAGGAAGATAGTTGTCGCGGGCAAATGGTTCATGACGCAAAATCTTCATTGCCAAAGCTATCACCTCGTCACCCTTGGTAGGATAAAGCATGGAAGCCTCCAAAATTCCTTTTCTTACCAAGTCGAGCCCGCCATTCTTACCTGCCAAACCATCCACACCCACAAAATGACATTTACCCTGCAAGCCATGTTCGCGGGCTACTTTGTAGGCACCGTAAGCCATGCGGTCGTTCTGCGAAAAGACATAATCAATATCCTGAGTCTTGCCCAGCACATGTTTCATCGCCTCCGAACCGCTTTGCTCCTTCCAGTCGCCCGACTCAGAGGCCACAATCTTCATATCAGGATAGGCCTTCATCGCATCTACAAAACCACGGTGTCGGTCGATGGCTGGCGAAGAGCCATCAAGTCCACAGATTTCCACGACACGTCCCTTCCCCTTCAATCGCTGGGCAATGTAGTTGCCTGCCAACTTACCCAACAAATAATTGTCGCAACCGATAAAAGCTGTATATTTCTTCGATTTGGTCTTACGATCGACAAGTACGACAGGGATGCCTTTCCTCTGCGCCCTTTCGAGGGCTGGCGAAATAGCGTTCACCTGATTGGGAGAAACGACAAGCAGACTGACACCCTGATCGATAAAGTAATTGATCTGAGACAACTGACGGGCATTATCATCATCGGCTGATGCCAAGCGTACCTCTACGGAGTCGTTGAGATACTCTGCCGTCTTCAACTCGCTGTTCAACTTTTCTCTCCATGTATCCATAGAGCATTGGGAGACACCGATAATATACTTCTTTGACTTGCTCCCACACGAGGTAAGCAACAGGGCGCATAATATAATTAGGTATAGAGAATCTATACGAAAATTCCACTTAGTAGTCATGTATTTTGAGTAAGGATCCATTTGGTTTCGACCGCAAAAATACGAATATTTTTTGGATAACAATGGCATCTTTGCATTTTTTTAGATTTCTACAAATCGAAGAAGCACTTGCGAACTATTTGTTCACAAGTGCTTCTTCGTAGCGGGGGTGGGACCCGAACCCACGACCTCCGGATTATGAATCCGACGCTCTAACCAGCTGAGCTATCCCGCCATTCGAGCAAACGTTTTTTGGTTTGCGGGTGCAAAGGTAATACAAAGTTTTGAACTGAGCAAATTATTTCGAAAGATTTTTGCAAAAAAGTAACATTTTTACATTTTCATCCTCGTACTTAATGAGTTTTTTGTCCCCGTCCTTCTTCCCTCACCCTTGCTCGTGAATATCCAAACTTCAGCTAATAAACTTTGCCGCTTTAGGTATGTAAGCACAGGAAAACAAAAAAGCAACAGGCTTCGATGGAAAACGCAACAGGCTTCGGTGGGAAACGCAACAGGCTTCGGTGGGAAACGCAACAGGCTTCGATAGAAAATGAAGCCTGTTGCGTTAAAGAGGCAAATCACACCATATTAACACCTATAACTTAACGCTTGCCCCCTATAATAGGCAATGCCAACAACGGAGGTGTTTCGCTTACCATCGTAAATACTCCATTACGGCACGTCCTTGCTTTGGCGCTAACCGAAGATGGTTGCGGTAGATGGGCTAAATCGAATGCGACAAACTCTTCGAAACTAAAGTTCCACACTGCGCCTAAAGCTGTGCTCATTATACGTTTGTAAATAGCTTCACGTGAAGGAGCATTAAAGCCATGCGTGTTATGGAACATCATACTGTCGTCGGTAGGACGCCAAGCACCATGCAGATAACCACAGGCTCCCTCGTAAACACCTATGACTTCACCAAAGGCATCAGCTGCCTGATAGCGAGAGTCTGAGAGAAAATGTTTCCAAGGCGTATCGGTTGCCGAAAAAGACACATTGGCAGCCCAGCCATACGAAGTTTGGAGATTACGATATTTGTTGACATCGCTCGTTGGGATACTTGCATTGTTAGACTCGTAAGCATACTCATCAAGCAGCTTTGCCAATCCATGCCCCAGTGCTTCGTGACAAAGAACTGAACGGAAATCTTCTCCATTGGCATCATTGTTTATAAGGGGCACGTAGGCAATGGCAAAATTGCTCATCACACCATCAAATGAAATACCGAAGTTGGTGGTTCCTGCACGTTGCGGTGTATTGAGTATCACAACCGTGAGTGCCTCATGTAAACGTGATGGGGTCTGCAAATCGTTTACGTTCTTTACAGCAGCAACAATCTTGTCGAAATTGCCTTGTACACGTGAGCTTCCATTGCCCTGCATCACGCAGTCGAGAGCAGTCTTGTAGCCGGAGCCAAAGGCGTTGTTCTGTGACACCATGTTGACCTGCCATACATCGAAATAGTTTCGCAACGACTTGGCTGGTTCTTCTGTGAAAAGATTTTCCATCGTCTGGTTCATCACCTCATCGTATCTTCCCGAAGCGAAATCCTTATCTACAAATCCATCGCCCATAAGAACAACGGGCACACCTGCGCCTATGGTGTGCTTCTGCAACAATTTGTAGGTATCGTTCTGTGAGTAATCGGTAGATGTGTCAACGGGTAAACCTTCCTGCACAATACTGAACATTCCCGAAGTTATGTATATTTCGTCATGATTTTCCGGATTGACAATACGGATGTAGAATGTAGTGGAGCGGCTTTCGTGAGTGCCGTTGGGAGAAATCGTAAACTGATATTCACTCTCCTGCAAGCCTTCACCCACTCCAGCCTCGTCATCGCCAGTCACATTGGCATCTTTCTTTCCCTTGATCCAGTCGGGAGCATTAGCCTGTGAAACTACCAAGACCTTATATCCACGGATGTTGGAAGAGAACTTGACGCTCAAGTCGCCCCCGTCTGCGCCAATCTTGTACTCCGTTCTCTCTAAGTTTACCACATCAGTCTTCTGCTGCGAGAAGCGAACTATCTTGGTGCCAGAAGCCGATGTCAAGGTAATGGAACCTTGACGAATGGATCCAGTGTTGTTCAAGGACTTGGAAATGACCTGTATGGTGTTATTGCCGGCTGATCCCGTCATGGGAGAAACTGTCGCCCAATCGACATCCACATTGGCGCGCCACGACTCACTCGCAGAAAATGTGAGTGATACCTTTGCGTTCTTCTCACTTGCTATGGAGAGAGCTTCCTCGGGAGTAGATACAGTGAAGGATGAAGACGAATTGCTGTCTTCGTCGGACGCACAACTGGCGAGCCACAAAGACGACAACAAAAAGAACAAAAGACTGAATCTAATCTTCATTGCTATAAGCCTTAATGTAATCTTCATTCTATCTATCAATTAGCAGGAGCTGTAAGGTCGAGACGCTTAATTTCCGTTGTCTGAAGACCATCATCGCTCACGCCGATAACGACAACATGGTAATTCTTGCCAGCGGAGATATTAGCCTCGGAACCTAATCCTGCGGCAGCCACCTCTGTGTTGGTGATGGTTTTCTCGCCAGTATAAAGTAAGTTGGATGTCGCCCAGTTGTAATTCTTCACCTTACCCATCTTCTCAAGGTCGCCCATGCGCCCCATCAAGAACGAAAAATCCTTGCCGCCAAAATTGTTGTTGAGATAATCATCTTCGACAAATGTCACATAATACTTTTCTGTGTTGTTGGAAGGAGTGACCTTGACGGTGGAGACGACCTTGCCATTCTCTACGGTCTGGCTAACCGATGTTACATCGAAAGTGGTATTGCTGGTAGCCTTCCACTGGGGAGCAGTGAACTTGATTTTTACCAAAGGAGTCGTAAGCACGACGGGGTTATCGGCATTGTCGCTTTGGAACTTTACGCCATAAGAATAGAAAATATAGTCTTGTCCAGGAGTGAGAATACGAGTTGTCCAAGAGTAATTGCCCTTCTGACAATAGGACTCCATCTTGGTGTACCATGGAACATAGACTGGCGGCATAGATTTGTAATACCCAAACTCATAGCCGTCGATGAACTTTTGGTCGCTGTCATAGGAAGCATATTTTGACCATTCAGTCTGCGCAGCCTGGTAATAGGCATTTTGGTCTTGAGGCACGATGTTAAAGGTTGCTCCGCGATAAGAAAGATTGCTGATTTCCATTTGGAAAGGAGCGGCTGATGTAGTTACCTCTGCGGAAGCAAGTGCAGACTCAGCCTTGGTTGAGATGGCTTTCACTGTAAAAGTATACTTGGTGCCGAAAGCAAGTACCAAGTCGTTGTTGGACGTGATTTCTACGCTCGTCTTGTCTGTAGATCCGCTGTTAATTACCGTTTTCTGACCATCGGTTTCGGTGGACAATTCATAAGCATAAGAATTTGCCCCCCCAATTTCAGTCCACGAGAATGCCAGCGTGATGGGATTTTCTGATGTCTGCTCATGCTGAACAATTTCTGGAGCATTCAATTTTGGGTCGTCAGCATCATCGCTACTGCACGACACAAATGACACCATAGCTACAGCCATAAGCATCATCATCTTGATAAAACTTTTTTTCATAAGATTGCTTTAATTTAAACTATAATATATTATGTAATAACTTTTTGTCTTCAGATTACCTTAATAGAAATACAATTTGCTTGCAAAAGTATACAAATTCTACCAAAAAAGCAAAAGTACAAATGCAAATCGTTATATATTTAACTTCTATTAAAAAATCCTTCTTTTTGCAGTAGCTCAGCATCCTCTCGTTTGCTGGCTACTTTTGATAAAAATAAAAAGAACAAACAAAAAAGACCGTACATCATCGTATGGATGTGCGACAATTTGTAGTAAATGAACTGTTTGTTAAGCGGTGTTATACGCCATCACACGAAGGCCGAAACTATAAACAACTGATAAAGATGATAAGGACGAAAAGATTGCTTTTTGAGGTGTAGCAGATAGTTCAGTAGGATGAGAGATACTACACTCCAGCGGGCGTTCCACGACCATGGAACGCCCTTCATGTTCAAGTTCGACAACCATGAAGGAAGCGCAACGTTAACCTGCAAAGAAGCACAATGTTAACCCGCAAGGAAATGTATTTTCGTACCGTTACAATGGTTGTATCGACAAGAGTTATACATTTGCATCTTTTTCTACAATCAAGCTAAATTTGTCATTAGGAAGTTCGCATGCATTTTCTGCCCGTCAGAAAAGATCACGTTTGCTGTTTTTTACAAAATGTCATGAAAATAGGGGAAATATTGGAGTATTCGCATAAAGTGAGTTTACAAAGTGAAAGTAAAGAGCGAGAATACTTATGATTTCTCATTTTGTGTGCGTTACAAATTACAAAATAAAACACCCCAGAAAAATATGATAAATAGAGTTAACAAAAAATGCAATTTACTTGATTTTTTGCTATCTTTGTCTCAGAGAAAAAGAAATAAACCTATAAAACATAGTAACAATGAAACGAATTATATTTTTGTCAGTAATGATGCTCATGACCATTGCAAGTTTTGGTCGTAAGAACATAGAAAACGCAACGGTTGTTGCAGATACAATTTTTTATGCCGAGAACATGAGTAATGTGGCAAATGCCGATCAGGCAGCTTATTATCGTATTTTGATGACTACAGGAAGCGGCATTGCCAAGAAAAATGTCTTTAAGGACTTTTACATGAATGGAAACCTCAGAGCCGAGGGTGGATATAGCTTCATCGACTTGGGAGATGACCGTAACACCATTTTCAATGGAGAAATTACTTCTTACTACAAGAATGGCAAGGAAAAGTGGCACGGAAAGTATGTCAATGGCAAACGTGAGGGCTATTTTACACTACAACTTCGTGATGGGGGTGTTGCTGTTGTACAGTTCAAGGATGGCAAGTCGGTGCATGACTTCTTCACTGTAACTTATAAGGATGGCAACATGGAAAAGAAACCACTTTCTGAAATCAAAAGTTTATTGTGACGACGGATTAAACAGAATCTCTCTTATATAAATTATAATTTTATGTTGATATGACCTATATGAGGGCCATCCTCCGTGAGGAGGGTGGCTCCTTTTTTGTCTTGTCTTGTATCAGAAGAGACGAAGTCGCTACTTGTGGCGATTGGCTCGCTGCTGGCGGTACTTGGCTTTCTGGCGGGCGGAACCGCTGCCATGCGCACCTGTGATATATTTCTTTTTCTTGGCCTTGGTCTTTACCTTGCCGTCATCCTCCTTCTTAGAACCTCCTCCAGCTTTGAATACCATGCCACTCATTATAATATCTTCAATATCGCTCATAATTTGTAGGTATTAAAAATGTTCGTGATCATTTGAAAGCATGTTTTAAAACTTAGTCGTGTAAAAGTAGGTTAGGTTACCCAATATATCCAGACTTAAGATTTAGTGGTGGAAGAGTCGGACGTGAGTGAAAGCCATGACTATGCCATACTTGTCACACGTCTCGATAACGTTGTCGTCTCTAATGCTTCCTCCAGCCTGTGCAATGTATTCTACGCCACTCTTATGAGCGCGCTCGATATTGTCGCCAAATGGGAAAAAAGCATCGCTACCTACTGATACACCTGTGTTCTTTGCAATCCATGCTTTCTTTTCTTCTCGGGTCAATGGCTCCGGCTTCTCGCTGAAGAAGTTCTGCCATACGCCATCCCGCAGCACGTCTTCCCACTCGTCACTGATATATACATTGATGGTATTGTCGCGGTCGGCACGTCGAATCCCCTCTTTGAAAGGAAGATTCATCACCTTGGGACATTGGCGCAACCACCACTCGTCCGCTTTAGAACCTGCCAGGCGAGTACAGTGAATACGACTCTGCTGGCCTGCACCGATTCCGATGGCCTGGCCATCTTTCACATAACATACTGAGTTGCTCTGGGTGTATTTCAACGTAATGAGCGAGATGATGAGGTCTCGTTTGGCTTCTGCGGTAAAAGTCTTGTTCTTGGTAGGAATGTCCTCGAACAATGCCGGATCGTCGAGCTTTACCTCGTTTCTCCCCTGCTCGAAGGTGATGCCGAATACCTGCTTGTGCTCAATGGGGGTTGGAACATAGTCGGGATCTATCTTGATGACATTGTATGTACCTTTACGCTTTGACTTCAAGATTTCTATAGCCTCAGGAGTATAGTCGGGAGCAATCACACCATCGCTTACCTCTCTCTTGATGAGGGTAGCAGTGGCTGCGTCGCATGTGTCGCTCAACGCAACAAAGTCGCCGTAAGAGCACATGCGGTCGGCACCGCGTGCGCGAGCATAGGCACAAGCCAAAGGCGACAACTCGATATTGATGTCGTCGACAAAATAAATTTTCTTCAAGGTATCGCTCAGTGGAAGACCGATGGCTGCCCCTGCAGGAGAAACGTGCTTGAAACTTGCTGCCGCGGGAATGCCTGTGGCGGCTTTCAGTTCTTTTACAAGCTGCCATGAATTGAGCGCATCGAGAAAATTGATGTAGCCAGGGCGGCCATTGATGACTTCGAGGGGAAGATCACTGCCATCCTCCATGTAGATTCTGGATGGTTTTTGGTTTGGATTACAACCGTACTTTAATGCTAATTCTTTCATTGCAAAGTTCTGTTTGTTAAGAATTTGCTGCAAAGGTACGAAAAAACTCTCTTTTAGTGCCATCCATAAGAACTTTTTTGTATTTTTGCAGCCAAAATAGAGTATTTCAAACATGTTAGGTTATGAAAAATGATTTGGCTCAACTCACAAGTGAAATAGAAAAAAAGGTAGGCAAGAAGATTACAGTACGAGCTGATTTTGAAAAACTGGCATCTTTCTTTGCTATCAATCATCACATCAAACTGAATGCAGAAGCACTTCATAAGGTGTGGAATTATGTGAGCGGAAAGGAAAAGCCTACCAAGAAAACACTGAATAAGTTAGCGCTTTTCGTGGGGTATCAGAGTTGGGATGATTTTCATGAGGCGTTGCAGGGAGATGATGACGGAAGCCTCAATTATGAGGTGGAAGAGGAGAAGAAGAAATCTAACCTTTCTGACTATGATGACATTTAGACAGAAATGATTGAATGTTATTTTTTGCAGAGCATGGATATAGAAAAAGAGATTTGCAATATCGTCTTGCAAATCTCCTTTTTCTTTTTTGCGTGGGATTGTAAGCGGAGTAGAATTATTCAGCGTTCTTCTGAATAGTCTTCTTTTCAGCGATACGAGCCTTCTTGCCGGTAAGGGCACGGAGGTAGTACAACTTGGCACGGCGTACTTTACCGCGCTTGTTCACCTCGATGGAGTCGATAGAAGGTGACTCGATGGGGAAGATACGCTCTACACCAACGGTACCTGACATCTTGCGAACAGTGAAACGCTTCTTGTCGCCATGGCCAGATATCTTGATTACCACACCACGGTAGAGCTGGATACGCTCCTTAGAACCCTCGACGATTTTGTAAGCGACAGTAATTGTATCACCTGCCTTGAACTCAGGGAACTTCTTGCCGGTTGCAAATGCTTCTTCAGCAACTTTAATTAAATCCATTTTGTTTTATAATTAAATATTGTTTGTCGTTCCAACGCAACATAGACGAGCCACTCATCAGCCCATGCCAGCGGTTACGCCGAAAAGCGGATGCAAAGTTACGACTTTTTCTAATATCTTCCAAATTTTCAAAGACTTTCTTCGCATTATATGAGTTTTTTCTTGTCCTTTTTGTTTTTTTGCCGTATCTTTGCACAAGATAAGTTGCATCTCGGCAAAATTATCCAAGTAAACTTGATATTCAGTATTCGACTTGCATTATCTTGGCAATGATAAATAAAACAAAATAAATCATGAGAAATAAACTTTTAGTTGTTACAGCGCTGGCATCGTCAGCCTTACTCGTGACAGCCCCCTGTGTGGCGCAAAAATACAAGGTAACCAGTGTGCAACGCTCCCGTATCTTAATAGACAAGAGGTTCGACAAGGATCCAGATGCGCAGGCTGCAGCCTTTATTGCTCCTTATAAGAACAAAGTGGATAGTATCATGGGACCTGTTGTAGGAAGTATAGCCCACGACATGACTCGTCATCGTCCTGAAAGTGAATTGAGCAATCTGCTCAGTGATATTCTCGTTTGGGGTGGAAAGGCTTTCAAAGAGCAACCTGTATTCGCAGTTTACAACATGGGAGGCATTCGTTCTAATCTTGCAAAAGGCAAGATAACCGTAGGCGACGTGAATGACATGGCACCTTTCGAGAATAAAATATGCTTTCTTACACTTACTGGCGAGAAAGTAACAGAACTCTTCCAGCAGATAGCCCATAGAGGAGGAGAGGGCGTGAGCAGTGCCGTGCGGATGGTTATCACCCATGATGGACATCTCAAGGACATTACCCTGAACGGCGAGCCTATCGACCCAACCAAGCAATACCGTATAGCCACGCTCGACTATCTGGCAGAGGGCAACGACCAGCTTGTAGCTTTTAAGAGTGGATTGAATGTCTTGGCTCCCAAGCAGAAAGAAAACAATGTGCGCTACATCATCATGGCCTACTTCCGTGAGGCTCAAAAGCAGGGAAAGAATGTGGAAGCTAAGGTTGAGGGGCGCTGCATTGTAGAAAATTAGTACGTTGATAATAAATAAAAATATTATTTGTAATATTTGTAATAAGACATGAAGCATACATTAATATCTATAGGTTTTGTTCTTGCATCTTTTGTGATTCTACCAACAACAATTTTCGCAAAGAAAGGGAATGTGAAGGAAGAAAAGGAACTCGTAGTGCTCCATACTAACGACACGCACTCTTGTATCATGCCCATCAATCCCAATCTTGCCGATACAGCGATGGCTAACCGGGGAGGTTTTCTGCGCCGCGTGGTGATGCTCAAGCAGGAACGCAAGCAAAATCCAGATCTTTTGCTTTTCGACAGTGGTGACTTCTCACAAGGTTCACCTTACTATTCTCTTTTCAAGGGTGATGTTGAGATAGGACTGATGAACGAGATGAAATATGACGCTGCCACTATCGGCAACCATGAATTCGACTTTGGCATCGATAATATGGCACGTATCTTCAAGAAGGCAAACTTTCCAATTGTTTGTTGCAACTACGACTTCACTGGCACACCACTTGCAGACATCGTTAAGCCATACGTCATCCTTTATCGTAAGGGCTTGAAAATAGGTGTATTCGGACTCTGCCCAGAGCTAAAGGGGCTGGTAAGCGAAGCAAACTATGGCTGTATCAAATATGAAGACCCCATACAGAAGGGCAGGGAGATGGCTCAGTTCTTGAAGAAGAAAAAAAAGTGTGATGTCATCATCTGTCTATCTCATTTGGGCTGGAATATAGATGGTATTGACGACACAGAGTTGGTCCCAGGCACAAGATACATCGACCTTGTATTGGGTGGACATAGCCACACTTTTTTTAAGCAACTCGCTTATGAGAAAGATCTTGATGGGAAGCTTGTTCCTATCGACCAAAATGGGAAGAATGCCATCTGGGTAGGCAAGATGACTTTGAATGTAGTCCGCGATTCTAAAAAATAAGGAAAAAGGGAAGTTATAGAGTGACTTCCCTTTTTTCATTCAAAATAAAATGTGAGTGCTATCATCTTGCTGTGGGCTTTCTTGGAAGCCATGGCATATGGTAGCATATTTTTATCCTTGATATTGTTGACGTGCCCTTCGTCGATAGAGTTGCCAATGCCATACATGAATTTTAGCTCAGGCCTTAACTTGAAGAAGGGCAGATAAAGATCACATCCAACTCCGAGTTCTAAAAACAGGTCTGTTTTCTTTAGTTTTATATAATCGTCATTGCTATTGTTCAGGTTGAACATAGGGGTGATTCCTGCCATGATGTAGGGGCGATGATTGTTGAATCGTGGTGCCGCAAAAATGAGGTCTACCATTGTGGCGAGATAGGCTGTTTTCATCTCTTGTGCTTTCTCTGTAGGTAGGTTGTTGGCATCTTTCACCAGCAGGTTGTGGTAGGTGATGTGGCGTGTGCCAAAATACATAGCTGGGGCTATCCGAAGCTGGAAGTTGGTGTTAAGACGTAGTTCACCCAGTACACCTACCGTAAATCCTACGTCCCATCTGTCTTGGTCGACTGTTACGCACGATTCTACTTCTTGTCCTTCCTCGTTGATGTAGGTCTGACAACCTGCGTTCAATAGTTCCAAGTCTTGCAAGTGTGTGCCTACCAATACACCAAAGTGAAATGTGCGCAGGTCGGTATAGGGGCGGTTCTCTACCATACGTTCCTGTGCCTGTGACTGACTGAATGCCAATCCTATGAGAAATATGATGATAAATATCTTTTTTTCCATATTCATATAACGGAATACATGGTTTCTTATTGCCTACAACTTATTTCGAAAGAGTATAAATTATCAAAAAAAATATACCTACATGTAGGTATTTGAAAAAATATTATTACCTTTGCAGCATACTTAGTAGGTATATCCTAATACAGATAGTACAAAACATTATTAATATTAAAACTTTATTATTATGGCTTACGTAATTGGTGACAATTGTATCGCTTGCGGTACATGTATTGATGAGTGTCCATCTGGTGCTATCCATGAGGGCGAGAAGTATTCTATCGACCCTGATGCTTGCACTGAGTGTGGCACATGCGCTGATGTTTGTCCTAACGAGGCTATCAGTCTTCCTTAATTGTAAGGAAAGATACTTTAGTTACATAAAACATCGTGAGCGGCTCTTTTTGAGTCGCTCTTTTTTGTTTTTTATGGCCTCAGTTGGATATATGTGTGTGCTGTTGCTTGATGTGTTTTATACTATAAATGTGAGCACGCATGATGTTACATTATTTTAATTATTGGAAGTAGGCTCTCCATCTAAATTGTAAATCCGATTTTCGCTTTGTTCTTTTTTGAAATAATGCATGAAAAAAGCGAAACCTCGTAAGAGGAGGTTCCGCTCTCATATTATAATCTTTGCCTTTTTATTCTGCTGTAGTCTTTGTGCCTTTCTCGATGGCATCCTTAGCATATTTGTTCTCTGGTTCCAACTTGAGCAATTTTTCCCAGTATGGTTTGGCTTGTTCGAAATTCTGCTTGTCGTAGTTATAGATGTAGCCCATAGATTGGTAAGCCTGTTTCAGGTAGCCGGTTTCATCGGCATCACACTGCTTTGCCTCCAATTCTTTGATTACTTCCTCGTAAGCAGAAATCGCCTTGTCATCCAACTCGTTCTGGAACGCTGTGTTTCCTTCCTGAAGTTTGGCAAAAGCCTTCAGTGACGGATATTTCTCTGCCAACTTGTTGTAAACATTGATGGCCTTATCTATATTCTCTACCTTAGTAGCGGGAGTCTTCTTAGCCTTGTTGACATAAATCTCTGCCAACTTCATGAAGTCCGTAGGTGCTGCATCAGAATTCTTGTCCATATACATTTGACTGTATTCCAATGCCTTGTCCTCATCACCCTTCTGCTTGTAAGCCTCAGAGATGTACAACAAAGGCTTTGGATCATCAGCTTTGAGTTCCAATGCTTTCTCGTACTGGGCTATACCTTCCTCGTACTGCTTGTTTCCTACTAATGCCATACCATAGTATGTATAGTCTCTTGGGGTCTTCTTGATGGAGTCGGTACCCATGATTACTTGCGCATGCTGGAGAGCAACATCAAACTTCTCGATGTCCACTGCAGACCACACTGCTACTCTGTGGAAAGTAGCGTCCTTTGGGAATTTCTGCAAGCCACTCTCAGATAGAGCCAAAGCCTCATCCTTCTTGTTGACCATATAGTCGGTAATGGCATATGCCACATAGATGTATTCCTCCAATTTGTTAGGATCTGTCTGCTTGAAGAGCTCGTAGGCCTTGTCATATTTTCCATTGCTGTAAAAGGTATAGCCAGCCTTTGCCTCGTAAGGATACTCTGGATTTACTTCCTTCAGCTTTTTCAGTGTCTCTGCACTTCTCACAGGGTCGATTTTCTGGTATACGTTTGCATAGCTGATATATCCCTGAGGATTTTTTGGATCCATTACGATACAGTCGTTATAACATGCGGCTGCATCGCCACCGTTGTCCTGCAAAGCATAGATATCACCTTTCAGAATGTATGCATCACCAAAGTTCTTGAATTTCATGGTGACGGCATCAGCCACAGCCATTGCTTTGTCATACTGCTTGTTGATAGCAAGGATATTGCCCAACGCCACGAGTGCCTTAGGGTCTTTCTTAAACTCTTTCTGATACTCCTTCAAGGACTTATCAAAATCCTTTGAAGTTACGTTGCCAGACTTGATGTTTGCCTCTATAGACTTCAGCAAGTCCTTGTAGTTGACATCCTGAGCCATTGCTGGCATTGACAAGCCTATCATCAATGCACCAGCCACTAAATATTTAATTGCTTTCATAATCTCAATTTTTATTTGTGTGATTACTGTTTCCTATCCTCAGATGACACTTTCATCCTGAAAGTTTAATTGGGATTCTTACTTTTTTATATTCACCTGCTTATAGGTGATGTCTCCTCTATAAGGGAGCAGACCTGACTTGAAGACAATCAGCTGACCTCTTGGGTTGGTGATGTAGTTGGCAAAGCTCCATGGAAGTGCCTTGTGTGGGTCTACTACTATTGCATATAATGTTCTTACGAATGGATACCTACCATCGAGAAGATAAGCCTGATAAGGCTGCCAACTGTTCGATGGAGTAGCCTTGTCCTTGATGGACACTCGCATGACATGGATATTCTTCTTAAATGTGGTGTTGGTGGAGTCACGACGGTCGTTCAACCAGTTTGAACCAATCACACCGATAGCACCTGGATTCTCGTCTACAAAGTCTATTACCTGCTTGCTGGTCTTGGCAGCCATAATCTTTGCTCCCATTTTTTCACCGTGCAATACTGAGTCAACCACCCAGTTGGTAGTAGCCGATCGGGTATTGTCGAAGATAACTTCGATGTCCCCTCTCTTAGAACCAGGAACAATGTCGCTCCATTTAGTCGCTTTTCCTGTCAGCACACGCTTGATGTCGTTTACCGTTATGCAAGTATCTTGATTGTTCTTATTGACAATAAATGCCAAGCCGTCGTAACCGATGGGGAAGACCGAAGGAATAACATTGCTTTTCGATTTCAAGTAAGCAATCTCGCTATCTTTCAGACTGCGAGTTGTAAACAAAAGTGTTGTCTTGAAATCCTTGATCATCTGAAGTCCTGTGACTTCATCTGAATATATGGGCTTGAGTTTGGCCTTGGGGTATTCAAACTCGAACTGTGTTCGCTCCTCGTCAATGATAGGGCTCAGACTTTCGTCTGCATAGAATTCTATGGTGCCCGACGTAGGAGTGTCCGTCCTACCATCTTTGGCTTTCTTCTCACCACATGATGAGAAGAAAGCCATTGATAGAGATATTAATCCTATAAAAATATAAGATGTTTTTTTCATTCTATTACTGCAATCTAAATACAACAGGAACTGTGTACTTCACACGTACGGTAGAGCCATTCTGCTTACCAGGACTCCACCTCGGCATGCTCTTTACTACTCGAGAAGCTTCGCGGTCGAGTGATGGGTCAACAGAACGTACGACCTTTACATCAGTGATAGAGCCATCACGTTCTACTACGAATGACACGATAACACGACCTTGTACACCATTTTCCTGAGCAACAACAGGATACTTCGTGTTGCTTGAGAGGAATGCCTGCAAGGCAGCTGCGCCACCAGGGAAGTGAGGCATTTCTTCTACAACATCAAACACCTTGTTGGAAACCTCAGGCTTTGGTGCTGGTGGTGGTGGTGGAGCTGCTACGGCGATCTCGCTTCTTACAGCTTCTGCCAAACGGTCTTTGGTACCTTCCTTGTTCTCGGTACCAACGGCCACCTTCTCGTCCAGTTTATCCATCTGCTTAATTTGGTTGTCCTCTTTTACGAGTTCATCCTTCTTGATGACAGGTGCAGTAAACTTCTGAGTCTCGCGAGCCACAGGTATCTCCTTCTTAGGTTCAATCTTTGGCTTCACAGGCTCTTTCTTCTTTTCTTCTTTCTTAGCTTGCTGCTGGAGTTTTGCCAACTCCATAGCTTCCATGTATGCTTGCTGTTCTTCTGCTTGTTTCTGTTTGATAACCTTCCAAGCCAAGAATCCACCTACGAGAGCTGCAGCGATGACCAAAATCAGAAGAGCCTTGATGTTTCGGCCAGAAGTACCTTTACGGAGTTGATATGCACCATACTCCTTGTTCTTTCCGGCGAAAACCATGTCGACCCATTTAGGATCGTATAGATCTATTTTTGCCATTTCTTTTTTGTTTTAATTGTTAGCAATCATCTTACATCTTAACGTGCCTTGACTTGAGAAGTTTCTCATCGTCAGCGTTAATCTTGTCGATGACATACGTACCAATGTTCAAAATCTGCATTTCATCGAGTGCGTCAACCATATTCTTATACGAAGCATTGTCAGTAGGTTTGATGACAATAGTCAGGGTAGGAATCTTACCATCCTTCAAGTTACCTGCCTTCAAGTCACTCAACTTCTTCTGATAAATGCTGTCAGGATATTGTTTTGGATTCTTTGAACGCTCCATGTTTAACTCCTTGACTGCGAGTGAGATTCTCTCTACAGGACGTGTGCCGTTTTCTGTAGCGTGTTCTCTCAAAACCTTACGGATTCCGTTGGTGCCCCATGTTGTCTCCTTGATCCATGAAGGGTCATCGTACTTAGGGATACCAGCACCATAATAGATCTTGTTGTCGGCTGTTACATAGAGGGTCACAGTCTCTGAAGCTTTAGCCTCATTCTTGTTCTCGTCATTCTGATTTTCATCATTACTTGGCATTGTCAGCTCCATAGTCTGAGGTTTGCTCAACGATGTACACAGCATGAAGAACGTGATAAGAAGCATAAGCATATCCACCATAGGCGTAAAGTCTACGCGGACATTCATTTTCTTTTGTTTGCTTTCTTTCTTAGCCATTTATTCGTCCCCCTGTTGTTTTAACTGTGTAATCATGTAGTAATGACTCTCGTCCATGTCCTGGAGTTCGTTCATCACTCTCTTAACTGTCTTATATGGTGTAGAAGCATCAGCTTTGAGGGCAATCTTGATATCTTCGTTAGCCTGACGAGCTGCATTTACCCACTGCTGGAACTCGCTCATGCCACCATTAATACTGTCGAGAGGAATACCTTTCTGCTGGAGATACTGTGGACGCTTTGAAGCATTCATCGCAAGGTAGGTCTTCAAATCACTCATTGGGACTCCGAATGTACCATCACCCTTGAATGTTTCTATCATCTTCGGTGTCAATTCCACACCAAAGGCACTTGTCATAGTGCTCAGTGACGCACCCAGCTGATCAGTATTGTCAATGCTCATAAATACTTGGCCTTCTCCGGTTGGTTTTCCGGCTTTGTCCTTTTCTGGACTTACCAAGATGGTCAAGACTCCGTTCTCAGGCACCTTGATCTCAGACACAGAACCTGGAGTGTTTACTTTCACGGGCTCATTCTTTACGAAAGTAGAGGTGAGCATGAAGAAAGTAAGCAACAGGGTCATAACGTCTGACATAGGCGTCATATCGATCCAGATGTCACTCTTCTTAATTTTTACTTTACCCATAGCGATAAAATTTTAAAGGGTTAGCAAAAATTAAGCCTCGTCTGCGTGGTTAGCTTCGTATGTCTGAGCAATTGAGTAACCTACCTCGTCGAGTGCGTATGTCAACTTATCAACCTTGTTTGTGAAAGTGTTGTAAGACACAACAGCACACCAAGATGTCAAAATACCAAATGCGGTGTTGATCAAAGCCTCTGAAATACCTACAGAAAGTGCTGCTGAGTCAGCGCCACCACCTTCACCCATGGCTTGGAATGACTTGATCATACCAGTTACAGTACCGAGAAGACCAGTAAGAGTACCAAGAGTTACGATTGTTGCGATGATAGGCAAGTTCATAGTCAATGTAGGCATCTCCAACTGAGTGGCCTCCTCGTGAGCCTGCTGGATCTTAGCCACCTTCTGTGCCTTCTTCAAAGAAGCGTTAGCACCAGACTCCATTGACTTGTAAGCGTTCAGAGAAGCCATCACTACGTTAGCGACAGTACCTTTCTGCTTGTTGCAGAGCTGCTCAGCCTTAGCGAAATCGTTAGCGTTCAACGCTGCCTTGATGTTAGCAACGAACTTAGGCAGAGCACCATTACCAGTAGCGGTCTTGAGAGCCATCCAACGCTCGATGGTCATAGCCAGCACTGTGAGCAACAATGTGTGGATAACAGGTACGATTACACCACCTTTGTAGATAGTACCCCAAATGTCTGCAGGGTGATCCTGTACACCTGGATCCTGGAAGTGCATGTCGTTTCCGAACCATGTAAAGAACAATGTGAATGCGATGACAGCACATACCACGATGATCCAGAATGCGCCTCTTACTCCTTGAAAGCCCTCAGATTTTTTCTTGGGGGCTGCTTGTTTTGTAGTTGCCATAATTTTACTTTTTTAAATTATTAGTTAATAAATTATTTGAATGTTCTTTTTTCAAATGTTTTGTAGACCCTATTTGGTGATACGGCAAAGTACGGATTTTTCCGTTACTAATCGCAAAGATAGTAATTAAAAACAAAACTCGAAACGCATTTAAGAAGTTTTAACGAGATATTGAACGTATTTAATTAATATGTCGCTGTTTATGTCGTTTTGTTTGCCTCTAATGTGCGTTTTTGCCGATTTTTTGTCAGTCTGTTGTTTTAATATTACTTAAGCTTGCTCAAAGCTTCCTTGATTCGGCGTATGGCCTCTACGATATTCTCGTCGCTTGTGGCATAGCTCATGCGGAAACATTCTGGGTCTCCGAAAGCATCTCCTCCCACGGTAGCCACGTGTGCCTCTTCCAAAAGGTACATGGCCAAGTCTGTAGAATTGTTGATGGTGTGGTTGCCTGTGCTCTTGCCATAGAAACTGCTGCATTTGGGGAATAGATAGAAAGCACCTTGTGGTAAGTTTACCTCAAGTCCTGGTATTTCCTTTGCCAACTTCACGATCAGGTCTCGGCGGCGCTCGAAAGCCTGGCGCATTTTCTCTACCGCACTTTGGTCGAGCATGTAGGCTGCTTCGGCTGCTTTCTGGCTTACCGAGCAAGTTCCGCTGGTGTACTGTCCCTGCAGTTTGTTGCATCCCTTGATAATCCACTCGGGGCCAGCCAGGAAACCGATACGCCAACCAGTCATGGCATAGGCCTTTGATACTCCATTGGCTATGATGACCTGTTCTTTCATATCTGGTTCCTGTGCGATGCTGTGGTGCTTGCCTATATAGTTGATGTGTTCGTAAATCTCGTCGGCCAGTACGAATACATCCTTGTGCCTTCTCAACACATCGGCGAGGGCTGTCAGTTCTTCCTTGGAATAGACGCTTCCTGTCGGGTTGCTTGGCGAACAGAGAATGAGCATCTTAGTCTTGGGAGTGATGGCTTGCTCCAACTGCTTGGCAGTCATCTTGAAGTCCTGGCCGAAGCCTGCGTTTACGATAACAGGTACACCGCCTGCCAGTTTTACCATCTGTGGATAACTAACCCAATAAGGCGCGGGGATGATGACCTCATCCCCAGGGTTTACCAAGGCGAGTACGGCATTACAAACGCATTGCTTGCCTCCTGTGCCCACTATTACCTCGTTGGTGGTATAGTCGAGGTTGTTCTCGTTTTTCAGTTTGGCTACAATTGCTTTTCTCAGGTCGAGGTATCCCGGCACGGGGGAGTAACGGGAGTAATTCTCGTCGATAGCTTTTTTGGCTGCCTCTTTGATGTTGTCTGGTGTGTTGAAATCGGGCTCTCCTACGCTCATGTTGATTACGTCGATACCCTGAGCTTTCATTTCACTGCTTTTCTGCGACATCGCCAGCGTTGCTGATGGTGCCAATCTGTCAAGACGATCGGATAAATGTGCCATAATTTATATCAATGTTTATATTCGCTTGCAAAAGTAATCATTTTATTTCTTTTGCGGAAAGAAACATGTTGTAATTTAACTTTTTGTATCTAAATTGTTACATTCTGCCATGTTTACCCCAGGTGAAGCATGTGTCCCATGCGGTCTCTCTTTGTTTTGAGGTATCGCTCGTTGTATTTGTTCGGAGTAGTTTCGATGGCTATGTTCTCTACGATTTCCAGTCCGTAGGCTTCCAGTCCGACACGTTTTACAGGATTGTTAGTCATTAGGCGCATCTTGTGTACACCAAGGTGGCGCAGCATCTGAGCTCCGCAACCATAGTCGCGCTCGTCGGGCTTAAAGCCTAAATGGGTGTTGGCGTCCACTGTGTCGTAGCCTTCTTCCTGGAGCTTGTATGCTGCAATCTTGTTCATCAGCCCAATGCCTCTTCCTTCCTGCTGCATGTAGACGAGTACACCTTTCCCTTCTTTCTCTATCATCTCCATGGCTTTGTGCAACTGTTGACCGCAGTCGCAACGCTTGCTCCCCAAGATGTCGCCTGTGGCGCAAGATGAGTGAACCCGAACGAGGATAGGTTCGTCTTCTTTCCATTCTCCCTTGATGAGGGCCATGTGTTCCAATCCGTTGCTTGCCTGGCGGAAAGGTATGAGATGGAAGTGGCCGTATTCTGTTGGCAGATCAACCTCTTCACCTATTTCTATAAGCGACTCTTTCTTGAGTCGGTATTTTATCATGTCTTTGATGGAGATGATTTTCAACCCCCATTCTTTGGCAAACTGCAAGAGCTGTGGTAGTCGAGCCATGGTGCCGTCTTCGTTCATGATTTCCATCAGAGCACCAGCGGGGTAGAGTCCTGCCATCTTACAAAGGTCGATGGCAGCCTCCGTGTGCCCACTTCGTCGCAACACACCGTTGTCTTGAGCGTAAAGTGGGTTGATGTGGCCTGGACGTCCGAAAGTCTTCGGCGTAGAGTTTGGGTCGGCAAGTGCCTTGATGGTTTCTGCTCTGTCGTGCGCAGATACTCCTGTGCTGCATCCCTCGAGTTTGTCGACGGTGACGGTGAATGGAGTTCCAAGCATGGAAGTGTTCTCCGAAACCTGATGGGGCAGGTCGAGCTCGTCGCATCGACTGATGGTTATTGGTGCGCAAAGCACACCACGTGCATGCTTGAGCATGAAGTTCACCTTGTCTGCATCAATCTTCTCTGCTGCTATGATGAGGTCGCCCTCGTTCTCTCGGTCTTCATCGTCTACGACGATGACGAATTTACCTTCCTTGAAGTCTTGTACGGCTTCTTCTATGCTGTTCAGTCTTACGTCTTCCATTTTTTTCTAATTACTACCTTATTATATATAGTTACATTTCTTTAGTTCTCATGATGATGTCGTTGCTCACTTGCGTCACCACTTTCAAGTCTCTGTACAATCGCAGGCGGAAGCTCCACATTCTGAGGTAGAGCACGGTGCCGACAGGGACGATGAGGGCTACTATGATATTGAACCATTTATGTTCGAACGGTCGTGTGTGAGCCTTGGGCAAGAGCACGGGGTATTGGTTGATGTCGTGTAGAATGTATTTGTTCTTTGTGTTCGACAAGTCTTCTATCACTGCTTCCAGTTCGTTGCTGATACGTTCTATTTCATGGTCGGGCTTATATTTGAAGAACACGTTGATGAAGTTGGGCCATTTCTTGAGTCGGTGTTCCTTGTTGTATGTCTTTATGTCCTCGTTGATGTGTTTCAACTTGACGGCATCCTCTGCATATGCTGGGTCGTTGATGATGACTTCCTTGCCGAAGATGTGTCGTTTGAGCCTGACACCCAACAACTTGAGTATAAATTCTTTGTACATGTCTATGTTGAACACAGTCGAGTCGTTGGTCGCCTTATAGGTGACGAATACAGCCAGAGGAGCCAGCACAGCCGTGGCAAGCCCTTTACCAAACCATATTGCCCAAATTCCACTTCGGCTCATTCTGTAGCCTGTGTTGTCGAGGATGAAGAAAGTGATGAATACCAATACAGAGATGATGACGGGGAATCCCAACCCTCCTTTTCGTATGATGGCACCCAAGGGAGCACCGATGAAGAAGAATATAAGGCACGACAAGGCGAGCGTGAATTTGTTGATGGCCTCTATCTTGTGGTCTCTTATCAGACGGTCGCCTACATTGGTGATCATGCTCTTGAAGTCGAGGTCGCTGATGGCTTGCTGCACATCAGAGGAAGCAGAGTTCACTACCGACAGTTTGCGCTCGGTAGTCATCTTTTCAAACAGTGAGTCGATATTCACCCTTGTCTTTGACGCTTTCTTCTCAGCCAGCAACGAGTCTTTTTTGCTCATATAGGGCTGGTGATAGTATCTTATTCTGGCATCGGCAAGGTATATTCTTCCTATTGAGTCGTACGAATGGTTGAGGGAGTCGATGTCGTGATTTATTTGGGCAAGGCTCTTTGCCTTGGCGTTGTTAGACAGCGAGCTGGCATCGGTGAGGCTGAAATCGCCGTCGAAGTCAAGAACTATTTTCTTCGAGATGAATGTCTCTCTTCTGTAGGGCACGGCCGCACTGTTGGCGAGCTCGCTACTCTGCATGTTCTCGAACCATTCTCCGCTGTACAGGCTCAACACGAGGTGCTTTTTCTCTGCCGTACTCTGCAGCATGCCCGAGTCTGCGAGAATAATGGCGGCATCCTCGTAACTATCGGTCATGCGATAAATCATGATACCATATAGTTTGCCCGTCTTGAGGTCTTTCTTCTGTACATAGAGGTTACAGTTGGGAATCCCATCATAGAAAATTCCTTCGGGAATCTCCAGCTCCGGACTTTTCTGCTTCATCGAGATGAGAAGTTGCGCCAGCTTCATGTTGGAGCTGGGACCGATGTTGTTCTGAAAGTAAAACGAACTGATCATCACGAGGACTGTGATGATGATGAGCGACCTAAAGGCTTGCATCAGCGAAATGCCGGCCGCCTTGATGGCAGTCAGTTCTGAGCTTTCTCCCAAGTTGCCAAAGGTGATAAGCGATGAAAGTAGAATGGCCAAAGGCAGAGCTTGCGGCACGAGCATGAGCCCCATGTACCAGAAGAACTTTGCCATGACTTCCACCGACAATCCTTTTCCTATCAGGTCGTCGATATATCTCCACAGAAATTGCATCATCAGCACGAACTGGCAGATGAAGAACGTTCCCACGAAAAGCAGTCCGAATTGCTTCGCAATGAATATATCTAATTTCTTAATTCTCATTTCGACTTGCAAAAGTAACATAAAAAAATCAGAAATCATTATTTTTTTGTTTTTTTATGTATTTAAAATCATTCACAAGTATTCACACTACGTTCATAACTGTTCACTGCACATTCAGTTTCTGAACGAAAAACAGCAAGAGAAAGGCACCTTGAGACTCACTAAAGTTTATGTCGTACGACTATGCATTCTCATGTCGTACAACTATGCAACCTCATGTCGTACGTTCATAGCAGCTATAGTCGTACGACATGACAACCTCATAAAAACCGTCTTCCGAGAGGGGCAAAAAAACGACCTTATGTGGACGGCTTGGTGAATTTGGTTTGTTGCCGTTGCATTGCAAAAGTTTTGCTTATCAAGCAAAAAGGATACTGAGTAGTTACATATAAATTGTAAACGAGGATAAGTTCTTATTGCTTTTTGCAAAAATATTTCCTTTTAATGAACGAATCTACGATATTTTTTTGTAATTTTGCAACATTATAAATAATGAGTACACCCGCATGAAACATTATATATATAGCATCATCCTATCATGTCTGATAGGCACCACACTCACCGGTTGCAACAGCAGTACAGAGGAATTCTATGCCGATATAGAGCAAGATCGCGACAATGATGAAATAACAGGCGACGACTATGAATACCAGATACCGCTGATATTTCATGTCTTCTACCAAGACAGCCAGGACAAGCAGCAATATGTAGACTACACCCGGCTTAAAGAGCTCGTAGATCATGTCAACGAACTCTACCAAGGCAGCATCTACACCTATCAAGAATACGAAAATAGCGAAAATATACACATCCGTTTTGTCCTTGCCGAGAAAAACGAGCAAAATCAAGCCTTAGCCCAACCAGGAGTTGAATATATCAAATGGTCAGGCACCTACCCCATAGACTGCAATAAGTTCATGGGCGACAACACACGTCGATACACCCGATATGTATGGGATCCCAACGAATACATCAACGTGATGGTATACCCTTTTTCCCAAGCCAAGGATGCAACCTCCATTACATTGGGCATCAGCGTGATGCCTTATCAGGCAGCAGGTTTTCCACAGATAGAAGGTCTCAACAGCACCAAACGATCCAAACTTTCCAAGAGCAACCTGAAATATGCTCACTGCCTTTGCATCAACAGCCGGTTCATCTACTATGAGAGCAACCGATACAAAGGCATAACCTCAGAATCCGAGAGCACCGACAATCTTATCTATGACGCCAACGCCACTCTTGCCCATGAATTAGGACATTACCTTGGTCTGCACCATGTCTTTGCTGAAAAAGACAACAAGCCCACCGAGTCGTGTGCCGATACCGATTATTGCACCGATACGAAAAGTTACAACCGCCCGGCCTACAACAAATGGCTTTCTGAATATATAGAGAACAAGAACAAAGAAGCCGAATCGACAGGAAAAGATGCCATCTTTCTTCTGTCCGACATGATATCGCGCCATAACGACACAGGCGACACCTGGAGTTCCATCAACCTGATGGATTATTCCCTGGGGCTGAGCTATCAGTTCACTGCCCAACAGCGCCAGCGCATCCGTCAGGTGCTTTACTACAGTCCCCTCATTCCCGGTCCTAAGAAAGCGCATATAGATACACGCTCCATAGAAACAGCCACCGATGAACCACTCGACTTACCTGTAATCATTGTCAAATAACAAAGAAAACAAAACACAACATGACATATATTATCCAAGCCCCCAAACAGATCAACAGCGCCATCCATTTGCCAGCCTCAAAGAGTATCAGCAACCGCATCCTGATAATCCATGCGATGGCTGGCTGCACCTTTCCTTTAAGCCATCTTAGCGACTGCGACGATACGGAAGTAATTGTTGCAGCCCTGCGCGACATGCCCGAAAACATCAACATCAAGGCGGCAGGTACCGCCATGCGTTTCATGACCGCCTACTTGGCAAGCACCCCAGGCTCGCATACCATCACAGGCACAGAACGAATGAAGAACCGACCTATAGCCATCCTCGTAGATGCCCTCCGGTGCTTAGGAGCCAATATTGAGTACATAGAGAAAGAAGGCTATCCCCCACTCCATATCGAAGGGAAGCCACTCGATGGTGGCTACCTGAAAGTTGTAGGAAGCATCAGTTCTCAATATATCTCCGCCCTGCTGATGATAGGTCCGATGCTGCAGAAGGGCCTTGAACTGAAGCTCACAGGCGAGATAGCCTCACGTCCTTACATAGACCTCACCCTATGGATCATGCGACAGTTTGGTGCCGATGCCAAATGGACAGACATAGACACCATTACCGTTGCACCCCACCCTTACGCCCAAATAGAAGACTACACCATAGAGAGTGATTGGAGCGCCTCGTCTTACTGGTACGAGATTATGGCTCTCAATGCCAATCCCGATTCAGAATTACAGCTGGATGGTCTATCCGATTGCAGCAATCAGGGCGACTCTGTGGTGAAGTACATCTTCAGCCTGTTAGGAGTGAAGAGCGGTTTTGAGTTACGTGACCGTATAGCCCCACTCAAGCTGAAGGCCCACCGTTGCACATCACCACGCCTTGACTACGATTTTACGGGGTCTCCCGACCTGGTACAAGCCATCGCAGTAGCCTGTTGTGCCATGGGAGTACACTTCCGCTTCACTGGTCTTTCTACATTGAAAATCAAGGAGACAGATCGCATAGAGGCACTAAAGCGAGAACTCAGAAAAGTGGGTTACGAGATTCACGACGAGAATGGCAACACCCTTATCTGGGAAGGTGAGACCTGCGATCCAACCCTTGAACCTATCGACACCTACGAAGACCATCGCATGGCAATGGCCTTCGCACCTCTGGCATTCAAGTTTCCACAGTTGCAGATCAATCATCCCGAAGTTGTCACCAAGTCATACCCCCACTTCTGGGAAGATCTCCGCTCTGTAGGTTTCGTTATCACCGAAAAGGCATAATCCCTTTGCCTTCTCACAAACAGTAAGTATATATCCGCACATCCCATGCTATATCTCGTCATATTCCTCGTGGTCTTAGGTATCATCTCTGCCCTATTAGGCATCTTGAGCCATCGCAATGGTTCCGAATCACCCATTCAGGAAGGAGTGTCCTGCAACACCTGCAATGGTGACAATGCAAAATGTGAGCAAGAATGCCTGATGGAAGCATCGGCCAAAGAAATAGAATACTTCGAAGATGAGGAGTTGGATCGTTTCCGAGGTCGCAAGTCCCACGACTATACTCCCCAAGAAGTAGAAGAATTCTCAGAAGTTCTATACACCATGCAGCCCGAGGAAGTGGCAGCCTGGAACAGAAGTCTCATTCTCCGGGGCATCAACCTTCCCGACACGCTGAAAGACGAAGTCGTAGCATTTATTCAGGAACATCACACAGCCTCATGAACATACTCGAATATACATTTTTCCAGAACGCCCTTGCCGGAGCTTTTCTGGCAAGCATCCTCTGCGGTTTCATAGGAACTTATATTGTTACCCGACGCCTTGTCTTTATCAGCGGCGGCATCACCCATGCCTCGTTTGGAGGCATAGGCATAGGGGTGTTTGCCGGCATCAACCCCATCCTCTCTGCAATGGTCTTTGCCATACTCAGTGCTTTCGGTGTACAATGGACATCCTCGCGCAAGGACATACGACAGGATTCCGCCATTGCCATGTTCTGGACTTTGGGCATGAGCGTGGGAATTATCTGCTGTTTCCTTACCCCTGGTTTCATGCCCGACCTGCCATCTTTTCTCTTCGGCAGTATTCTCACCATCGGCACATACGACCTTTGGCTGCTGGGGATTCTCACGGCAATCGTCAGCATCCTCTTTTCCTTTTTTCTGCGTCCCATCCAAAGTGTGGCATTCGACCGCACCTTTTCTCTTTCGCAACATCTTCCTGTTGCCTTGATTGAATACATCATGATGGCACTCATCGCCATGACCATTGTTGCCACCCTAAAAATGGTAGGCATAGTCCTTGCCATCAGTCTGCTCACCATTCCCCAAATGACAGCCAGTATCTTCACCTACAGTTACAGGCGTCTCATCCTTTACAGCATCATTGCGGGTTGGTTCGACTGCCTCATCGGGCTCCTCGTCAGCTATCAGTTCAATGTTCCCTCTGGTGCCACCATCATCTTTGTAAGCATCCTCACTTTTGCCCTATGCAAGACAATAAAAACAGGTGTTTCTCTGTTTTATAAGAATAAAAGCATCTTATAAAAAACAAAAGCCATCAACGTGAAACAGCATTCCGCCCTCTATATTATCCTCTTCCTCGTCATAGGTCTCATCACCGTGACAGGCTGTTCTACGCAGAAAAACACTGCGCGCAACAGATGGCTGCATGCCTTCCACTCCAAATACAACATTTACTATAACGGCACCTTGGCATATATCGAAGCCTCATTGGAGAAAGAGCAAGGTAACAAAGACAACTATACCGAACTCATTCCCCTGTACACCGTTGGCAATAAGAACAGCCGAGAATTGGGCAAGGCCAACTACGACCGTGCCATCGAGAAATGCCAAAAAGCCATCCAGCGCCACAGTATCAAGCAGCGTCCAGAATGGAACAAGAGCCGTCGTAAGACAGCCAAGGACATCGAGTGGCTCAACCGCAGAGAGTACAATCCCTTCATCTGGAAGGCATGGATGCTCATGGGGCGTTCGCAGTTCTATCAAGGCGACTTCGAAAGTGCCGCCTCCACCTTCGCCTATATGAGCCGTCTCTTCGAGACCCAGCCAGCCATCTACGGACGAGCCAAGGCATGGTTGGCAAAATGCTATATCGAACAAGACTGGATATACGATGCCGAAGACATCATCCGCAATATGCAGCGCGACTCTATCCACTGGCGTGCCCAGAAAGAATGGGACTACACCTATACCGATTATTACATCCACACCCAACAGTTCGACCTTGCTATCCCATACCTACGCAAAGTCATCAAGCACGAGATGCGCCGCAAACAAAAAGCCCGCGAGTGGTATCTCATGGGCCAGCTGCAGGCAGCTTTGGGGCATAAGACCGAGGCTTACAAGGCATTCAAGCATGCGATACGCCTCAACCCACCCTACGAGTTGGAGTTCAACGCCCGCATCTCCATGAGCGAGGTGATGGCATCCACCAATACCAAACAGGTCATCAGCCGCCTGCGCCGAATGGCAGCCTCCGACAAGAACAAGGAGTATCTCGACCAGCTCTATTATGCCATGGGTAACATCTACCTGCTGAAGCGTGATACCCTTAATGCCATATCCTCTTACGAGAAAGGCAATACCAAGTCAACACGCAACGGTATTGAGAAAGGTGTACTACTTCTTCATTTGGGTGACCTCTACTGGGCCAAGGAACTCTATTCTGACGCTCGCCGTTGTTATGGCGAGGCCATCGGCCTGTTGGACAAAGACCGCAAGGACTATGCCCAACTGTCCGAGCGTTCAAAGGTACTCGATGAACTCGTCCCCTATACCGAGATTGTCCACTTACAGGACTCTCTTCAGCAACTTGCCACCATGAGCAAGTCTGACCGCAATGCTGCCATCGACCGCGTGATAGCCCTTCTGAAGAAGAAGGAGAAAGAAGAACGCAACCTGCAAGCCGAAGAAAATGCCCAGCGCCAGTTGGCTCAGAATGGCGGAATAAGCAACACCTCTGCCAACAACCGTCCGTCACAAACATCATCACCTACCGCATCGCAGGTCAACAGTGCCTGGTATTTCTACAACCCCATAGCTGTAAGCCAGGGCAAGACATCCTTCCAACGTCAGTGGGGAAAGCGTGAGAATGTAGACAACTGGCAGCGTATCAACAAGACCGTCGTAGCCTCAGCCCAGGGAGCAGAGGAGATGACCGACGAAATGCGTGACTCTTTGGCACTGGCATCCATACAGGAAGACTCACTCAAGCTGATAGCCGACAGTGCCCAGAACGATCCACACAAACGTGAATACTATCTGGCACAAATTCCCTTCACCGCCGAACAGCTGCAGGCAAGCAACGCCTTGCTCACCGATGGTCTGTATCATTCGGGAGTCATCTTCAAGGATAAACTCGACAACCTGCCACTGAGCGAGAGGACCCTGCGACGTATTGAGGAACATTTCAAGGATTACAAACACATGGACGATGTATTCTATCATCTCTATCTGCTCTACTCCCGCAGGAACATGCCTTCCACAGCCAACACCTATGTAGAACGGCTCAAGAAGGAATATCCTGAGAGCCAGTGGACTACCCTTCTTACCGACCCCTACTACGCTGACAATGCCAAGTTTGGCATCCACATAGAAGACTCGCTCTATGCTGCTTCCTACGAGGCCTTCAAACTGGGGAAATACCAGATGGTACTGTCCAACTCTGATATATCAGCAACCCGTTTTCCCATGGGTGCTAACCGCGACAAGTTTATCTTTATCCGCGCTCTGAGCAAGTTGAACCAGGGTGATGCTCAAGGATGCGTGGCAGATATGAAGACCCTGGTCGAGAAATATCCTGAGGGCAGACTCAGCGAGATGGCTGGCATGATAGTCAATGGGGTCAATGCCGGAAAACGTCTCCAGGGTGGCAAGTTCGACCTGGAGAATGTGTGGGAGCGACGTAGCACCGTACTCAATGAGAACGAGCAGGCTGCACAGAAGACCTTCAGTCAAGAGCGACAGACCGACTTTGTGTTCCTCCTTGCCTATCAGCCCGACTCTGTCAACGAGAACCAACTGCTCTTCGAGATGGCGAAGTTCAACTTCACAACCTATCTTGTCCGCAACTTTGATATCAGCATCGAAGAGCGCGACGGCATCCATCTCATGCTGATCACAGGTTTCCGTAATTTCGACGAAGCACGCCTCTATGCCCATGACGTATTGCACCAGACACAGATCGTGCGCCTCCTGGGTAAATCGCGCACCTATCTCATCAGTCAGGAAAACCTCTCACTGTTAGGAACCCAATACGCCTATAGCGACTACGATAAATTCTACCAAAAGCACTTTGCTCCCATAAAACCTATCCAGGTAGATTTTGCCGAGCCTACAGAGATTGTCACGGAGAAAGAAGAGCCCACGCCATCCTCTACCGAGGAGAAAATAGATAAGGACCCAGAATTAGAAGACTCGAACGCCTCGACTACCATCATCGTATCAGAAGAGAAGACAGACAACCAGCTTACTCCCGACAACACAACGACAATACCCGATGAGTCTCAGCAACAACAGATTCCTCAAGACACAACCGTCAGCAAAGAAGAAACATTGCCAGCCCAGCCTGCGTCGGGCACTACTGTCATCAAAGAGGAGACTCAACCTGCTGCCGATACAGCCAAGACTGCTCAGCCTGCAAAGACAAATCAGCAGGCAAAAGGCAAGACCACCCCAGCCAAGGTGGCCAATAAGAAAACTGCACCCCCCAAGACCAAAGACAACAAGGCAGAAGAAAAGAAAAATCAGAAAGACAACAAGGAGAAAAAAGAAGACTCCTATGATCTGGAAGACGAATATTTTGAATTAGAAGGATTTTAGAAATATGAACAACGGACTATTATTATGGGTAGATGATGAGGTGGAACTTCTCAAGGCCCACATCATCTTCCTCGAGAAAAAAGGCTACCAGGTAGTCACGGTAAGCAACGGATCCGATGCCATCGAGCTGTGCCGCCAGCAAACCTTCGACCTCATCTTGCTCGACGAGATGATGCCAGGACTTAGCGGCTTGGAGACGTTGCAGCAAATCAAGGACATACAGCCTGCCACACCTGTGGTGATGTGTACCAAGAGCGAGGAAGAAAACATCATGAACCAGGCCATCGGTTCCAAGATTGCCGACTATCTCATCAAGCCCGTCAACCCCAACCAGATACTCCTCTCGCTCAAGAAGAACATCCATCAGCGCGAGATTGTCACCGAGGTCACTCAGAGCAGCTACCAGCAAGAGTACCAGCAGTTGGCGATGCAGATTATGGACTGTCGCACATGGAAAGACTGGATGGACATCTACCGTCGCCTCGTGAAGTGGGAACTGGAGCTAAGTAGCACCAACAGCCCTATGACCGAGATGTTGCAGATGCAGAAGGAAGAGGCAAACTTAGGCTTTGCCAAATATGTATCCAAGAACTATCTCGACTGGATGCAGCAACTCGCTTCTCCCAACCAAAACGAGCAACGTCCCTGCATGAGTCCTGATATCTTCAAAACCAAGATATTTCCTCTCCTCAACCAGGACGAGAAAGTATTTCTCATCGTCATAGACAATTTCCGTTACGATCAGTGGAAAGTATTGGCACATGATATCGGCGACCTCTTCGATATCGAAGAAGATATGTACATGAGCATTCTCCCCACTGCCACCCAGTATGCACGCAACGCCATCTTCAGTGGATTGATGCCCGACAAGATAGCCCAAATGTTTCCCGATTTGTGGGTAGACGAGGAAGAGGAAGAAGGCAAGAACCTCAACGAGGCACCCCTCATCCAAACACAGTTCGACCGATACCGCCGTCGCAACACCTTCAGTTATCACAAGATCAACGATTCTACGGGAGCCGAAAAATTCATAGATAAGTATAATGAGCTGAAAAACTACGACCTAAATGTGGTAGTCATCAACTTTATAGACATGCTTTCACATGCCCGCACCGAGTCGAAGATGGTTCGCGAGTTGGCCAACAACGAGTCTGCCTATCGCAGCATTACCCAGAGTTGGCTCCATCACTCTGTGCTGTCCGATCTCTTCAAACTCCTGTCGCAAAGCAATTATAAAGTGATCATCACCACCGACCATGGCAGCATAAGAGCCACAAAGCCTCTGAAGATAGTAGGCGACAGAAACACCAACACAAACCTGCGCTACAAGTTGGGCAAGAACCTTGCCTATAGTGCCAAGGACGTATTTGTCATCAAGAATCCACACAAGGCATTACTTCCCGCACCGAACATCAGCACTTCGTATGTGTTCGCCTATGGTGATTCCTTCTTCGCCTATCCAAACAATTACAACTATTACGTCTCCTACTACAAGGACACCTTCCAGCATGGAGGTATCTCTATGGAAGAGATGCTCATCCCCATAATCACCCTCTCGCCCCGAAAGCGATAGACATCAAAATTTTCATCATTATAACATACCCACCTAAGGGCAATAGAATAAGGAAACAATAAAAGTATAGCAATATGGAAATAAAAATCAACACATTAGAGGACATACACAACGCAGCAAAGACATTCATCGACAACATGGGAGAAAGCAAAGTCTTCGCCTTTTATGGCAAGATGGGAGCAGGAAAAACCACCTTCATCAAGGCCATATGTGAAGAATTAGGAGTAGAAGATGTCATCACCTCCCCCACATTCGCCATCGTCAACGAGTACACCTCAGGCAATGGCGAAGCCATATACCATTTCGACTTCTATCGCATAAAGAAAATAGAGGAAGTCTATGACATGGGCTACGAAGACTACTTCTATGGCGGCAACCTCTGCTTCTTAGAGTGGCCCGAGCTCATAGAGCCCCTTCTCCCCGAAGATGTCACCAAAGTCCACATCACCGCCGAAGCAGATGGCTCCCGCACCATCACCTTCTGACCCTTGCCATAAAACAAGAGAACAAAGCGCACATTTTATAATATAATGTTCGCATATTTACGTGCACATTATATTATAAAATTCTGCACTGGATTCCAACAACAGCTCTACGTCGAAACAGCCACGAACTACCATATAAAAGTTAAGAACCTATGGGCACGTATGTTGGGATATATTCAGTTCCGCACATCAGCTGCAGGACAAGCGCATATCAGCTGTTGGGCAAGCGCACATCA
>DJOI01000010.1:0-26114 GCA_002439605.1 Candidatus Segatella mututuai | reverse complement strand
AGCGCACATCAGCGGTTGTGCGGTTATAGAAGCTACATATATGAAAAACTATATTGGCCTTTAGAAAGAAGTTTAACCATAACACAAGTTCATTTTACTCAAAAAAGCATGGCTTCCCGCCATGCTTTTGAATCAAGGGAGATAGGATTAGAGGAGTGACTGGAACTTTTCGTCGAGGACTGCCTTTTTAGTAGCACCTACAAACTTGTCGACGAGCTTTCCGTCCTTGAAGAAGAGAAGCGTAGGTATGTTGCGAACCCCAAACTCCATCGCAATGTCTTCATTTTCCTCTACATCGCACTTGCCTACTACTATCTTGCCATCATATTCTGAAGCAAGTTCTGACACAATGGGGGCAAGCTGACGGCAAGGACCGCACCATGTAGCCCAAAGGTCTACCACCAATGGCTGTGAACCATTTTTATAACTCTCGAAATTCTCGGTTGTAATTGTTACTTCCATTTTTCTTGTTTTTAATTTCTTGTTTTTAATTGTTTGCATTGTTTCTTATGATAGTTGCAAAAAACATGCCAAAAAACACGTCCTAAAAAGCAACAGATAAAGCCCCCAAAAAGGCTATGGCTTTTGCAGCATCAGTTAATGCTATACGACATTTTGGAATTGGCATCGATGAACTGGATGAGATTCTTATCTACGTTCACCGTTTTGTTTTGAGCACGCATGAGAATATAATCGTTGCTCTCTACTTCGTGAATACGGAGGAAGAGCTGGGTACGGCTTTCCGCATTGTCGCGGGAGAGGAGTGTTCCCAAGTCGCTCACCAACGTGTCATCGATGATATCACTATCAATCGTGATGGTGAGTTTGTCCAACTTTTTCTCCTTCACCGTCTGAAGATACTCCACATCCGAGACCTTGAAATCGAGATACATGTCGTTGCCAAAACGAGACTGACATTTCGCTGTAACAAAGACGGTACAGCCCTCGGTGAACATTCCCTTCCACTGTCCCCAGTCCTCACCAAAGAGAGCTAACTCGCCAGATCCTTCAAAATCTTCTATTGTAACGAACCCACAGGGATTACCCTTTTTGGTGAACTTCGACTTCACCTCGGTGACGATACCTCCAAAGACTATATTCTCTTTCTTTGTAAGCGAGGGTTTGTCACTCAACTCCGAGCAATGTGTATTGCACATAGTATTCAGTACCACACTATAATCATCTAAAGGATGCGCCGATAGATAAATGCCAACCAAGTCACGCTCCTTGTTCAAGCGTTCGATGGTACTCCATCCTTCAGCATGGGGGATGGGAGGCGTGGTTATCTCTATAGCATCCTGTCCCCCAAAAAGGGAGGTGACAGCCTCGTGCTGCTCGCGCTGATAAAGCTGACCATATCTCACCAATGTGTCGAGGAACATCTCGTTCTTGGTATTGACAGCGAAGAAATTCTCACGGGGTATTCCGAAACTATCGAAGCCGCCACTGAGCGCTAAGCTTTCAAATGCTTTTCGGTTGACATTACTGAAGTCGACACGCTGTGCAAAATCGAATATGTCTTTGTAAGGTCCATTCTTCTCACGCTCTGCCACAATGGCATCGGCTGCAGGAGTTCCCATACCCTTGATGGCGGAAAGGCCGAAGCGAATCTCACCATGCTCATTCACACCAAACGCTCGATAACTCTCGTTGACATCGGGTCCCAGGGTCTTGATATTCATAGACTGGCACTCCTCCATGAGTTTGGTAATCTCGGTAATCTGAGAGAAGCGACGAGTCATCAGCGCAGCCATGTATTCAGCGGGATAGTGAGCCTTGAGATAGGCAGTCTGATAAGCTACCCACGAATAACAGGTGGCATGCGACTTGTTGAAAGCATAGGAGGCAAACTTCTCCCAGTCGCCCCATATTTTCTCGAGCACCGCAGGATCGTGGCCGTTCTCCTGTCCCTGCTTGATGAACTTCGGCTTCATCGCATCGACAATATCTTTCTTCTTCTTACCCATCGCCTTACGAAGGGCGTCACTCTCACCTCGAGTAAAGTTTGCCAACTGACGTGAGAGGAGCATCACTTGCTCCTGGTAAACAGTAATGCCATACGTGTCCTTTAGGTATTTCTCCATACAAGGGATATCGTACTCAATGGGTTCCTTTCCGTTTTTACGGGCAATGAACGAAGGGATATAGTCCATTGGGCCTGGACGATAAAGGGCATTCATGGCGATGAGATCCTCGAAGACGGTGGGCTTCAGCTCACGAAGGTACTTCTGCATGCCAGGCGACTCGAACTGGAAGGTTCCGATGGTTTGTCCCCGCTGATAAAGTTGATAAGTCAACTCATCATCGATAGGCAATGTATCGAGGTCTATGACATCGCCTGTGGTCTGTTTGATAACTTTACAAGCCTCCTTCAACTCCGACAGTGTCTTAAGTCCCAAAAAGTCCATCTTGATGAGTCCAGTGCTCTCGATGACATGACCGTCATACTGGGTTACCGCAGTTTTCAACCCTGGGAAGTCGGGGTCGTCGGCCGTAGATACCGGTACCCAGTTGCTGATGGGGTCACGACAAATAATAAAGCCACAGGCATGAATACCAGTTCCTCGCACTGTCCCCTCGAGCATCTTGGCATATTTAATCGTGTTGCTCTCGCGCACATCGGAAGAGAATTCTGCCTGTTGCAGTTCCGGGGTATACTTGATGGCGTTGCTTAGGTTCATCTTGGCACCTTCGGGCAATCGGTCGGGTATCGCCTTGCAAAGGGCATTTGCCTTATCAAGTGGCAACTTTTCCACTCGTGCCACATCCTTGATGGAATTTTTGGTTGCCATACTGCTATAGGTGATGATGTGGGCACAATTCTCGTGCCCATACTTATCCATTACCCATCGCAGCACCTTGCCACGGCCGTCGTCATCGAAGTCGGTATCGATATCTGGCAGGTTGACACGGTCGGGATTCAAGAAACGCTCGAACAGCAAGTCGTACTTCAGCGGATCTATCTTGGTAATGCCCAAACAATAAGCAACTACCGAACCTGCAGCAGAACCACGACCAGGTCCTACCATGACTTCCAACTCCTCGCGGGCTGCCCTGATAAAGTCGGAGACTATGAGGAAGTAACCAGGAAAGCCCATGGTCTTCATCACATGAAGTTCGAAGTTGACATGCTCGTCCACATTGGCTGGAAGAGGGTCACCATAGAGTTTCTTAGCTCCCTCGTAGGCAAGATAACGCAGGTATTCCGCCTCAAACTTGATGCGGTATATCTTGTCGTAACCGCCCAAGCGGTCGATGACTTTCTGCCCTTCCTCGGGTGAAAGGGGATTCTGCCCATTCTCATCGGTGGTGAACTCACGATAGAGATCTTCCTTGGATACTCGCTGGCGCAACTGCTCTTCGGTGCCGAAACTCTCTGGAATAGGGAAGAATGGCATGATGGGGCCATGGTCTATGCTATAAATTTCCACCTTATCGAGTACCTCCAAGGTATTGGAAAGCGCCTCAGGAACATCGGAGAAAATGGCATTCATCTCTTCGCGGGTTTTGAACCATTCCTGCTTGGAGTAGCGCATACGATTAGGATCGTCAAGGTCCTTGCCCGTAGCCAGACAGAGCAAATGGTCGTGAGCCTCGGCAGTCTCCTTGTCCTCGAAATGGCAGTCGTTGGTACACACCAACTTGATGCCATATTCCTTCGACATCTCGATAAGTACCTTGTTGGCTCGCTGCTGCATGGGAAACACCTCGCGATTGGCAAGAAGAGAAGGATCAGTCACCTCGTGGCGCTGTAGTTCCAAATAATAGTCATCGCCAAAAACACGATGATACCACTCGCATGCCTCACGGGCTCCCGCAATATCTCCATTCAAAATCTTGCGGGGCACCTCACCTGCGATACAGGCTGAACAGACGATGAGGCCTTCGTGATACTTTTCCAAATCGGCACGGTCGGTACGTGGACGCATGTAATATCCATCGACCCACGAATTACTCACTAACTTGATGAGGTTCTTATAACCATTATAATTCTTTGCCAACACGATGAGGTGGTAGCCGCTCATGTCGCCTTTATCCTTTTCACGGTCTTCCTTGCGACGATGGGCTACATACATCTCGCAGCCTATGATGGGCTTGAAAGGTTCCAAACCCTCTTTCTTTCTGCCTTTGTTCACCTTGGCGCAATAGTCACAAAGTTCCTTGATGCCGAACATCACACCATGGTCGGTAATGGCCATACCCTTCATGCCATTGGCAATGGCCTTGTCAACAAGATGGGGAATCTTGGACTGACCGTCGAGAATGGAATATTGGGTATGAACATGTAAATGAATGAAATCTTCCATGTTTTATGTATAAAACTCAAAATTTGACTTCAAAGTTACGGGTAAAAGTTGACATAACCAAAAGAAAAAGGAGAAAAATTTGCAAAAACCACAAAAATGGTGTACCTTTGCAGCATTAAAAACTCAATCCTACCTTATGGGGCAAAGAATAAAGAAACTTAAAAAAATTAGATTACACCGTGAAGGTACAGACCAGCTCGTGTATGGGATGATAGCATTAGTAGCAATCGCCGCTATCTTATGGAGCACCATTGACAACAAGGTTCCTTTTGGGATTTTCGTAGTAGTCTTTGGTGTGGCATATGGTATCGTACTCAACTTCTACAGATGTCCTATAAGATACTTGAATGTAGAAAATACCGACAACTTAGTGGTAGCACCAGCTGATGGCAAGATAGTGGTTATAGAAGAGGTAGACAATGCGCCTTACTTCAATGATCGACGACTGATGATTTCAATCTTTATGAGTTTGTGGAACGTACATGCCAACTGGTTTCCCGTAGACGGAAAGGTGAAGTTTGTGAAGCACGTGGACGGAAACTTCCATAAAGCGTGGTTGCCCAAGGCAAGCGAGGAGAACGAGCATGCTGACACCATGATTGCCACACCGAAGGGGGTGGACGTGCTGTGTCGACAGATTGCCGGTGCCGTGGCACGCCGCATCGTAACCTATGCCAAGGAGGGTGAAGAGTGCTACATCGATGAGCACTTGGGATTCATCAAATTGGGGTCGCGTGTGGATGTATACCTGCCCTTGGGATCAGAGGTATGCGTAAAGATGGGACAGTCGACCACCGGCGATCAAACAATCATCGCAAAACTAAAATAAATGAGCATTAAGAAACATATTCCAAACACGATAACTTGCTGCAACCTCGTCTCGGGCTGTATAGCTACATCGTTCGCCTTTGGCGGTTCGCCAAAGCTGGCTTTATTGTGGATCATCATTGGTGCCATGTTCGATTTCTTTGACGGCATGAGCGCCAGACTGCTGCATGTTTCATCACCTATCGGCAAGGAGCTCGACTCTTTGGCAGACGACATAACATTCGGTGTGGCACCCGCCACCATTGTATTCTCCCAACTATATGTAATGGAATACCCTGCCTTCTTGGAGTGTCTGCGCCCTGTATTGCCTTATGTTGCCTTTATCATTGCAGCATTCTCGGCACTGAGATTGGCGAAATTCAATCTCGACGAAAGGCAGTCCACATCTTTTATCGGAGTCCCTACTCCAGCAAACGCTCTCTTTTGGGGATCCTTGATTGTTTTCAATCCAGAGTGGATAACAAGTTACAGTTGGTCGGTATTCGTCATCTTGATACTCATTCTCATCACCAGTTACCTGCTGGTCTGCGAGTTGCCATTGTTCGCCTTGAAGTTCAAGCAATGGTCGCTAAAAGGCAACGAGGTGAAATATGGCTTCATGACCTTCACAGTTGCTGCATTAGCTTTTGCCGTCATCAGTGATGGATTTATAGGATTTCTACAAGCATGGTGGCTTATTATCTTGGTGTATGTTTCGACTTCTCTATTCATTTTTCTAAAGAAAAAAGATTAATACATACGATACTAAAGAGGACTTATTTCGCTATGAAACAAGTCCTCTTTATGTTTTAAGTTTCTTGATTTAAACACTATTATTTAAAGAGAGCCAAGTTTGCTATAATGGAAAGGTTAATTGTGGACAAGAGTTCCTATCTTCTCACCTTCCATTACCTTCTTGAGATTACCTACAACATCCATGTTGAAAACATAAATGGGAAGATTGTTTTCCTTACACATGGTGGTGGCGGTAAGATCCATCACCTTCAAGCCCTTGGTGTAAATCTCATCGTATGTGATTTCACTAAACTTAGTGGCTGACGGGTCTTTCTCAGGATCAGCGGTATAGATGCCGTCTACTCTGGTTCCCTTAAGCATCACGTCGGCTTCTATCTCTATGCCACGCAACGAAGAACCTGTATCCGTAGTGAAATATGGGCTACCAGTACCAGCTGAGAAGATACAGATATAGCCAGCCTCCATTGCCTCTACGGCTTTCCACTTGCTGTAAAACTCACCTATGGGTTCCATCCGAATGGCCGTAAGCACTTTGTTTTTGACACCAATGGCACCTAAGGCACTACTCAATGCCAAGGAGTTGATGACCGTGGCACACATTCCCATCTGATCGCCCTTTACGCGATCAAATCCTTTCTGGCTTCCACTGAGTCCTCTGAATATGTTGCCACCTCCTATCACGATTCCTATCTGCACACCCATCTCGTGTACTTCCTTGATTTGACGTGCATAATTGCTCAACCGTTCTGGGTCTATGCCATAGCTCTGACTTCCCATCAAACTTTCTCCACTCAACTTCAGAAGAATTCTCTTAAATTTTGTCATATTCTCTGTTTTTTATTAATAATTTTCTTGATTTTATTAGTCCAAACTACCCTTTACCACTTAATCTTGAGTTCACCAAAAGAATAGGAACGAATATGGCCTTGCCTATCGTGTAGGACGAGATGACCGTCATCCTCTACTTCCACGATAGCCCCCTCGAACTCGCCATCCCTATCCTCGTACCAATGGTAGCCCTTACGATGATAAAGGTACTGGTGGTAAATGCCGGAGACATCCATATAGTCGGCACGACGAAGGAGCTCGTAATAATCAGCAAAAATATCCAAGATGTTCAGCAATAGTGTTTCACGGTCTACATCATGCCCCAAGATTTGTCGCAGAGACACGGGATTGGGGGCTTCGCTCACAAATTTTTCCTGATTCACATTGAGACCAATGCCAAAGATGCATCGTTTGATGCCTTGCGAACACACCGAGGTTTCTATCAGGGTTCCACTAATCTTCTTGTCATCCCAATATACATCGTTGGGCCACTTTAAGGTAATACCATCTGTGTATGTGTCAAGGACATCCTTCAAGGCTATGGCGCCAGCCATAGACAACAGGAACTGGCGAGCCACTGGTACCCATACTGGGCGCACCAAAACACTGAAAAGGAGGTTCTTTCCGCGCTCACTCTCCCAAGCATGTGCACCTTGCCCACGACCAGCAGTCTGGTAGTCAGCTACTGCAACTACCATTTCTTCGTCATCAGAAGGGACATAATTCTTCAAATATGCATTGGTAGAGTCAATCTCCTCTAACCTTATTATCTGCGTATTCATTATGATAACATATATAAGTTTCAAAAATTACCCCGTCCCACCTACGAAAGGAATTCCAGTAGACGGTAGCTAACAATCAAGAGGACACCAAGGCATAGATACCAGTGGATTCCGAAAAACGCTATAATATCAGCAACGGATTAAAGGCATCCATCAAATGGTCGAGACGTTCTATCTTAGAAGGAGAGCCTACGATGGAGATGATGTCAAAACGCAATTCCTGCGCAACCAAATGTCCCTTGACATAAGCATTGGCAGCCATGGCAAGATTACGCATTTTGTGTATATCAACTGCCTCTTCTGGAGCTTTCATGTCGTCGGATCCACGAGTCTTTACCTCTACAACCACCATGGTACAACCATCCTCCGTAAGAGCTACGATATCCAAGTCGCGCTTGCCGAAACGCCAATCACGATCCAATATCACATAGCCCTTCGTCTCTAAGTATTGCGAAGCCTCAGCTTCACCCCACTTTCCCAAATCGTTATGTTCTGCCATGCTTCCCCATTTATTCACCGCATATTTTGCACGGCGGCTATCTTCTGCAAAAATAATACTTTTATCGCTAACCTCAAACTTTTTCATCCACATTTTCTTTCCCTTCTCATTTTTTTATATTACTTTTGTACCAAATCAACAAAAAACGATGAGCGAAATAGAAAAGAAAGATGAAGAATTTATGCGGAGAGCTATTACAGAAGCACAGGCCGCATTCGATGAGGATGAGATACCCGTTGGAGCAGTCATCGTGTGCCAGGGAAGAATCATATCAAGAGCTCACAATCTGACGGAGATGCTGCACGACGTGACTGCCCATGCCGAGATGCAAGCTATCACGTCCGGTGCCAATATGTTGGGCGGAAAATATCTAAAAGACTGTACTCTCTACGTCACAGTGGAACCATGCGCCATGTGTGCTGGAGCCATAGGATGGGCACAGATAAGCAGAGTGGTATATGGTGCAAGGGACGAAAAAAGGGGATACACAAAATACGCACCCGAAGCACTGCATCCTAAGACTACAGTCACTTCGGGCGTATTGGAAGATGAGTGCCGAACACTCATGATTAACTTTTTCGAGAAAAAGAGATAAGCAAGACTACTTGACGAGTACTACCAAGTACTTGCTTGTGCTCCAGAATATCTGCGGATTGGTAATACGCAAAACATACTGCTTGCTGGCATCGCGAGTAAGCGAATAGCTGCTGGCAGGATGAGCTGTGAGCAACTTGGCCGACTTGGAATAGAGCTTAATCTCGGTGGTATTGCGAATGTCAACCTTGGTAAAGTAATTCTTATTGAAATTGCCATTCATCACCTTACCACCTTCCAGGATATGCTGTCCCTTAAGTTCCTTCTTGGTTCCAAAAACATACCAAGCAGTATTGAGTTGCTTGTCCTGAGCATTGATGGTCTCTGCCTTCTGCTTATTGTCTGCAGAAAGATTGCTCACATTGGTATTCAAGTTGCCTATCGTCTCATCAAGTTCCGAGATATGGATATCTTTCTTATCCAACTCCTCACGCAAAGCTACCAGTTGCTTGTCCTTCTCTGTCAATTGGGCAGTGAGGTTCTCTATGGTCTTCTTGAGTTGCCCACCTTTCAAGGTACTGCTGTCCAACTGCTTCTGCAACTTGGCTATCAACTCTCTGTTCTGCTTCATGCGCTCGGCAATAAATTGGATGTTTTCCTTGAGGTTCTGCCTTTTGTTTGCACCCTCGCCATTCTTCAACAAGGCGACACGATTTTCTGCCTCATTAATCAAGCGGAACCCTTCTTCGATGTCATTCAGCGTGCCCATCATTTCATTGATTTCACTATCTTTCTGAGCGATAACATCGTTCAGTGAGTCTGTTTGTTGAACACTCGCCTGTTCGGGAGCATTCTTGCCGTCCTTACAACCTGTCATCAACAAGGCTGCGCAGCAAACCATAAAAAATAACTTTTTCATAATCATTCTCCTTTTTCACTTTGATTGTTATGCATTTTCTTTGCTTCGCGTTTGTGTTCTTTCATCTCCTTCTTCAACAACTTGGAATCCTTGCCTGCCAAGACGATGACAAATTCTCCACGAGGCTCCGTCTCCAGAAAATGAGAGATGACTTCAGCCAAGGAGCCCCGGACACATTCCTCATGGAGCTTGGATATCTCGCGGCAACAACTCACCCGACGTTCTTCTCCAAAAACCTCGGCAAACTGCTGCAAGGTTTTCACCACACGATAAGGTGACTCATAGAATATCATCGTGCGCGTCTCGTCCTTGAGTGACTCCAAATAGGTTTGGCGTCCTTTCTTCTGTGGCATGAAGCCCTCGAAACAGAAACGGTCGCAAGGAAGACCTGACGATACAATGGCAGGGATACAGGCTGTGGCACCCGGCAAGGTCTGCACGGTGATGCCTGCCTGAGCTGCCTCACGAGCCAGATAGAACCCCGGGTCGCTGATGCCTGGCGTACCAGCATCGCTGATAAGCGCTATGGTCTCCCCCGCTTTCAACCTGTCGACAATGGCAGCCGTCGTGCCATGTTCATTGAACTTATGATGAGCCATCAAGTGATTACGAATGTCGAAATGCTTCAACAGGACACTCGAAGTTCGAGTGTCCTCGGCAAGCACCAAATCAGCCTCTTTCAGAACTCTGATAGCTCGAATCGTCATATCCTCCATATTACCTACCGGAGTCGGTACTATATATAATGTGCCCATACAGCATACAAATGTAGTTAATAAATCTTTCTTAGCAAAAAAAAAAAGATTTTCTTTGCAATTTTTAAAACCTTATTGTTAATTTTGTCACCGAAATGACAGAATATCTAATTGGGGAGGCACACCGCCCTGGAAGAATAGAAGTGGTGTGCGGGTCGATGTTCTCTGGAAAAACAGAGGAACTCATCCGAAGAATGAAGCGAGCTAAGTTCGCCAAACAGAAGGTGGAGATTTTCAAACCTTCGCTCGACACACGGTATTCGGAAGAAGAAGTAGTGAGCCACGACAAAAACTCAATCAGGTCGACTTCTATCGATTCTTCTGGAGCCATACTCTTGTTGGCTTCCGACATCGATGTAGTGGGCATCGACGAGGCACAGTTTTTCGACAATGGGTTGGTTGAAGTTTGCAACCAATTGGCAAATAATGGTGTGAGAGTCATCGTGGCTGGACTGGATATGGACTACAAGGGGATTCCCTTCGGACCAATCCCAGCCCTATGCGCCATTGCAGACGAAGTGACAAAGGTGCACGCCATCTGTGTGAAGTGCGGATCGCTGGCTTACGTGAGCCACCGACTCATTCACAATAATAAGCGCGTACTACTCGGAGAGAAAGATGAATACGAACCCCTCTGTAGAGAATGCTATCAAAGATGTATCGACGTAGAGACGAAGGCAGAAACTACCGAAAATCTACAATAATCATTATCATATCACTATGGCTAAGGAAATTACATTCGACAAATTTGTACGTTGGGCTGGCATCGGCATCCTGATACTGGGAATACTCTATCTCATTAATTATCTAAGCAGTGTGTTGCTGCCATTCTTTATCGCATGGTTCTTTGCCTACCTGCTCTACCCTGTTGTACTGTTTATAGAAAACAAAATGCATGTTCGTATCAGAGCCGTGTCCATAATCATCGCCATGATGGCCATGATTGCCGTCATTGGTGGCGTGATTTGGCTCATCATTCCTCCGATGATAGACCAGTTTGACAAATTGGGGGACGTGCTTACAAGATGGCTTCACCAAACTACTCACACCAATAACCTCACGGCGCTAATCAAGGAGTGGATGCAAAACAACCAAGACCAGATAGAGCGGTTCATGAGAAGCAAGGATTTCTCGGATACAATGAAGACAACCATGCCTAAACTGTTTGCCGTAGTAGGACAAACAGCCAATGTGCTGCTGAGCATCATCGCCTCGATGATTACCTTATTATATATGTTCTTCATCTTGCTCGACTACGAGACACTCACCTCCAACTGGGTGCGCATCTTCCCAAAGAAGAATCGCCCTTTCTGGCAAGCACTGATGAACGATGTGAAAAGGGAACTCAACAACTACATACGTGGCCAGGGTATGGTGGCGTTGTGCATGGGCATCATGTTCTGTATAGGCTTCACCATCATTGGTTTTCCCATGGCCATCGGATTGGGCATACTGATAGGCATACTCGACCTTGTGCCATATCTGCATACATTCGCCTTGATTCCTACCGCTTTCCTCGCCATGCTGAAAGCCGCCGACACGGGGCAGAGTTTTTGGTTGATATTCGGCCTTGCTTTCTTGGTATTCTGCGTGGTCCAAGTGATCACCGATATGGTGGTTACGCCAAAAATTATGGGCAAAGCCATGGGACTGAACCCAGCCATACTGCTTCTCAGCCTCTCGATTTGGGGTGCCCTGCTGGGCTTCTTGGGGCTTATCGTTGCCCTGCCGCTGACTACCCTTCTCATCGCCTACTGGCAGAGGTATGTTACAAGGGAAAAGCCTCATCATCTGGACGGAGAATCTCAAAATGCAGAAAAAGCAATAGCAGAATGCTCCGAAAATGAAGAAAATTAGCAAAAAAAGAGATAAACATTTGGTAATTCAAAAAAAACATTGTACCTTTGCACTCGCTTTCGTACAGAAAGTTGGAGATTGACTCGCTAGCTCAGCTGGTAGAGCACAACACTTTTAATGTTGGGGTCATGGGTTCGAGCCCCATGCGAGTCACCAAAACGAAAAGGACTTTACTTTGGTAAAGTCCTTTTCGTTTTAACTGTCCGCTCGCTCAGAATAAAAGAATGCCGTTTGCACGCATTAATTATATACATGCGTACACAATCATAAACGTAAGTTCTATATAAAGTTTTATATAAAATGCATGTGTGTACACACATGTACATTATATGTTCTTCTTTGATTTCACGCCGCTGCCTTTCGTCAAGGTCAAAGTGGAACGCTGAAGTTTTCTGTTACTATGGTCAAATACAACAGCGGGATTCATACGGCGGCCGTGGAATGATATTTCGAAATGAAGATGCGCAGTAGTTGCCCTGCCTGTACGACCGGTAAGACCGATGACTTGACCTGCCCTTACCTTCTCGCCACGCTTGACAAAGTTCTTGGACTGATGGCTGTAGAGCGTCTCAAAGCCATAAGCATGCTTGATTCTTATGCAGTTGCCATAACCATAAAAAGGACCAGAAGCGACCACCGTACCATCAAAAGCGGCTAAGACTTTGTCGTTGGGCCGCGTCTTGAGGTCAACTCCTGAATGGCGGCGTCTGCCTCCATAAGGACTGATCACCTTGCTACCTGGCAGTGGATAAGCCCAATGAGAATCAGAAATTTTCTCCAAATCCAACTTAAAGGTACTCGACTTCAGGAAAGGGTCGGCAACTTCATCTGGATCGAGGGTAAACTCCTTGCTCTTTATGGCTGAAGATGCTATCATCCCTCCAACTACTGTCACACGGATATGGTTACCCATCTTACGAAACTGCAAAGTCTGACGACGCAGTTTGTGATTTTTCAACTCTATCATTGTCTCAGGATTGATGCGAGCACCATTTACCATGACAGAGAACTCGCAAAAAACACGAGAGCCCTTACCTCCTACGATGGCTATAGTCTGACCAGCCTCCACACCTTGCCCTACCCTAACCAAGTTTTCGGCATTGAAGGAATAGACTGTTTCCAAGCCATTATCGTGCCGAACCACTATCACATTGCCATGGTTTTCCGTCTTTCGAGAAAGCCGGACATAACCATCGAACATAGCTTTGACGGCATCTCCCTTCTTGGTTTCTATATGCAAAATACTGTTATTCTCCAACGTAGCCTTGCCCACAGGAAGAGGAAAGGAATATTCCTTTTCTCTGAAGTTTTCAAAGTCTACATTGAAAGCTTTGCTCTGTTCGAAAAGTCCTGGCGTGGCTATACTTATCCGTTGCTGTTCGGCAGCAGTAAACTGATTTTTCTCTGGCATAAAAGCCGAAACAATGACGAAGCCACAGCCCAACAATACCGCAACCATCATTGCCTCATAAATATGGCTAAGTTTATTGATTAGGTTCTTGCACATGATTGCATATAAAGTAAAATTAGTAATGTATGATTCCTGTGAAGATTCTTCCCGACTGAACGCCCAACCGCCGGGCAGAGAAGAACTCATCACTGTGCTGATAGGTGCAAATGCCAGACAGATGTATGTGGACTGCAGGAATTCCAGACTTCTGTAACAAGAGGGCATTGGAAAGAGGCAAATCAATGTGCCACTTCATGGGCTGGTCCACATTCCCCTCTTTCTTCATATTGGGACGTCTGTCGGCAATGGCAGACATATCGAAACCACCTTGCACAAATTCCTCATACACCTCGTCGCCTACCTCAAAGGCTTCCTTGGATATGCCTGGACCTATGACAGCCTTCAACTCTGAAGGACGAGTATGAAAAGAGGCACACATCACCTCTATGGTTTTCTGCACAATACGCTGTACGGTGCCACGCCATCCAGCATGAATGGCAGCCATGGCATGATGAGCCTCATCATAAAGAAGCACTGGAATACAGTCGGCTGTAGAAACTCCTATGCAGACTCCCCGCAGATCGGTAACCAGTGCATCGACACCTTCGAGTACCATCTTGCGGACATTCTCGGGCTTCGAGAAGAACTCTCCGTCTATTCTTCGCACTTCTATCCCATGCACTTGATGGGTCATGACGACATGATCGGCAGGCACACCTAAGCGTTCTGACAAAAGACGGCGGTTCTCCAAGATATGTTCAGCAGAATCGCCACAATACTCATTGATATTGAATTCACTATAGTTGCCTTGGCTCACACCACCTTTCCGCATGGTGGAGAATGCCAAGACACCTTCAGCTACAGCATATTCCTTCAGCATAGGTCAAGAAAAAATTACTCGTATTCAAAATCGTCGAGGTCATCGACATCCTCTATCTCCGCCTCATCGATATATTCCACGGCATCCTCGCCTTCGGCAGCCAACTCCTGTTGGAATCTACTCATATCCTTATCACGATGCACAAGGGTATCTTCCGAGCTAATCTCCTGCAATTTGTTGCTCTCGGAATTGAGTTCATGCCAAAGCACATCCTTTAGTTCCCGAATGCCCTGTCCTGTAACCGATGAAATGAAGACCACAGGCAAATCTGTAGGAAGTTCCTCCTTCAGCATATCCATCAACTCATTGTCGAGCAAGTCGCATTTGGTAACAGCCAACACACGATGCTTGTCGAGCATCTCTGGATTAAAGTTTCTCAACTCGCCAAGAAGCACCTCGTATTCCTTCTTGATATCGTCGGTATCACCAGGTACCATGAAAAGCAAGAGGGAGTTGCGCTCAATATGGCGCAGAAATCTCAACCCTAAGCCTTTACCCTCGCTGGCACCCTCGATGATGCCAGGGATATCCGCCATTACGAAAGACTGATGATCACGATAATCCACAATGCCCAAAGAAGGTTCGAGAGTCGTAAATGGATAGTTGGCTATCTTGGGACGGGCACTGGATACAGAAGACAGCAAAGTGGACTTGCCCGCATTGGGGAATCCCACCAAGCCAACATCTGCCAGAAGTTTCAATTCCATTATAATAGTCATCTCCTGCATTGGCTCACCTGGCTGCGCATAACGAGGTGCCTGATTGGTAGAGGTGCGAAACTGGAAGTTTCCCAATCCGCCACGACCACCTTTCAGCAGCAACACTTCTTGTCCATCGTATGTAACGTCGCACACATACTTTCCTGTTTCGGCGTTATATACCACGGTTCCACAAGGCACATCGATATAAATGTCCTTGCCATCAGTACCATGGCACTTGTCCCGGCCACCGTTGCCTCCATGCTCGGCAAAGAAGTGGCGTTGGTACTTTAAGTGCAACAAAGTCCAGTAGTTATGGTTTCCACGCAGATAAATGCTTCCTCCACGTCCGCCATCGCCACCATCAGGTCCGCCATTGGGTTGATACTTCACGTGGCGCAGGTGCATGGAGCCCTTGCCACCCTTACCAGAGCGGCATTGTATCTTTACGTAGTCTACGAAATTGGATTCAGCCATTATTTTTCAATGTTTAGCGTTAAATGTTAAGTGCTAAATGTTTGATTAAGCACAATTAGGACACGCGTCCCACTTTACATCAACATTTAACACTTGACATTAGTTCTATATATTTAGAGGTTGTCTATTACCTGGCAAACACGCCCGAAAATCTCGTCTACCGTGCCCAAGCCTTCGATGTGGTGATGGATACCTTCCTTCTCATACCAGTCGATCAGTGGAGAAGTCTGTGTGTGGTAAACATTCAAGCGCTTCTTGATAGTTTCCTCGTTGTCGTCCGAGCGGCCACTCTCCTTGCCACGGTTGATAAGACGAGCCATCAACTCATCCTCTGGAACAGAAAGTTCTATCATGGCAGCCACCTTGTGGCCACGCTCTGCCAACATCTTTTTCAAAGCCTCGGCTTGTGGAATGGTACGAGGGAAACCATCAAAGATAACCCCCTTGTGCTCCTTGCCGAAACTGTCGTACACACTTGCCAAGATGTCGATCATCAACTCGTCAGGAATCAACTGTCCGTTGTCGATGAAGCCCTTGGCTGTCTTGCCGAGTTCCGTACCCTTTTTGATCTCGTTACGAAGCACGTCACCAGTAGAGATATGGCCCAATCCGTACTTCTCAATCAGTTTGTCGCTCTGAGTGCCCTTTCCTGCACCTGGCGCACCGAAAATTACAATATTCTTCATTTTTATGTTATTGAAATAATTATCCTTCAACTAATCTTCGACTATCGTATAGATGTCGCGCAAATTACGCCCCTGCTGGTCGTAATCAAGCCCATACCCCACAATAAAATCGTTGGGAATCTCCATCACGGCATACTTGATGTCGAGAGGCACGCGGAGGTTGCCCGGTTTCACCAACAAAGAGCATACACTTATCGAAGCCGGATTCTTGGCTTTCAGACTGTCAATCATCTTCTGCATGGTGAATCCAGTGTCTACGATATCCTCGACTATCACGACATGACGTCCCTCTACATTCTGATTGATTCCTATCAGTTGTTTCATATTGCCCGTAGAACTGGTACCTTCGTAAGAAGCATATTTCACGAAAGATATCTCGCTGGGAATGGTCACCATACGCATCAAATCGGCAGCAAACATAAATGCGCCATTCAACACGGCCAAAAACAAAGGATTCTTACCATCCATGTCCTGGTTAATACGATTGGCAACAACTTGCACTTTCTTCAAGATCTCCTCTTCCGGAATAGAGGTTTTAAAAGTCTTGTCCTTGATTTTAACTATACTCATAGTTCCCTAAATAATATTTTCGGCAAAATTACTAAAAAAATACGGAATATCTTATAGATATCGGGCAAATTTTCGTATTTTTGCAGAAGTATGAAGATTTTTACGAGTACTCAGATACATGAGTTGGATAAATACACCATCGACCACGAGCCTATCTCATCTATCAATCTGATGGAAAGAGCCGCCAAGGCCATCACCCGCTGCATAGAAGCAGAATGGTCGAACAGAGCACCCATTGTGGTCTTCGCAGGACCAGGAAACAATGGAGGCGATGCGCTTGCCGTGGCAAGGCTATTGGCAGAAGATGGCTATCATGTAACGGCATACTTATTTAATGTTCACAACAAACTCTCCAACGAGTGCGCACAGAACAAGAAGCGACTCGTCGAGGGGAAACGCATCAAGCAATTCACTGAAGTTTCCGTCAACTTCGAACCTCCTACGCTGACACCAGATACCGTGGTGGTGGACGGGATTTTTGGAAGCGGGCTTAACAAACCGCTTACAGGAGGCTTTGCCGCCCTGGTGAAGTACTTGAACTCGTCGCCTGCCAAAGTGGTCAGCATCGACATTCCGTCGGGACTTATATGCGAAGACAACACCTACAACATACCTGCCAATATTCTGAAAGCCGACCTCACGCTGACTCTACAGCAGAAGAAGTTGTCGATGCTGATGGCCGACAACCAGAAGTACATAGGAAGGCTCAAGGTGCTGGACATCCGTCTGTCACCCGAATACATACAGAAGACAGACTGCAGATATCGTATTTTGGAAGAAAACGACATCAGATGCATCATGCGACCCCGTGACGACTTCGCCCATAAAGGAAGCATGGGCCATGCGCTCATCGTAGCGGGCTCTTACGGAATGGCCGGGGCTTCCATCCTTGCCACAAAAGCCTGTCTGAGAGCAGGAGCGGGGAAGGTCACCGTGCATACCCCCAAGCGCAACTACGACATCATGCAGATAAGTGTGCCCGAGGCTATACAGCAGATGGACCCAGAAGAAACCCTGTTCAGCCATCCTGCCGACACCGAACCCTACAATGCGCTCGGAATAGGGCCAGGATTAGGCACCAACGAAACAACAGCCATTGCCCTGATAGCACAAATAAGACGAAGCACTTGTCCCTTGGTCATCGATGCCGATGCCATCAACATCCTGTCGACCCACCGGGCGTGGATGCAACAGTTGCCCAAGGACATCATCCTCACTCCACATCCAAAGGAGTTCGACCGTTTGGCTGGCACTACGGGTTCTTGCTGCTACGAAAGACTTATGAAAGCAAGCGAGCTGGCAGAACGCCTACAGGCACACATCCTGTTGAAAGGCCATTTCTCAGCCTTGTGTCTGCCCAATGGGCACATCGACTTCAACTCTACCGGCAACAGTGGCATGGCAACGGCAGGAAGCGGAGACGTGCTGACAGGAATCATCACAGCCTTGCTGGCACGAGGCTACGACACATCTTCTGCCTGCAGGATAGGCATGTACCTACATGGACTCGCCGGTGACCTGGCCGCCAAGGACTTGGGAAAGGAGAGTCTCATAGCCGGTGACATCATCCAATATCTACCCAAAGCCTTTCTCAGAATGGAAGACTAAGGGAGGAGCAAAAGGGGAAGTACAAGACTTATATTTTTCTCCAGTTGGGGAAAAAGTATATCCCAGTTAGGAAAAGTTTTTTTCCTAACTGGGATTCTTTTTTTCTACAATTTATTATGCATGACTCGTGTTCACAGAGAAACGCAGAGCCTTTCATCATTTGACATTCAATATCACTTTCTTAGCTTTCAGATTCTCGCCTGCCACATTCAGCTCCACCTTTCCTGCCTTATCGCCAGCTCTCAAGATCACAAGGGCTGAACCTTGAAACAGCGAACGCTGGGCGGTCTTCTCCAACTGGGTCTTGCCGATATGAAGTTCATCGGAAGCAATATTTCCATTGTCCACGCCCACGATGTTGGCATCGCCCTTCACGGTGAAAGTCAACTTATCGAAGGCTCTTTTATCCCGCGGGCTAACCACTCTCCTGCCCTTCTTGTCCACGGCATAGACACGAACGTGCAACAAGTCCTGCCCATCCGCATGCCAAGTCTCCACATCAGGCACAATCTTCAATGCCACAGCCTCGCCCGTGGTCTCAATTTGATGGCGAGCCACCACCTTGCCGTTTTTCTTTGCCACAGCCACGATAGTACCAGGAGCATACTCGATGCCATCCCACTTGATGCGGTCACGCAACTTAGGGTCTTCGCTGTTTTTCTTCACACCGAGGCTCTTACCATTGAGGAAAAGTTCCACCTCGTCACCATTGGTATAGGTGTAGAGCGAAACTTTCTCACCTGCCCCACGGTTCCAGTTTTCAGAAAGCTTTCCAGCAGAAACATTGATACCGTTCCACTGCACGTTGCCTCCCGCATTCTCGATGACACCGATATGCACCATAGGCTCGTCGCTAAACATGCTCTTCACAAAATAGGCATCGGGCTTCGGTTGCAAAGAGATGTCGAACACGCCCTGGTTCCAACCTTTCACAGGCCATCCCATACTCTCGCCGAGATAATCGATGGCTCCCCAGTAAGCCAATCCCAACACCTTGTCGCGGTCCATCTCGAAGAAGTTGGGTCCCATCGCAGCGGTACTCGCTTCGCTCTGATAGAAGGTCTTCTCAGGATAACGCTTCATGTCGCCAGGAAAGTACATGTAGCGATAGTTGTAGGAGTTGACCTCAGTGGCCACCGCCAAGTCGGCAGGAATGCTGTCCGTGTCGATGTTACGGTAGCGAGGGTGCATGGCGACGGTAGTCAATCGAGTGTCATCATAATGATGCAACAATTCCTTCTGCAACTTGTAGGCGGTTACGCCCCAGTCGTTGAAAGGCAGGTTGCTGTACTGCTGCAACTCATTGCCCAAGCTCCACATGATAACGGAAGGATGGTTTCGGTCTCGCTTCACCCACTCAGGGATGTCTTTCTGCCAAAGGCATTCCCAATCCGCTCTGCCGCCAGCATACTGCTGCAACCACTTGTCGTAGAGTTCATCCACCACCAAGATACCATACCTATCGCAAAGTTTCAAGAAATCCTCACTATAAGGATTGTGGGAAGTACGGATATGATTGAATCCAAACTCCTTCATCAACTTAATGCGCTTCTCGATAGCACGAGGATAAGCGGCTGCACCAAGGGCACCCAGCGTATGATGGTTGGCATAGCCCTTCAGAAGCACCTTTTTACCATTGACAAGCAAACCCTTCTGAGGATTCATCTCGATAGTACGCACGCCGAATGGTTCCTTGATTTGGTCTGCGACATTGCCATCATTATCATAGAGCGTCACTTCCGCCGTATATAAATAAGGTGTATCGCAAGACCAGAGCTTGGCATTGTCGAGCTGGATGCTTGGCAGCTCATACTCCCTGTCTCTCCACTTAGCATTGAAGTCGAGGTTGCTTTTCCGCTCAGCAACCACTTTGCCATCGGCATCGAGGATGCGAACCTGCACAGGTATAACAGCCTTACTCTGTCCTTTAGCCACCTTCTGCTTGTTGATAATCTCTGCCTTGGTTTTCACTTCCTTGTTATCAACGGTGCGAATGTAGAGCGGATGGCGAGGGAAGAACAATTGGGAGTTTGTCACAATGAGGTTGACATCACGGAAGAGACCGCCGCCCGTAAACCAGCGAGAATTATTTGGCTGACCCGTATCAGCCTTCACGGCGATTTCGTTCACCTGTCCCCACTTCAGGAGTTTGCTCAAGTCGATGTCGAAGCCGAGGTAGCCATAGTCAGTGCCACCGATACGCTTACCATTGAGATAGACATCGCCCACGAGCATGATGCCCTGGAAGTCGAGCATGATGCGCTTGCCCTTCCATTCCTCTTTCGGAGTTAATTCGTAGCGATACCAGCCGATGCCCATCTCCTTGAATCCACGAGGACTCAACCGGCTGCGCACATTGCTTCCCGCATCGCTATTGTCGGGTCTCTCGTTAGCGTCCGGAGCCACCCAGTCCTGTCCTATCAAGAAGTCGTGAGGTAGGTTCACAACATCATCTTTTGCTTGGGTAGACTTCAAGTCAGCAATATTCTTCACATCACCACGATGGAACTGCCACCCCTTGTCTATATTGATGGTATCTCGCACCGCCGCCTCAGCCGAGATGGCGCCCCACATAGGCACCCCTACCATCAGCAACGAGGCAAAAAGTATTTTAGTTTGATTCATATTCATTTGTATTCTTCATTCTTCACTCTTCGTTCTTCACTCTTCACTTAATTTCCGTCTGGTTTTGTCACATCCTGCACCACCGATGGATACCAAACGAACTTATTGAAGTCGTCTGGCTTGGCAGGATTAAAGTCTTTCCAGTCAGAGCGCAGGTATTTCACGATAGGCAGATCAAGCTGCTTCATGCCCATCACCACCATCTTGGCAACCTCGTAGGCACCATATGGATTGAAGTGGGTATTGTCGGCAAGTGCCTTTGCCTGATTGGGGAAAGTATTTGCAGGGTAATGCACCAAAGCCTTGGTACTATTCTCGTAACCTAACGTCTCGAAGAAAGTACGAGTCATATCGTGAAGCTCGATGACAGGCACGCCTTCACGCTTCGCCACGGCACGCATGGCATCAGGATAATCGCCATGAGTCTCCAGTATCTTGCTGTGGGTAGCATCGTCGAAGCGACGGCGCTGGGTAGGAGTCACGAAGATGATGTTACCACCCTTCTTGCGAACCTCGTCGATAAACTTCTTCAGATTGAAAGAGAAGTTGTACCAAGCACCGCTACCAGCAAACTTTTCTTTCTGGTCGTTGTGTCCAAACTCACAGATTACATAGTCACCTTTCTTCATCATCGACAACACCTTGTCAAGACGATTGGAGCCCAAGAAAGACCCTGCCGTCAAGCCACTCTCCGCATGATTGGAGATGGCGACCTCAGGACTGAACCATCGAGTAATCATCTGTCCCCAGGAAGCGTATGGCTCCGTGAACTGATCGACAACGGTAGAGTTGCCACAGAGGAAAACCGTGGTGGTCTCGGCAGGAGCAGGTTCCACCTTGATGCTCTTCACCACAGGAGCAGCACCCGTAAACTCCAAGGTCAACTTCTCGTCCCAAGTAAAATAGCCCTTCTCACGAGGTTTTATCTTCACTTTTTCCTTGTCTGAGATATAAGGGCTTCGCTTGTTGACAATGAAAGAACACGTCTTGAACTCGCCCTTCTTGGTGCTTATCTCGTCGAGCATCAATCTTCTGTTCTCTGCACGAACCACCGTCTTGCCCGCTTTTTTCTTGCTTCCGAGCACCACGGTAACCCGATAGTTGCCGTCAGCCACCTTCACCGAATAGAAGAAAGGTGCGTTGCTTTTGGCCTTGGGAGCAGCCACGATGTCATAACCACTGCCATTCTCTAACGAATAGATAGGCTGACTCTTGGTCAGGTCTATATTATAACTCTGCGCATGGACATCCACAGTGGAAGCCAACAGCAATAAACTCGCTAATAGATAATGATTTGTTTTCATATTGATTGTTGTTTTTAGAATTTGGTGCAAAGATACTCATTTTCAAAGAGAATACACCTATAATAATCGTCCTATTATATGGGAATTTTATACAAGAAGCTACGAGTAAGAGCATATTCTATAACAAAACGGATTATTTTCAAAACAAATGTACGATAAAACAAAAAGCAGACAAGTAGTTTTTGTACCTTTGCATTAGTATTTCAAAAAGGGCACAAGCCTTTATCCTCACAACAAAACAATCAGGCAAAACAATGAGAAAGAAACTATTACTGCTTCTACTCGCATTTCTTTCACTTACGAACATGAATGCGGTGGAAAGAACAAAACTCAATTTCAACGGTGGTTGGCTGCTGAAAGTGGGCGACTTCAAGGGAGCCGAGGCAGCGAACTATCTCGATGCGGCATGGAACCAAGTCACCCTACCTCGTGCCTTCAACGAGCAGGAAGCCTTCAAGGTCTCCATCGAAAACCTCAGCGACACCATCATGTGGTATCGCAAACACTTCAACGTCCAAGAAGTTGGCGACCGCAAGTACTTCATCGAGTTCGAGGGTGTGCGCTTCGGTGCAGACATCTGGCTCAACGGCAAGAAGGTGGGTTTGACGGAGAACGGTGTGATGGCGAGCGGATTCGACCTGACCCCTTATATTATAAAAGGTGAGAATGTCATCGCCGTGCGTGTCGATAACTCTTGGAACTACCACGAGCGTGCCACAGGTCAGCGCTATCAGTGGAACGACAAAAACTTCAACGCCAACTACGGCGGCATCCCGAAGAACGTGTTTCTGCATATCACCGACAAGATCTATCAGACCTTGCCATTATATAATAATCTGAAGACCACTGGTACCTATATCTACGGCACAGATTATGACATCGCTGGCAAGAAGGTAACGGTGAACGCTGAGTCGCAGGTAAGAAACGAGGACTCCAAGCCGAGGAGTTTCCGCTTCTTCGCCAAGGTATTGGATGCCGACGGCAAGGAAGTAGGTCATTTCGATGGCGAGCGATACACCTTGCAACCTGGTGAAACCAAGACTGTAAAGGTGAGCGGACTTTTGCAGAACGCTCACTTCTGGAGTTGGGGATATGGTTATCTCTACACCGTGAAGACGCTCCTCAAGGCCGACGACGGCAGCAAGATAGATGACGTAGCCACTCGCACTGGTTTCCGCAAGACCCAGTTTGGAGAGGGCAAGTTCTATCTCAACGATCGTGCCATCATGGTGCACGGCTATGCGCAGCGCACCTCCAACGAGTGGCCTGGCGTGGGTATGAGCGTGCCAGCCTGGCTGAGCGACTACAGCAACAAGCTGATGGTGGAATCGGGCGGAAACCTCGTGCGTTGGATGCACGTCTGCCCTTGGAAACAGGACATTGAGAGTTGCGACCGTGTGGGACTCATCCAGGCGATGCCTGCTGGCGATGCCGAGAAGGACGTGGAAGGAAGGCGATGGGAACAACGCCTGGAACTGATGAAGGAAGCCATCATCTACAACCGCAACAACCCAAGCATCATCTTCTACGAGAGCGGCAACAAGGGCGTAAGCCGTGAGCACATGCTCCAGATGAAAGCCCTCCGCGACGAGTTCGACCCATTCGGCGGAAGAGCCAGTGGCAGCCGTGAGATGCTCAACATCAACGAGGCTGAATATGGTGGCGAGATGCTTTACATCAACAAGAGTCACAAGCATCCGATGTGGTCGATGGAGTACTATCGAGACGAGGGACTTCGCAAATACTGGGACGAGCAGAGCTACCCTTACCACAAGGATGGCGACGGTCCGCTCTATCGTGGAAAACCTGCCACCGAATACAATCACAACATGGACACCTTTGCCGCTGGTATGGTGGAGCGATGGTTTGAGTATTGGCAGGAACGTCCCGGCACAGGCAAGCGTGTGAGCGATGGCGGTGTCAAGATTGTCTTCTCCGATACCAACACCCACCACCGTGGCGAGGCAAACTATCGCACAAGTGGCGTAACCGATGCCATGCGTATTCCGAAGGATGCTTTCTTCGCTCATCAGGTAATGTGGAACGGCTGGGTATCTCCCGAGAAGGATGCTACCTATATCGTAGGCCATTGGAATTACAAGCCCGGCACCGTCAAGAAGACGGAATACGTGGTAAGCACCGGCGACGAGGTAGAACTCTTCGTCAACGGCAAGAGCCTCGGCTTGGGCGAACGCAGCAACCAGTGGCTCTTCACTTGGAAGAACGTTCCTTTCGAGAAGGGAAAGATAGAGGCAGTCGCCTATACCTATTATAATAAGAAAGGGGAAAAGGAAGATTTTTCTAACAAAAAGTCTAACCTCACCAAAAAAGAGACCAGCCGGTATGCAATCGAGACCACTGGTGAACCAGACCATATCAAGTTGACCTCCATCCAAAACCCAGAAGGGTTTAAGGCTGATGGCGCAGACATGGCACTCATCCAAGTAGAGGTAGTGGACAAACAGGGCAGACGTTGCCCCCTCGACAACCGCACCATCCACTTCAACTACCAAGGAGAAATGGAATGGATCGGAGGCATCGCTACTCCTAACGAGGAAACCAAGAAAGCACTTGCAGCTAAGAAGCAAGTTCTCGTGGTAAATAAAAACGAGACCGCCGAGCAGAAAGCCGCTCGCAAGGCTGCCGACATTCTCGACTCCACAGACAGCGACAACACCTTCGACAACTACATCCACAAGATAGACCTCCCTGTGGAGTGCGGTGTGAACAGAGTGTTGATTCGCAGTACCGTGAACCCTGGCGACATCAAGATTTACGCAGGTGCCGAGGGCATCAAGGGTGTGGCAGGCATCGAGTTGAAGACCGAGAAGGTGGACATTGCACATTACTTGCCTCAGCAGACCCTGAAGTGCGACCTCTCTCGTGGAGAGACTCCTTCCACACCGTCCTACACCGACATCAAGGAGACCATCGAGATAGCAGGTGTCGCAGCCGGCAGCAACCAGGAGGATGCCAAGAACACTTACGATGACGACGAGACCACCGAGTGGAAGAGCGACGGCAAGCCAAAGAACGCATGGATAACCTATCAGTTTGCCAAAAAAGAGAAGGTGGATGAAATCACCGTGAAGCTCACAGGCTGGAGAGACAAGATGTATCCGCTCGCCGTCTATGCCGGAAAGAAAAAGGTTTGGGAAGGCTACACCTACGCATGTCTCGGCTACGTCCACATCAAGATAGACAAGCCCGTGAAGGCAAAGGAGCTCACCATCAAGATGATAGGCGATGCCAAGAGCAAGGCTCAGCTCAGCGATACCAAGGAGTTGGCTGGCGGCAAGGCAAGCACCCTCGACTTCATTGGCATCAAGAAGGGCAAGCCTGTTTTGCGAATCGTGGAAATAGACTTCTTGAAGAATAAGTAAAAAAAAGTATAAGAATACCATTAGAAGTTCATTATAACAATCGAGTAGGAGGTAAACACCAATCATAGGTGTTTACCTCCTACTCGATTGTTTACCGTCCTCTCACACCACCGTACATGCGGTTCCGCATACGGCAGTTCCTATTTTGGGCACCTTTCGAGATATGAAGCCCACCAGCATAGGATAGCCCGCATCTCGCAACCTCTGCGACGAGGCAGCAAGGTGCATTATTGGAGAGCTACTACCCCCCCAATACCCCTTGACATATCCCCATCTTCTTGCATCATATTTGTTGATGCCACATCGCATGAGGTTCTTTATCCTTGTCTTCGGGAGTTTCCAAGCCTTCCATATACACATGCGTATCCGTCGCCGCAACCAACTGTCGG
>DJOI01000065.1:1724-8863 GCA_002439605.1 Candidatus Segatella mututuai | reverse complement strand
GGGTTTGTCGGTTGCGCCCAATAAACTCTTAAAAGCCTATTCTGTTAGGGGGCTGAGTAGTTACCACCACACAAAGAAAAAATATGGTATCAAATGACACCATACTTTTCTAAAGCATTTTTCACACCATCCTCATCCACAGAGGTCGTAATATAGTCAGCGACAGCCTTGAGGTTGTCGCCAGCATTCCCCATAGCCACACCAACCCCCGCCTCACGAATGATGGAAATATCATTGCCTCCATCACCAAAGGCCATGGTCTCGGAAATATCAAGCCCCAAGTATTCAGCCATAGCCTGCAACCCCTTTCCCTTGTCAGCGTCGGCCGATGTGATATCCGTAAAAGCAGGATGCCATCTGCCCGAAGTACAATTATTCAGCCTCGGCATCAAAGCAGCCTCCTGCCCTGCGCTGCAGAAAGGAGTTAGTTGCAAGATTTCCTCATGACCCAAGGCTTCAAGATGCGTGCTGAAATCTAAATTGACGACTCCGAGTTCCTCAACAAAAACTTTCTTGACAATATCAGTAGGATGATAAACTACCAAATGACGCTCTCCCACCACGATGACCGAGTAGCCATTATGATCAGCATCAGCCACCACCTCCTTCACATCTGCTTGCAAAATAGGATGTAGGCAAACCGTATGGTCGCCCACAAAGCATCGGGCTCCATTGGTGGTTATATAACCATCGATAAGATGTTCTATCTGTCCCAAATTGTTGATAATCATGACAGGGCGCCCTGTAGATATATAAACCTCCACTCCATTCCGCTTAGCTTTCTCCAAAGCATCTACCGTGCTTTGAGGGATAAGATGAGTGCGAAAGCTGACAAGCGTTCCATCGATATCAAAAAACAAAGCCTTAATCTTTTTATCCATCATATTTTAGAATTTTGCCTACAAAGATAATTATTTCTAAAGTTTTGAATGAAAAAAAGCTATTTATTTTTGTTAATTATGAAAAATGTACTATCTTTGCGACATGAGAAAAACCTATTTTATATCACTAACCATCTTCGCCTTGACATTGATATCTTGCGAAAAATTCACGCTCGAAGAGTCCGGTGACACGGGAGATGTTTCTGAGAGCAACGGCAATGTGACCCTGCAAATAACCGATGCTGAAAAATCTCAGTTCGAAAGAGTTACATTCAGCATATTCCGCAATGGAGGAAAGGTGAAGAACACCAACCAACAAAACACCACATCCACTTTCGGGACAGCCACCTTTTCCCTTAGCGAAGGCGAATATCAAGTAGTAGTAATCGGTCACAACGGAGAAGGAAACGCCACCATATCCTCACCTGAGAAAATAACATTCCACAAGAACAAGACCACAGACACATTCTGCTACTACGAATCGTTCTATGTCACCGAAGACCACCTCCGGAAAGACATCACTCCCCGTCGAGTCACCAGCATGTTCGTACTCCACATCAAAGACGTCATTCCCCCATCGGCGAAGACCATTAAATTCTATTATACAGGAGGCAGCAGCACTCTCGATGCCACGACTGGATACGGATGTGTAAACAGCAGACAGACAGAAGAGCGCGAGATGAGTACGCAACAGAAAGATTACCGCATCTACACCCTTCCCCACAGCGACGGAAAAAAGTTGAAAATTACCATCACCGTCTATGACAAGCAGGGGAACACTATAGCTAAGAAAGAACTGAAAGACGTGGAAATCAAGCAGGACAACCAAACCATCTGCTCGCTGAACCTTTTTGATGGCGAGGAAGATGGAAGCTCCGCCGACTTCAAGTTCGCCCCCACATGGGAAGGATACATAGAGGAAGAATTCTAAGCGAGGAATACTTCTACATCAGAACTATAATGTTCCTTTTTTCCACAAAGCAAGACTTTTTTAGTTTCTTAAATAAATGATAATATCATTTGTTTTGCATTCCAGAAATATTTTCATATTTTTGTACGCAATTAAAGGATTTTCAGACAAAGGAATGAAAAAGATTGTAACAATTTTCGCATTGTTAGGAGCATTGCTGCCTGCCGAAGCCCAAAACACATTGAGCCTCGACAGTTGCCGTGCCATGGCACTTCGCAACAACAAGCAAATCAATGCCTCCAGGCTCAAGAAAGATGTGGCTTACAACCTGCGCAAATCAGCCAGAACCCAGTACCTTCCGAAAGTAGACGCAATGGGAGGATACGAATGGTTTAGCCGCGAGATATCACTGCTCAACAAGGGACAGAAATCCGCATTGAGCAACATCGGCACCAACCTGTCGTCGGGACTGTCGGGCGGCATAAACGATTTACTTGAACAGATGGTTAGCCAAGGGCAGATATCGTCAGACGCAGCCCAACAGTTAGGGCAGATGCTTGGCGAGAAGATGACACCCGTGACCAACAAGCTGAACGCTACCGGACAAAGCATTGTCGATGCATTCCGCACAGACACGAGAAACATATTCGCAGGAAGCGTGATGCTTCGCCAGCCCATCTATATGGGCGGTGCCATCATAGCAGCCAACAAATTGGCAGACATTGGAGAAGACATGGCAGCCAACGACCTGGACCTGCAAACCCAGGCCACGCTCTACAGCATCGACCAAGCCTACTGGATGGTAGTGTCGCTCAAGCAGAAAGAGAAACTCGCCATCAGCTATCGCAACTTGGTGAAGAAACTCAACGAAGATGTGCACAAGATGATTAAACAAGGTGTAGCCACCAGGGCCGACGGGCTGAAAGTAGATGTAAAGGTGAACGAGGCCGAAATGCAGATTACCCAGGTAGAAGACGGACTGGCACTCTCGAAGATGCTACTATGCCAGCTCTGCGGCATTCCGATGAATCAGGAAATAACCCTTGCCGACGAAGACAAGGATGCACTCAGCCTCAGCATTGCCAACACCCACGTCGAGCAGCAGGCTGCACTCAACGATTCCTCGCTGAACAGTCGCCCTGAGATTCGCCTTTTGCAGAACATGACCGATGCTTCCGAACAAGCCACCAACTTGGTGAAAGCAGCCTTCCTTCCCCACGTGGCTCTCACTGGAGGCTACATGATTTCCAACCCAAACATATGGAACGGATTTCAGAAGAACTTCACAGGTGTGTGGAATGTGGGAGTGCTTGTACAGATACCTGTATGGAACTGGGGAGAAGGAACCTACAAGATAAGAGCTGCCAAAGCCACAGCCCATATAGCCCAGATGAATCTCGACGATACCCGCGAGAAGATTCAACTACAGGTAACACAGAGCCAGTTCAAGGTGAAAGAAGCTGAGAAAAAACTCAATATGGCCCGAAAGAACATCAACAGCGCAGAGGAGAACCTGCGTTGCGCCAACTTGGGATTCAAGGAAGGCGTGATGGACGTGACGGATGTCATGGCAGCCCAGACCGCCTGGCAACAGGCACAGAGCCAAAAGATAGATGCCGAAATCGACGTGAAGCTCACACAGGTGGGACTCAACAAGGCGCTCGGTATTCTGAGATAAGCCATTTTTGGTGAACATACATTACTATCCTTTACACATTTTTTATAATATATAACCAAAATGTCAAAGAAATCACAACATAACAACATTCTGCTGGCCGTTATCGGCTTTACAGCCGTAGTCATCATCGTAGGCATCATAGGATTTTTCACCCTTGAGCACAACGACGACACCATCCAGGGCGAAGTGGAAGTCTCCGAGTACCGTGTATCCAGCAAGCTGCCAGGCCGAGTTGTAGAGCTTCGCGTCAAGGAAGGCGACTATGTGCATGTGGGCGACACCCTCGCCATCCTTGAAGTGCCTGAGATGAAATCGCAAGAACAGATGCTGCAAGCCACCAACGCTGCCACCGAGGCTATGAAAGACTTGACCGACGCCGGTGCCCGCAAGGAACAAATCCAGGGTGCCTACCAGCTATATCAGCAAGCCATAGCAGCTGCCGAAATAGCCAAGAAGACCTATCGTCGTATGCAGAACCTATATGACGAGGGGGTAATCAGCGGACAGAAGCGCGACGAGGCCTTTGCAGCCTACAAGGCTACAGAAGCACAGGTAGAAGCGGCAAAGAGCCAGTACGAAATGGCGAAAAATGGTGCCCGCGAACAAGAGAAGCGAGTAGCCGCCAGCAATACAGAAGCCTCCAAGAGTGCCGTCGACGTAGTGAAGAATTTACTGAAAGAAACCGTACAGATAGCACAGGTAGAAGGCGAAGTAAGCAATGTCTACCCCAAGGTTGGCGAATTGGTAGGCCTTGGCTCACCCATCATGAGCATCTCCATCATGAGCGATATGTGGGGAACATTCAATGTACGCGAAGACCACTTGGCGGGGCTCAACAAGGGCAACGTGTTTACCGCTTTCGTCCCAGCCTTCGGCAAAGATATCAAGATGAAAGTTTATTATCTGAAAGACCAAGGTTCTTTTGCCACATGGAAAGCCACCAAGGACAATGGCGACTACGACCGTAAGACCTTCGAGGTGAAGGCACGTCCCATTTCCAAGTTGGAAGGCCTTCGCCCTGGTATGTCGTTGATTATTAAGTGAAGAACGAAGAGTGAAGAGTGAAGAATTCTCTTGCTTTATAACACATAACAACGAATCCATGTTTAAAAGCTTATACCATATTGCCCTGCGCGAATGCGGCATCATGCGGAAGAATCCCATTTACCTCTTTTGCATGGTGATATTTCCTATTGTCGTCATTCTGTTCTTCACAAGTTTGATGAAAGAAGGAGTACCTACCGACATGCCAGTAGGCGTAGTAGACCAAGACCATTCTGCCACATCACGCCAGCTCGCCCATAGGCTCGATGCCTTCCAAACCACCAAGGTTGTCTCCCACTACGAGAACGTAGCCGAAGCCCGCAAGGCCATCCAACGCAATGAGATTTATGCCTTTCTCCTGATTCCCAAGGGAACAGAGAGTGGCCTGATGACTTCCAGCCAGCCCAAGATATCATTCTACTACAGCAGCGTCTCACTGGCAGCAGGCAGCCTGCTGATGCGCGACCTCAAGACAATATCCACCTTAGGCTCGGCAGCAGTAGGCATGCAGAAACTGTCGGCTTTGGGCAAGACATCCGACGAGATAGCCACGTTCTTGCAACCGATAGCCATCGACCTCCACATGATAGGAAACCCATACGCCAACTACAACTACTATCTTTCCAGCGTAATGGTTCCTGGGCTCATTATGGTGTTCATCTTCTTGATTACCCCTTACTCCATAGGAACTGAACTGAAGTTTGGAAGAGCCAAGCAATGGATGAGGATGGCCGACAACAACCCACACATTGCCATCGCTGGCAAGATATTGCCACAGACGCTCATCTTCCTCATTATTTTCTATGCTTTCGAGTTCTATATCTATTACGTCTTGAAATTTCCACATCCAGGAGGCATATGGCCGATACTCTTGTTAGGCATGGCGAGCGTGCTGGCTTGCCAATGTTTTGGCATATTCGCCTTTGGGCTGATGCCGTCGCTCCGCATGTCGATGAGCATCTGCTCGCTTTGGGCGGTGGTAAGCTTCTCCATCTGTGGCGCGACCTACCCCATTTTCTCCATGGACACTCCCATTGAGGCTATCGGACAGCTTTTTCCGCTTCGACATTATTATATGATTTATCAGATGAACATCTTTAATGGATTCCCCTTGGGCGAAGCTGTCTTGCATTGGGGAGCGCTAATACTCTTCATGGCATTGCCGATTCTCACCATCTGGAACATCAAGAAGGCGATGTTGGTATATAAGTATCTTCCATAACTTCCTGTAAATAGGCAGGAAATGACTGCGAGGAACGAAGGGTGAAAATAACGAAAAATACAATTGTTTCGTATGAGAAATAGCAATTTACTGAATAAGATTATCAGAGGTTTGCAAGATATGTGTTTTATCTGGAGACAAGAAATGCGCCATGTGTTTCGCGACGAAGGTGTCTTGATGTTTTGCATCCTTGTGCCTTTGGGTTATCCCCTGCTCTATTCTTGGATTTACAATAACGAGGTAGTGAGAGAGGTGCCTACTGCCATTGTCGACTTATCACACAGTCACTCCTCCAGAGAGTTCATCCGCTACTACGATGCCGCACCAGACACCAAGGCTACCTATTATTGCAACAGCCTCGACGAGGCCAAGCAACTGGTAGAAAGGCAAGCCGTACATGGCATACTCTACTTTCCACAAGATTTCGACACTCGTCTGAACCGAGGGGAACAAGCCCACGTGAGTGTATATACCGACATGAGCCTGATGCTCACCTATAAAGCCATCTACCAGACAGCCCAAGCCGTGGCAAGCAAGATCAACTCTGGTATTCAAATTTCACAGTCGGGCGGTTTCACCAATCGAGACGATGAGATTACCACCCAACCTTTGGCTTTCGACGAGGTTCCAATATTCAACACTACAGGCGGATATGGCAACGCCATCTTGCCTGGAGTCTTGATGCTCATCCTCCAGCAGACACTCCTCTTAGGAATCGGCATGGCAGCAGGAACATCCAGGGAACTGAACAGAAACAAGGAACTGATACCGATAAGCGAGCATTATGCAGGCATCTTCCGCATCGTCTTTGGAAAGGGACTATGCTACTTCATGATTTATGCTGTCATGGGGATGTACCTCGCACTGGTGATTCCGAAATTGTTTGGCTTCGTATCCATGGTGACGTGGACCACCATCTTAGGGTTCCTCCTCCCGTTCATCTTATCGTGCATCTTCTTCGGCCTGATGCTTTCATGTCTGGTAAGATACCGCGAAAATGTGATGCTCCTGGTGGTATTCACCTCCGTTCCATTACTTTTTATGACAGGAGTTTCATGGCCACTAAGCAACATACCCACCTTTTGGCAAGGCATTTCCTGGGTTTTCCCATCCACATTCGGCATCAGGGGATTCCTCAGAATCAGCAGCATGGGCGCATCGCTTGCTGACATTCTCACGGAGTTCCGTGCTCTCTGGATACAAACTGGTGTCTATTTTTTTGCCACTTGTCTGGTATTCCGCCAGCAGTTGCGCTCTGCAAGACTCAAGGCTCATCTTACTGCAGAAGTGGCCGAAGAAGAGGATGAAGCAGAGGAAATCTTAAAGGGTTAAAAGTCAAGAGCAAAAAGGACTCTTATATATTTTTACATCATAAACAATAAACAAAAGTAAAATAAGCCTGGA
>DJOI01000065.1:0-1675 GCA_002439605.1 Candidatus Segatella mututuai | reverse complement strand
TCCAGGCTTATTTTACTTTTGTATAACCTCGTATTATCAGTCGGATACAGGGCGCACGGCAAAACCATACCAACGCTGCTGCAAGATGGAGTTTCTTTTTATTCCATTCTCATTAAGATACAACGTATATGCATGAGACACGTCAACACTATAGCACGTTGATGCCCAATAGGTACAAAGCGTTCCTACACTATGACGATAAGTCTTCTGAATATTACCAGCAGCAGGGAAGAAAACCCGCTGGTATGGGTCGTCTGTTGCAACAAAAAGCACGCCTGCCACTTGGTAGGGAAAGCCATCAATAGTAGTTGTAGCTGGAACCCAGTAGATTCCACCCTCTGTAATAAGGCCATTCTCGGGAACTGTCTTGGGCGTGAAATTATCAGAAGCTCCACCACAGGCATCTATTAATTTTCTGAATTCTTCTATTGTAGGCATGCGCCAGGTACTTCCCCATTTCTTTTTAGCCACATCATAATCCCCGGCCAACACATAGTTGTCACCATAGGGCTTAGGATCCCACTCATAGAATTTACCGTCTTTATTACCATTGTAGTTTATCCAATTATAACTATACTTATCACCAGGAATATGTGTGTCTGTAGCATTCTTAATCCAGCTCACACCTGTATCGGTATACGAATCATAATAAGTTGCGGTCTCGCCCCAAGCATAAAAGTCACCATACGCCGTCTCTCCTTGTTCTGCCACGGTGGTGGCTCCCACATTCATCGTAGCCCATTTCAGTCCTCCTATCTCCACAAAATCATGCCCGTTAATATTGCCATGGTCACCCATTTCAGCAAACTTTACCACATAATGGTTTTCGGGTGTATTCTGATAGGTATTGATAAGTATACCATTCTGATAAATTTTTATCACCTGTGCGTTGCCGCTTACCACCATAAGAAGGGCGATAAGCGAAAAAATGATTTTTCTCATTGTCTTATTTTTTATCGATGATTATTTTATTGAACTTTAGCAAGTTCCGAAGTTATACATGATTATTCCCAAGAATCATGTTCTTCCCAATCGACAAACGTATTCTGCTTTGATTCTGCCTCTTCGGTAAATTGGTCATCCTTTGCTTGAACCTCATCAGAACCAGCAAGCATCATGCCTGTGGTTTTCATCCGCAACACTATTACAACAGGCTTTACATAAATTTTCTTTTTGTCCATGTTTTTGCTATATTTTTTTACTTTGAAATTACCTATATTTTTATCTTGTCATCTTGTTGCTCGTCCGTCTAAAAGGTACTTCTTGTTCCCTTTCTTTATCACCAATCTGCCGTTATCCATCTGTTTCACAACCGATGATGGCTTCTCTTGCCACGAGTCAGACGGTTGCACACCTGTAGTCTCCCCATCTTCTGACGACATGGATATATACTTCGCCGAAGAAGCACTGGTAGTCTCCAGATAAGCCACTCCTGGCGGCAAGGTTGCAGCCACATATCTGAACAGTCCATAAAGAGAAAGGTTGTTCTTGTCGCGCCCAAAGGTATACACCGCCCCATCTGCAGGCGTGTCGATGCGTAATGCCGTTCCGCTCAAGTCACCTTGAGGCGCACAGGTGGCTCTGGCGGCTGAGAAATAGAAATCGACAGGCTGTGTGCCCTTGACCACGAGCGGAGTCTCGGCAGGCACAACTGTAAGCGGTCACTTTAGGCACG
>DJOI01000064.1:3991-11236 GCA_002439605.1 Candidatus Segatella mututuai | reverse complement strand
AACTTCATTGAGGGTCAGGGCATCCTGGTCAAGAAGGTGAAGTGTAACTTTAGAGTGATGGGTAAGAAGTTTGGCAAGTTGATGAAGGGCGTGGCAGCCCAGATGTCAGCCCTCGACCAAGACCAGATCGCTGCCTTCGAGAAGGCTGGCAACATCACCCTCAACGTAGACGGACAGGAAGCCGTGGTAGACGTGGCCGACGTGGAGATTATCTCAGAGGATATTCCAGGATGGCTCGTATCAAACGATGGCAACTTGACCGTGGCTCTTGAGGTGGAGTTGACTCCAGAGTTGAAGAAGGAGGGTATGGCTCGCGAGCTCATCAACCGTATCCAGAACCTCCGCAAGGAGACTGGCCTGGAGATTACCGACCGCATCAAGGTTACTGTGGCTCCACATGAGGAGACTAACGCTGCCATCGAAGCATTCGGAGACTACATAAAGGACCAGGTATTGGCAGACAGCATCGAAATCTGCGAGAATGCTGGCACCGAAATCGAGTTTGATGGCTTCAATCTTAATATATTGGTAGAGAAAATATAATCTTACTTTTTATTAACTTAATGCTTAATATCTATGGCAAGTGAAAGGAAAAGATATAGTGACGAGGAGCTTGAAGAGTTCCGTGGTATCATAAACGAAAAACTGAAAGTGGCACGCGCTAACTATGAGGAAATGATGGCACAGCTCAATCATTCGGACAGTAATGATATCATAGATACGTCACCCACTTACAAGGCATTGGAAGAGGGTAGTGAGGCGCAGAGTAAAGAGGAAATTATCCAAATGGCGCAACGCCAACAGAAATTCATCTTGGGTCTGGAGGCCGCTCTCATGCGTATTAAGAACAAGACTTATGGTATCGACCGCGAGACGGGAGAACTGATTCCTAAAGAGCGCCTCCGTGCGGTTCCACATGCAACATTGAGTGTCGCTTCTAAGCAAGCCAGAAAACATTGATAAATGAAGCTATGTAAAATTCATACAGGATGGCTCGTCATGGCAATGGTGGTGATATTGCTTGTCATCGATCAGATGATTAAACTTTATGTCAAGACCCACTTTTACCTTGGTGAGTCCGTTCGTGTAACCGATTGGTTCTTTATAGATTTTGTGGAGAACAATGGCATGGCATGGGGAATGTCGTTTATCAACAAACTCACTCTTAGTTTGTTGCGTACAGTTGCCATTATTGTTCTGATATGGTATTTACACCGTATCATCAAGGCGGGCTCTCATCGCCTTCTGTATGTCTATATGGTAGCTTTGGTTACCACAGGTGCTATTGGGAATATGATAGACTCCATGTTCTATGGTCTCATATTCACAGCCTCCACACCGTTCTATACAGCCTATTTTGTCCCTTTTGGCACCGGTTATTCCGCATTTATGTTGGGTAAGGTTGTTGATATGTTCCGTTTCCCTTTGTTTACGTTTATCTGGCCTTCTTGGGTTCCATTTTGGGGAGGAAACGAGTTTACTTTTTTCGACCCAGTATTCAACTTTGCCGACTCTTGTGTTTCGGTGGGGATTATTTCCCTCTTGCTCTTTTGTCGCAAGGAGTTGGAGGCTTTAGGTAAGAAGGAGGAAAAGGTATGCTAAAAATGAAGCAAACTCTGTTGCTGTTTGTCCTCGTCATGTCGGTATTCTGTATGTCGCTTACGGGTTGCAAGCCAAGTCTGCCCAATGATGTGTTGTCGCAGGACAAGATGGAGAACATTCTTTACGATTATCATATAGCTTTGGCCATGGTGCAGAATGAGGGTGGTGATGAAACACAGCGGTTTGTCTACAAGGATGCCGTGTTGCGCAAATATGGTGTAACCTCGGCAGAATTCGACTCCTCGCTGGTTTATTACATGCGTCATACCGACAAGTTGTATACCATCTACAAGAATCTTGGCGATCGTCTTAATGACGAGGCGGTATCTTTGGGAGCTGATGCCAGCGACCAGAGTCGTTTTGGCGAGTTGGCATCTTCTGGCGATACAGCCAATATTTGGCGAGGTGCGCGTTCTATGGTGTTTGTGACAGCCAAACCATTCAACTACTACAACTTTGAGGTGAAGGCTGACACGTCTTTCCACAAGGGCGATTGCATCATGCTTGATTTTGAGTCGCGCTTTATCTATCAGGATGGTATTCGTGACGGATTGGCGGTATTGGCCGTTCAGTTCAGTAATGACAGTATAGCCTCGCAAGTGGTTCATGTGCAGAGTTCGCAGCATTACTCCATGCAGGTAGAAGACCGTGATACGCTTGGCATCAAGAGTGTCAAGGGATTTTTCTTGCTCAATAGTGGAGATTTCTCCAACGATTTCAACTCGGCAACAACGCTCAAGTTGATGTTCTTGGATCATATCCGCATGATAAAGATGCATAAGAAACCTTTGCAGCCAATAACTGTCTCACCGAATGTCACCCCGACAGACAAGGACAGTATGGGCAAGTCTCAGGTGAATGCCCCGTCTGAATCCATGGAGCCAGCTGATGCGTCTGTTTCTCCAAAGCCAGCAGCCCGCAAGGCAGATATGCCTCTGAAGCCTGCTCCTGCCAACAGGAAACTTCTTGTTCCACGAGAACTGAAAAAGATGGAAATGGCTGATGTAAAAGCTATTAGATAGTAGTTGGCGGCTAAGGCGATAGAAGGAATGAAGAGATATGCTGCCCATCAAGTTCTCCTGTATGATGGAACGACCATAGAGCAGGGAATTGTAGAGTTGTCTGACGATGGCATTGTGATACGGAGTTTTCCCTTTCTATACGAACAACCTATGACAGAATGGCTGGGTGGTGTCATCGAGGTAAAAGCAGACGAAGCTGGCCATCTCAAGGCTTACCATCGTGGGCGTCTGTTGGGAACATAGAATCCCGTGGCGCAGGCAGACGTTATTATTTGTGAGTAATCATTAACTATAAAACAATAGATTATGTTAAGTGTAGATCAATTGGAAGATAAGTTGATAGACTTGGCTTTTGCCGAGGATATTGGTGATGGTGACCATACCACCCTCTGTTGCATCCCTGAGGATGCTATGGGCAAAAGCCATTTGCTGATTAAGGAAGACGGCATCTTGGCAGGCGTGGAGATAGCCAAGAAGGTGTTTGCACGTTTCGACCCTACCATGAAGGTGAAAGTGCTCATCCAGGACGGAACTCCCGTGAAAAAAGGCGACATCGCCATGGTGGTGGAAGGTAAAACTCGTTCCTTGCTCCAGACAGAACGATTGATGCTCAACATCATGCAGCGCATGAGTGGTATAGCCACCATGACAGCCAAGTATGTAAAGCGCTTGGAGGGAACAAAAACCCATGTTCTCGATACACGTAAGACAACACCTGGTATGCGTATGCTTGAGAAGCAGGCCGTCAAGATTGGGGGTGGCATGAATCATCGTATCGGTCTTTTTGATATGATTCTGTTGAAGGACAATCACATAGATTTCGCTGGTGGCATTGACAATGCCATCGACCGCTGTCACGCATATCTAAAGGAAAAAGGACTCGACTTGAAGATTGAGATAGAGGTTCGTAGTTTCGATGAGCTCGATCGGGTGTTGAAGCACGGAGGCGTCAATCGCATCATGCTCGACAATTTCTCTGTGCCTGATACAAAGAAGGCGGTTGACATGATCGCGGGCAAGTATGAGATGGAGTCTTCTGGTGGCATCACTTATGATACCATCCGCGACTATGCCGAGCAGGGAGTTGATTTCATCTCCGTAGGTGCTTTGACACATAGTGTTAAGGGTCTTGATATGAGTTTTAAGGCTTGCGAGTAAAAGTGAAGAGTTGAAGAATGGAGAGTGGAAATTTAGATGTTTTTCACGAATCAAATAGGAGGAGTTAGGATTTCTTTCTAACTCCTTTGTTATATTATAATAAGGTATAAAATATATGAATAAGATTTTTTATTCGGCCTTGTTGGCTGCTATAATGGGCTGTACATTGGATGCTGGTGCTTGCACCAATTTCATCGTGGGTAAGAAGGCTTCTGTCGATGGTTCTGTCATCTGTTCTTACAGTGCCGACGACTATGGCATGTTTCAGAACCTCTGTCATTTTCCTGCCGCTAAGCACGCCAAGGGAGAGATGCGAAAGATCTTCGACTGGGATACCAACAAGTATCATGGGGAGATTCCGGAGGCAGCTGAGACTTATAATGTCATCGGCAATATCAACGAGTATCAGGTGACGATAGGCGAGACTACTTATGGTGGTCGTGAGGAGATGGTCGATTCCACGGGTATCATCGACTACGGTTCCCTCATCTATCTTGCCTTGCAGCGTTCCAAGACAGCTCGTGAGGCCATCAAGGTGATGACGACTTTGGCTGAGACTTACGGTTACAATTCTGAGGGCGAGACCTTCACCATCTGCGACCCTAACGAGGCTTGGATCATGGAGATGATGGGCAAGGGACCTGGCTCAAAGGGCGTGGTCTGGGTGGCCCAGCGCATTCCAGACGATGCCATCTGTGCCCATGCCAACCAGAGCCGTATCGGCAAGTTCAACATGAAGGATAAGAAGAATGTAATGTTTGCCAAGGATGTGGTGGCTTTTGCTCGCAGCAAGGGGTGGTTTACTGGCAAGGATGCCGACTTCTCATGGAAAATGGCGTATGCCAAACCAGACTTTTCTGGTCGTCGCTTCTGCGATGCTCGTGCCTGGGCTTTCTTCAATCATTTCAAGGACATGAGTCGTTACTTGCCTTGGGCTCTTGGCAAGGATCCCAAGGCAGAGGATATGCCACTTTGGGTAGTGCCAGACAAGAAGGTGAGTGTGCAGGACGTGGAGGCTTGCATGCGCGACCATTACGAGGGTACACCTTTGTCCGTGGCTGATGGAGATGACCTCGGCGGCGGCATTTGGCAGATGCCTTATCGACCAACACCTTTGATGTTCAAGGTGGATGGCAAGCAATGTTTCAACGAGCGTCCTACCAGCACACAACAGAGCGGTTTTGTCTATGTGAGCCAGATGCGATCTTGGTTGCCACGTGAGATTGGCGGTGTGCTGTGGTTTGGCAACGACGATGCCAACATGGTGGCTTTTACTCCGATCTATTGTTCTTCTACGGTTCAGCCAGAGTGCTACAACACTCCTGGAGCTGATGCCGTGACTTTCAGCGACAAGAATGCCTATTGGGTGTGCAACATGGTGAGCAACATGGTCTATCCTCGTTACAGCCAGATGTTCCCTTCCTTGAAGGAGGTACGTGACAGTCTGGACAACAGTTATTTTGCTGCCCAACAGGAGGTTGAGGCGAAAGCGCAGGATTTGTATGCCAAGAATCCACAGCAGGCAATGAAGTATCTCAACGATTATGGCATCGAGAAGGCGCAGCAGATGTTGGCTCGCTGGAAGCAACTCTTTACCTTCATGGTGGTGAAATACAACGACATGATTGTCAAGCCGACTACCAAGGACGGCAAGTTCGTGCGCACCCCTGAAGGTTTGGGTGCAAAGGTGGCTCGTCCTGGCTATCCGGAGAAATATGCCAAGGAGCTCATCAAGCAGACAGGTGATAAGTTTGTCTGTCCAGCCGAGTAAAGGCGCAGGAGTAAAAAGATAAATAGATAAAAAGGGTGGGGGAGTGTTGTACATTCTTTTGCCCTTTTTTCGTTAATGTCGGTTAAAAGCCATGTCTGGCGTGCAATGATTATATCAGATTGACGTTTAATCAGATACAAAACAACAAATAAGAGATTATGGACAAGAAAATGACAACAGTGGCTCTTGCTGCCATGTCAATGGCACTGGCCACATCTTGCAGCACAAGCAAGAAAGCACAAGACCAAGTGCATGTTGGTACCAACAGTGTGAAGATTACGAAGGAAGATGCGAGGAATATGGACTCTGGATATCTCATTCTTTCTGATGCCCAGCAGGCATTTGTCAGGAGAAACAATCAGTTTGCGCTCAATTTCTTCTCACAGGTGTCGGGCTTCGACTCCAAAGTCATCTCTCCTCTGAGTCTTACTTTCCTCATGGGGATGCTTGCCAATGGTGCCGACGGACAAACCCAACAGGAGATTCTGAAGACTTTGGGATGTGAGGGCGATATGACCCTCGACGATCTGAATGCCCTTAGTCGCAGCATGATGCAGTATGCCGCCAAAGCCGATCCTTCCACCACGGTCAATATAGCCAACTATATAGCGCTCAACAAGCATTATGCCTTGAAGGATGCTTTTGTCCAGACGGTGTCTGCCAACTATCAGGCAGGAATAGAGCGTCTTGACTTCGAAAGCAGCAAGACGACAGCCCATATCAACGACTGGTGCAAGAAGCACACCGACGGTATGATTCCTACCATCATCGACCAGGTGGATGCCAGTGCCATCTCTTACGTCATGAATGCCATCTACTTTAATGGAAGCTGGAAAAAGAAATTCGATAAGAGTGAGACCAAGCAGGAAAACTTCAAGGGATATACCCGCGACATCAAGCGCGTGAATATGATGCACCGTTCCGGCAAGTATTTCTTTGCCGACAATGATGTGTTCTCTGCCGTCAACCTGCCTTATGGCAATGGCACCACCTATGCGATGACGGTCTTGCTGCCTCATGCCGGCAAGTCAATCGACGAGATGATGAAATCGCTCGATGCAGAAAAGTTGTCTGCCGTCAACAGGCAGATGGAGGAATGTGTGGTAGACCTGAAGTTGCCACGTTTCACCACCGAGTTGGAACTCCCGCTCAACGATATTGTCAGCAAGTTGGGTGCTCCTGCCATGTTTGATTCCAGCAGAGCCGATTTCAGCAAGTTTGCCGAGGGCAATGTCTATGTTTCCAAGATGCTTCAGAAGGCGAAGATAGAGGTGAGCGAAGAGGGCACCAAGGCTGCTGCCGTGACTGCAGCTGCCGTTATGCTGACTTCCTTGCAGCCAGAGCCACGCAGGGTGGTGTTTCATGCCGACCATCCTTTCGTATATATGATAACAGATGTGCGTAGCGGCTCTATCTACTTCTTAGGGCAGTTTACAGGGGAAAATTAGGATAAAGGAAAAATAATTGTCGAAAAATTTGGTGGAATAAAATAAAAGCGTTACCTTTGCACTCGCATTTCAGAAATGATGCTTGCGTTCGGTTGACAAGTCCGACAAGGAAGGTTGGGTGAGTGGCTGAAACCACCAGTTTGCTAAACTGACGTGCGGGTTTACCGTACCGGGGGTTCGAATCCCCCACCTTCCGCAAGCTGAGTTTCGTGAGTGCAAGTCTTGGTCGATTCATCTAATGGTT